>CAZOKX010000040.1:0-16646 GCA_964580785.1 uncultured bacterium
GTCCACAAAATTTTTTGGTCAATCTACTGGCCGGAATCGCTGCCTATGATCTTCAGCCGAAAAAACCCTCTTTGAATTTAGAAGGGTTGGACAGCACATTGATGCTCATCTGAAAAACCCATTATTCAGGTTAGTAAGCTAGTCGTGAGGCTGGGAAAAGTCGAGGTTAGGCAGCTTTTTCTATATTTATGCAATAGTCTCATTTTAATAATTTTAGTGCAAAAAAAATTGAGATAGCTGCTAAGCTGTTTCGACTAATTATGGGATGAATCTATGAAGAAACCGGCTTTTAAAGGCGATAAGATCCATTTTACCAGCCTTGGGTGCTCAAGAAACCTCGTCGATACAGAGGTGATGATTGGCATTTTGCTCAAGGCAGGTTATGAGGCGACCCCGGACCTAGCAGAGGCCGATTATCTGATTGTGAACACATGTGGATTTTTAGCTTCTTCTCGACAAGAGTCGTGCGATACGATCGATGAAATGTTCAAAGAGAAGAAGAAAGGTGCAAAGGTCATCGTCGCTGGATGTATGGTCCAAAAACATAAGGATGAGCTCAAAGAGAAATTTTCAGATATCCACTATTTTTTGGGCTCAGGGGATGTCGAAAAGGTATTGGAGGCGATTCAAGCACCCGTTGCCGGGGAAGCTGTGACAAGTGCAAGGAGTTATCTCGAAT
This sequence comes from uncultured bacterium, assembly GCA_964580785.1. Classification (GTDB taxonomy): domain Bacteria; phylum Chlamydiota; class Chlamydiia; order Chlamydiales; family Rhabdochlamydiaceae; genus Acherontichlamydia. The sequence continues at coordinate 680 of CAZOKX010000040.1, forward strand.
GGGGTGAGGTGCCGCGCCAATTATCGACGCCTCAGCATTTTGCTTACTTAAAGATCGCTGAAGGGTGTGCCAAGCAGTGCGCGTTTTGCATTATTCCGAAGATCAAAGGCCCTTTGCGCAGTAAACCCGTTGATCGAGTTATCAAAGAATTCAATACGCTGCTTGACCAAGGCGTACATGAGGTCATCTTGATTGCTCAGGATTTAGGCGATTACGGAAAAGAGCGAAAAGAGGTCCATGGACTCGAAAACCTCGTGCGGCAGCTGCTGAAATCACCAAAAGATTTTTGGCTCCGTTTCCTTTACCTATATCCCGATGAGATTACCGAGGAGTTAATCGGTATTTTGGAAAAAGACCCTCGGATTTGCCGTTATCTCGATATGCCGATCCAGCACATCAATGATGGGATGCTCAAAGCGATGCGCCGCAAGACAAACCGTGCTCAGATTATCAGCATTATCAAAGCATTGCGCGAACGCCTTCCGGGTGTGATTATTCGCACAAGCTTAATGGTCGGCTTCCCTGGAGAGACTGAGGAGCAGTTTGAAGAGATGGTCGAATTCATCCAACAGCACCCTCTCGATCATATTGGTATTTTCCAGTACTCGCGCGAAGAGGAGTCCCCTTCTGCTAGGATGACCGGGCATATAGCCGATGAGCTCAAGAGAGCCCGTTATGAAAAGCTGGCTAAGACGCAGAAGGAAATCGTGAAAAAGCGGAACAGGGCCTACATTGGGAGACAGCTTAAAGTTGTTGTTGAAGGGTACCATCCCGAGTCAAATTTTCTGATGCGCGGCAGGTTTTATGGACAATGTCCTGAAATCGATGGCCAAGTGATCATCAACGATGGGAGAAAAGTGACTGCGTTCGGCCAGTTTTATCAAGTGGAGATCACCGATATTGCCGATTACGATTTGATCGGTCGTGTGATCGGACCGGTTGAGGCAGAAGAAAAGAAAGTAAAATCCAAATCCTTAAAGCTCCAGTTGGCATGAGTAAAGAAGTTGTCTTAAAACCTGGCAAGGAAAAGTCGCTCTTAAAAAGGCACCCTTGGATCTTTTCTGGTGCAATCGCCAGTCTTCCTTTGGTTGAAAATGGAGAGGTCTTTTCTGTTTTTAGTTCAACAGGGGAGTTTCTTGCCAAAGGGTATTTTCATGGACAAAACTCGATCTCTGGAAGAGTGTTGACCTTCTCCGATCAACCTGTTGAGGAAGCTCTTCATGATGCGATCGATCGAGCATTAGCGCTTCGCAAGGCATGTTTATCAGGTCAAGAGACCGACTGTTTTCGTTTGATCAATGCAGAAGGGGATGGGATTCCTGGCCTGGTCGTTGATCAGTATGACAGGATCTTAGTACTCCAAATCAATACGTGCGGCATTGAGAGGCTTAAAAATAAAATTATTGAAATGCTCGTTCACAAGTGCTCTCCAGAGGCAATTTATGAAAAATCTTTCTCCTCTGCTAGACGGCAAGAAGGACTTGCCGATTTTCAAGGGTGGGTCTATTCCAAGCACAGCAGTGATCTAGTCGTAAGGGAGCATGGGGCATTATTCCAAATTTCTTTAGAAAAGGGGCAGAAAACGGGTTTTTTCCTCGACCAACGAGAAATGCGGAAAAAAATTGGAGAGCTTAGCCAAGGAAAACGGGTTCTTAACTGCTTTTCGTATAGTGGAGGGTTTTCGATCTATGCCCTGCGCGCAGGGGCTGCGCACGTTACTAGCGTTGATTCCAGTCCAGAGGCGTTAGATCTTGCCCAGAAAAATACCGTATTAAATCAAATTAATCCCTATACCCATGAGATCGTTGAAGCCGACGTTTTCGATTTTTTAAGAGAAACATCGGATCGCTACGATCTGATCATTCTTGATCCCCCTGCTTTTGCTAAGAAAAAAGGAGATCAAATTCCGGCGTGCGCAGGTTATAAAGAAATCAATAGGCTTGCTTTTGAACTATTGAAGCGATGCCCTTCTCATTTCCCTCTTCTTCTGACCTGTTCTTGCTCCCATTTTATAGATGAGGGCCTTTTTCAAAATGTTGTTTTCCAAGCTGCAATCGATGCAGGATCAGACGCCCAAATCTTATCAAAACATATTCAAGCTCCCGATCACCCGATCTCGCTTGCCCATCCTGAAGGACAGTATCTTAAAAGCTTACTGATCAAATCGTAGATAAGCTCGCTTAAAGTTTTGAATGCCCATCAGCTGCCGCTTCTAGCAGGAGCTGCTGGACGTCCCCTAATCGCTTTGCTAAATTCTCAATTGTTGTGTTAACTTCTGAATGAATAGCTCAACCTCTTTAAATAGGGGACGTGTCACAAAATTCGGTTGCATAGGAGGTTTAGATGATTAAATTTCGATTTATTGCTCCAAATGGGGCCGATTATGAAGCGGAACGGATGCTGCGTTGGGAGGTACTGCGAAAACCCTTGGGGATGCCTCCAGGGTCTGAGGAAGTTCCTGAAGAAGATCAGAGTCTTCATCTGGTTGCCTTGATCAGAGATAAAATTGTCGGGTGTGTCTGTTTTTTCGCTGAAACGGAAACGAACGGACGGATCTTTCAGATGGCGGTTAGTGAAGAGTACCAAGGTCGAGGATTTGGCCGGCAACTTCTTCAAACCTTAGAGCGCTCTCTAATTAAAAGAGGCGTTCGCGATGTCTATCTACATGTGCGTGCAGATTCGGAAGGGTTTTACCAGAGGATGGGCTATAACAAGGAAGGGTGCTTGATCAAACAATTTGGAGAGATGTGCCGTCTGATGAAAAAAGCTTTTCCGCAAGACTTGCAACAGGAGATATTTCCTACTTATAAAGAGGCTTGAAATTAGATGAAAGAACGCTTCACAAATTACACCCTTTTTTCGGTCATTATTGCTGCAATGGGAGGATTTCTGTTTGGCTACCACACAGGGATCATTTCGGGCGCTCTCATCTTTTTATCTCCTGACTTTAATTTAGGTGCGATCGATGAGGGGTTTATCGTCAGCATCATCCTGCTCGGAGCCTTAGGCGGCGCGCTCATTTCAGGTACGCTTGCTGACTGGCTGGGACGGAAAAAAACAATTCTACTCACTGCCCTCATCTTCATCTTTGGTGCAACAATCATCAGTGTTTCCCACACTTTTTTCTTTCTTTCCCTTGGTCGAGCATTCACAGGACTTGCCGTTGGCATTATTTCTTTAACAGCTCCTCTGTACATTGCCGAGATCTCCCCGCCCCATTATAGAGGGCGTTTTGTATCGCTTAGCCAATTGGCCACGACAATAGGCATTTTAGCTGCCTATACCGTCAGTTTGTTTTATTCCCATGAAGGGGCTTGGAGGATGATGTTTGCAGTCGGCGTTATTCCTGCGCTGATCCAGATTTGGGCGCTTTATTTTATCCCTGAAACGCCTCCATGGCTCTTGATCAAGGGTCAAGAAGAAAAAGCGATTGCCGTAATGCAAAAACTCAGGCGCGATTCTGAGTGGGAAGAGCACTTATCAGAAATGAAATCGAACGCTGCACCTCAAAAGAAGGAGGGCTGGTCAGCTCTTTTTCATCCTAAGCTCCGCTTTGTGCTGCTCATTGGGATTCTCCTTAATTGCTTCCAGCAGATCACGGGAATCAACACAGTGATCTATTATGCTCCAAAAATTTTTCAGATCGCAGGTTTTGGCTCTGCATTTGGCGCCATTTTAGCAACATTAGGAGTGGGAGTTGTTAACGTCATTTTCTCGATAGCAGCTGTTTGGCTCCTCGATAAGGTCGGAAGAAGGCCATTATTGATATGGGGCGTTCTTGGAATGGTGGTGAGTTTGCTTGTACTTGCGCTGGCATTTTTTACAGGGTCGGAGCTGGTTGATCTGATTGCAATCGTCAGCTTAATGACTTACGTCGCATCGTTTGCAATTGGTCTAGGACCGATTCCATCATTACTTCTCTCCGAGATCTATCCGTTGAAAAGTCGTGGAAAAGCGATGACGGTCGGCACGATGAGCAACTGGTTCTTCAATTATTTGATCTCTTTGACATTTCTTGATCTAATGCAACATTTAGGCTCTGCAGGCACCTTTTTCCTCTATGCCGTTATTGGAATTATCGCCCTTTGGTTCTTTTGGCGCTACATTCCTGAGACAAAAGGAAGAAGCCTCGAAGAAATCGAGGCCTCGCTTTAAAGAAAAACAGGGGGCAAGTAGGGTTTAACAATTCATTTTAAATTGGATCCAGGAGAAGCTTTTTAAATGCTTTAAAAAAAGAGTGTATAAGTTTAGACTCCGTTTTTTGTTACTTAAAGGAGATTCTATGACGCTTACAGATATTGAAAAATGGCTCGGGCCCCAATCAAAAGACTTGCTGACCCACGTGTGTAAGACGATCCCGAAAGATAAGCTCCATGCTCCTGGGCCAGATTGGGTGGACCGGATCTTCGCTTTTTCGGATCGAAATATCCGCGTTTTAAGAAGCCTCCAATCTCTTTACGAACATGGAAGGCTTTCCCATACCGGCTACCTCTCGATCTTGCCGGTCGACCAGGGGATCGAACATAGCGCCGGAGCCTCCTTTGCTCCTAATTCCGACTATTTTGATCCAGAAAATATTATCAAACTAGCTATTGAAGGGGGCTGCAATGCTGTTGCAACGACTTATGGTGTCTTATCGATTATGGCACGCAAATATGCCCACAAAATCCCCTTTCTGCTCAAGTTCAACCACAACGAGTTCCTTTCTTATCCGAACAAGTATGACCAGGTCATGTTTGCTTCGATCAAGCAGGCCTATGAGATGGGATGTGTTGCCGTTGGAGCAACAATTTATTTTGGATCGCCTGAGAGTGCTCGGCAGATTGTTGAGGTCAGCCAAGCATTTGCTATGGCTCATGAGATGGGGATGGCTACGGTGCTTTGGTGCTACTTGCGCAATCCCGCATTTAAAACGGCGTCTATAGATTTTCACCTAGCAGCTGATCTGACCGGCCAAGCGAACTACCTCGGTGCGACTATTGGCGCCGATATCGTTAAGCAAAAGCTTCCGGAGAACAACGGCGGTTTTAAGACCCTGAAGTTCGGCAAGCAAACAGAAAAGATGTACACAACTTTAGCAACAGATCATCCGATCGATTTGTGCCGCTACCAGGTCATTAATGATTATATGGGTCGGGTCGGGTTAATCAACTCGGGCGGGGCATCTGGAGAAAATGATTTGGGTCAAGCGGTGATAACCGCGGTCATCAACAAGCGTGCAGGCGGGATGGGCCTGATCTCAGGCCGCAAAGCCTTCCAAAAACCGATGAAAGAAGGGGTTCAGCTCCTCAATGCCATTCAAGATGTCTACCTCTGCAAAGAAGTGACGCTGGCGTAATCGATTTTTATAATACATTTATCAACAGGTTTTCATGCAAAGCCAATTTCAAGGGAAATTGCCCTTTTGAGACTTAACTTCATCGGATAACAACCGTTCAGACCTTAAGACCGGCAAGCGTCAGCAAGTTGATCGCAAAATTGTACAAAGTCGAGTTTGTAATCAGCGATTTAGCGGATTACTTTTAAGATCTGCTTTAGGGGTTTTTCGCTTCTCTTAAAATGCCGTTTTTTACCTTCAGCTTGAGAGGTCGCTTTCCGGGATCTACTTTTGTCCGCTTCCCAAGGAAAGGGGTGCTTGGCTGCGGGGACCTTAGCATCTTTGTCGGGCAGTGTTGCAAGCTTTCCTAGGAACTGGCCCACGATGGCTCCGGCAGGCCCCCCGCCTGCTGCGCCAGCTAGAGAACTTTGTTGCCAAGCAAGGAGCATGGCCACTTTTGCAGTTGCCTTGCTGATATCGATCTTGACATTATCGGATGGTCCTTTCATCGGGATAGTCAACACGTAATTTTCTGGCAGCCCACCGACCCCAAACGCTTTTTGCAATGTTGTGGCAGGCAATCCCAACACCATATCGACATAGCTTTTGACCATGCTATACTTTCCCCAAATTGCAATATCAAAGGTGTTCGAAACTAGAATCTCTATCCTTTCAATCTCGATATTTCCTTTATCAATGTTCAGATCGATCGGTGCAAACCAGAGCATCATCTCCTTTTCTTTGGCAAACTGCCTGCTTTTAAGGAGGCTTAGCGTTGCGCTGATATTACCTTCGTTCCGGCAGTAGATCTGCCCCAGTTCGATCCGTGCCTTAGCGATGTTGACGCGATTGGGATCAAAGGGGTAGAGGGGAACGTAGAAATCAGTATTGGAGATCTCCAAAGTCACTGGATCATTGGAGTAGATATAGGAAATGGACAGAGGATTGACCTCTTTGAGAAAGAGGCGGCTGATTTCTGTAGTGATCATTCCTTGCAAATGCAAAGGCTGGTCAAGCAATAAAGTCCCTTTAAGGAGCTTGCCTTTTAGCGAAAACCTGCTATTCGATGCATTCAGCGTCATTGAAACGGGGCCTGTCAGTTCTTTGATGTCCAATGCAGCATCAGCCGTAATTGTCTCGCCAAAAATTGTGGTGAAAGGGAGATTGGTCTTCCCTTTAGCGCGGGCAATCACATCTAAGGCTCTTGAAGGAAATTGAGATGCATTTAAAGCGATTTTACCGCTGAGCTTAGCGATATCGATTTCTCCTTGGTCATTAAGCAGATTATCGATTGTTGCTGAAATATTTAAGGATCCCGACCTGCCCATTCCGCTTTTTACCGTATTGGCCATTTGTGAGGTAACGGCACTGCTCAACGTGAAGAGAATGGGGCCTTGTGGTTGCGATTTATTAAATGAAAATGCAGAGTTTGAGAGCTGGATCGTCTCTTGGGAACTATTATCAAAAAAGCTCAAAACAGAATTTTTCCCATTAGCTGTAATTTTAAGTTTGGAGATGTCGGTGGAAATCACCGGGATCCGATCCGCAAGCGATCCCGTTTTTGCGTGGGGCTGCAAGGGTATATAGAGGTTAGAAAAGCTCATATTAAATGTCGTTTTTTCTTTGAGCAAAAAGGGCGATTTGGCATTGGCTTGCCCGCTGAGAACCATATCGATCACTTGATATCCTTCCGGCGTCAATGTCCATATCGCCTGTCCCTGGTTTCCTTGGAGCTGAATTCCCTGGTCATTGGCTGCAAAAGCTGCGCTAACACTCATCTGAGGGCTGGAAGCTTGGATATTGAAGGTTTGTAGTTCGGGAGTGCTCTGTGCTTTGAATGTGCAGTTGAACGTTGGTCCGATTAGCGTATTGGCTTCAGGAATTGCTGAGAAGGCATCGATGAGTGTTGCTGAAATGTTAGTCAGGTCTCCATTGGCATCAATCTTTGCCTGGGAAAAATCAAAGCTGGGATCGAATGAAAGATTCGTCAGCGTTGCTTTAAAGCTAAGTGTTCCGTTTGGGGTGTCCTTTGTTTCGACTTTGCTAGAGCACTGGAAATCCATGGTTTTACTTTTTGCATCGAGCTGAAAAGAGGTTTGCGTCTCTGTCAATGTGATTGTTCTTGTCTGGTTAGGACTTGCTAATGCAAGCATAGGAACTCTTGCTAATCCTTTGATTTTTAATGAATTAAGTCCTGTTTGATCGAGAGGAATGGAAAAGGGGGCTATTTGAAGGACTAAAGTGGCATTTTGGGTCAGCGTGGCTTGTTCAGAGACCCAGGCTTGATAATGGGCATTATCGATCACGGTTTCAATAGAGAGGGGCTTTTTGAGGACTAGTGCGGTTTTTTCGGGATTAAGGCTGGCCACTAAGCTCGCCTTGGCTAGGTTGCTGGCGAAGTTCAGGGTAATCTGATCGTAGGTTTGCACCCCTACATGAAGGTTGATATTTTGAAGGGATAATTGGTTTAGAGGGAGTTGGCTTGTTTTAGCGGTGATAGATAGTTGCAGTTTGTCGAGGGCATCAAAAGAAGGAAAGGTGCACTGTTCAATCGTGCAATGCAGAGCTGTATTTTGGGTTAATTGTAGGGAAGGAAGGGCATTGGGCGTCAGCATGTAAGTAATAGGGGCCGGTTCGAGAAGAGATATCCCTTTATCCAAGGAAATCTTCATCATTGGGATTGTCAAGTAGGCCGTATTTACTGAGAGTTGAAGCAATCCGTTGTCTCCTTGCAGATCAAAGGCAGCCGTTGCATTAAGCGAGGGGCCCAGAAGGTTCACAACCGGGAAGGTCAATCCTGAGAGTTGTTTTGCAATGTCAAGCGGAAGCTGTTGCACTTGAACGGATCCTTTTCCTTTAGGCGATTCCCCAAGCAGCTCAAATAGATCAGCTTGGTAGTTCAATTGGATCGGCTGGCTTGCTGTCACTGCATTAAGCTTCCCTGAGGCTGTTAGTTCAGACCCAAGCTGTTGTGTCGCAAACAGCATTTCAAGGTCTTGCAGAACAAATGTTTGCTGATTAAATTCCCAGGAGCTCGATGGTACAGACTTCAATGCTGTATTCAGTTTTAACGATTCGAGGTCGTTGAGGTTTTTCGGCGTGCGCAGAGATAATTCAGAGACATTGAGCAAAAATGTCGCTGGTTGGGTGAGTACAATTCCTTTTAGCATGGGGATTAACTGAGAAAATTTCGCAAATGATTTAGGCGTCATGGTTAATTTAATCAAGCCTGGAGTTTTCAGCGAAACAATCCCATCAAGACCGTGCGTTGAGAGGTGGGCATTAAACTGGGCGGAGTTAGCATCGAGGTTAAGCTGAAAGGCCTCTTGTGCCGAATCGATATCGAGGTTCATATCTATGGTCGGTCCGATCATGTGAAGTAGAAGACCGTCCATCGGTGCGTAGAACTGGCTCAAGATCTGATCGATCCCAAGCACCGGGAGCTGGACGAGCGATGCTTTTGCGTTCACGGAAGGGATTTTGGCCTGGAGATCTGTAAGCATTGCCGTGATGCTGACACTGCCTTTGACCTGCTTTTGGACAGTTTTACACTCAAGGTTGATCTGGAGTTGGGAATTTGTTTCAGGAAGGCTTGCCGTGAATGCAATTTCGTTAAACGAGATTGGATCGACATTTGGAGAGAGGACCACAACTTTTCCTTCGGTGATTGCAAGCTTTCCGTAATGCTCTTTGAATCTGTTTTGCAGCCTCGCCGCAGATAGCGTTACTTCAGGAAGTGGCCCGGCCTTAGCAATTCCCTTCATCGAGGGTTTAAGAGATGTTGCCGGCTGGAGGGATCTTTTCAATGTGTATTCTGGAGAGTTAATCGTCCATTCTCCCAAATCCCGGGAGAACAGGATATTCCAGAGGGAACCGTTTCCCTTAACCATTGGGCAGTTCAGAACTACCTGGCCGCTAGAATCTTTCAAAACGATCCCTTTGATCGACTGGGAGCCGAACCAGCTCAGCGATAAATTGTCGATCGATAAGACGCCGCCAAGAGATTGCCCGATCTTCTCCTCGACGCGCTTTTTTCCCCACCCCATTGATATGATTGTCGGCGTCAGGAAGAATAATGCGGTCAAAAGGCACAAAACCCCAATTGATCCTAGGGTGATCTTTTTTCCAATCCCGCTTGATTCGGGACTAATGCTGGGCTTATTTTTCATATTTAGCTACCCCCGCTATTATTTTTCCACCGTGGATTTTTGCATCTGCAATTATTATCCACGCTTAATCAGTTTTTCGTTCATAAAAAGGTTTTTTTTAGCTCATTATTGCGGTTTCTACATGTTATACCTACGTAACCTCAAAAGCTGGGTTTCTTCCGAATCCACTGGGTATACAACATAGAGATCGCCAGGGCGTATTATTCTGCTGCTTCCCCAAAAGGATATAGCGCATAGACTTCGATGGGGGCCTGTTTTCCTGTTAAGGTCATGGGGCCTAGGCTCTTCATGGGGAATCGTTCTTTAACAGCTCGGTAAGTCGTCTCGCTGATCAGAATCGAAGTCTTTAACTCCTTTGTTAGTTTTTCTAGGCGGGCCGCTACATTGACTGTATCGCCGATCGCTGTGTACTCCATCCGCTTTTCCGACCCAATATTGCCAACAATTGCAAGCCCAGTATGAATTCCGATCCCCATCGCTAACCGAGGTTTGCCCTCTTTTTCTAACCTATCCCCTAACACCAACAGCGCCTTGTGCATGGCAACGGCTGTCTCCAAGGCATGAAGTTCTTGTAGCTCATCTTCCATCGGAGCTCCAAATTCGACCATGATCGCATCCCCGATGAATTTATCCAGCGTGCCTTGGTGGGAAAAGACTACATCGATCATCACTTCCAAATAGGTATTAAGTAACGAAACAACCTGTTCGGGGGGGAGCTGTTCGGAGAGTTGTGTAAACTGGCGGATATCAGAAAAGAGAACGGTAATTTTTTTCCTTTCTCCCTCGAGCTTGGTCGGCACATCCGACTTTAAGATTGTGTCCAGCATATGCTGTGAAACATAGCGGGTGAAGTTCATTTTCAAACGCTCCCTTTCCTTAAGACCACGGGTCATGGCATTAATGGCTTTTGCCAAATCCTCAAACTCATCGGAAGTGTTCAGCGTGGCTTGATGATCCAGGTTCCCAGCTCCAATCTTCTCTACAGAGCTGCATAGGCTCGATAGAGAGAGGCAGACTCTCCGCGAAAGAAAATATCCTCCCAATGTTCCAAGGGCTAAAGAGCCTAAAAGCCCAAGGAACCCGTCGTAGAGAAGATAATGAATTTTGGCTTTGATATTAGCCGATAAGATATCGGTCCCAACTGTTGCAACATAGTTGCCCTGCTTATCAAAAACAGGGGCGTATGCCGACATCCACGTCCCCCAAAGGTCTTCGACAAACTGGTCTGGAGAATAATACCCATTCAAGTGCTCTCCAACTTTGAGGCTCACCGAGGTGCTATCGACATCGCCGACATGGCTGATGTACTTGGGATTTTCTTCGGCGTCAACTTGATAGAGGAGCCTTTTGGGGTTTTCCCTATCAGGCTGCAATGTGTACAGATATTTAACGGTGATGTTCTCCCTCCGATTAGCATCCCTTGCCCTTCTGAGCTCGTTCTGGATCGTGATGTAAGCCTGGGAATTTTCATCTGCGCGCGTATGGATCTGTTTTAAGAGCTCAGCATCGATCAAGGCAGCTGTCGTTGCAACCACTGTTAAAGCTTTAGATTTTAGCTCAACCCAGACAAACTGGGTTGCCTTTGTGTACATGATCCACAGCCCGAAGCCGGAGCTAAGGAACGAAATGACCATCAGTGCCAGATAGAGCTTAGTTCGATACCGCATATCTTTCCTGAAAAATGAAGGAGTCTTTCAATTTAACCTGAAAATTTTATACAGCAAGTACCCTGGAGGCAAGGATACTATAAAATTGCAAGGTCGGGTTCAAGAGAAGATCGCTTCCTTTTTCGCACCATAACGCGGGCAGTGCTTTTTTGCAAATTCATATCAATTTATGGAAAAATGGAATCCTTGAAGCGTGGTCTGATAAAAATGTTAGAGAGGCGATCGCCTCTCTATGAAAAAAGACTTTTAGGTTGTTGCTTCTGGACCTTCAGCTAATCGAAGAGAACCTGTTGAGTCATCAACGTGGGTTGTCACCAGCTTCTCAGCAAGTTCAAGCGGACTGATATTTTTCAAGAGCGATGGACTGCTTTGTATTAAAGCAAGGCCTAGCCCCGCTTTTTCTGCGGTTGAAGGTTGTGGATCAGAAGCGGTAGTTGGTAGATTTTTCTTGTCATAGACTAAGCAGCCCAGGGCTAATGAAATATGAACGCTAGTTCGCAATACAGCTCTCCATTTTACGAGGATTGATTCATTTGTCGAGCTTGGATTTGATAATTCACGCATTAATTCGCTAGCGTCTTTAGATTCATTTTTAATTGATTTATTGATGAAATTGTTAATTATGTCTTCTTTTTCCGATGAAATTAATGCTTCAGTCATTTTAGAGCTTTCAGATTCTAACGACATTTGGAATAATCGAACCCAACTAAATTTATCTTCCTTTTTAACCGTTTCAATTGCTTTTGTCATTGCCTGTTTAGTGTCAGGAGAGGGTGCGTCGAGTGCGATTTCCCATGTCCTTATAAGGTGAACTCGAGCCTGAAGATCTGGCCTTTCTGCAATAGCCCTTTTGATCTGATCTGCACGCAATGTTGTAAGTCTATCTACAGTAACGTCTCCTTCAAGTAATTCATCCAGTATGAAGTATGTAAGTGGATCTTTTTGCTGCAATCGCATGCTACAGCTTTCCAATTCATGTCTAGTTACCGACTGATCAAGGGCATTTAAAAATTGAGAGCGTGAAAGATGTTCCGTTGAATACATTCTATCGGCAAATGCTTTTAGAATAGATTCAGGATTAGGCATAGCTCTTCTTTGCAAGGTTGTTCCGAGGTCTTCAGGGCTTGAGGGGCCTTTCCCAAGAACAGTTTCTAGAGCGAGGTAGTCATTAGGTTGTGAGCGTTGCAAGACTATAAGTGCCTGTATCAGATTAGCCTGTTTATTCGCAATAACAGCCTTGAAGACTTCTGCACGGGCAGAGGTTCCTTCTTGTTGAGAACTTGTAAGGATATACTCCATCACATCAGTTCGATGTGCAACTAGATCTTCTTTTGACCTGATCGTACTATTTCCTTCTATGAATTCCCGATAAGCGAGGTACCCACTTGGATCATGGACTATTAAATTATTTAACTGTTGATCTAGCTTGTGCTTGGTGTCAGCAGAAAGAGTTCCGAAAGTTGGAGCAATCAGAAGGGTATGAAAGAAGTCTCCCCGGGCTTTGACCAACGGATTTTCTCGAATATGAGTAGTTAAATGTTGAGCTCCTTCTAAAGTCATTTGGGATCTATCTGCAAGATGGCTGGTTATGTTGAAAGCTGTAAGGATTTGCTTCCACTGATCTGTAATGGTAGAAATGGTGGATTGATCAACTTTGTCGATATCTACGATGCTTTTTAAGCATTCTCGAGCGGCTAAGTAGCCAGCAGTGTCTCCTTTTTTTAACCTTTTCAATGCTGCTCTATATTCCCAGAGTTTCATTTCAGCTGCAAGGGGGGGCTGCGCTTCAAAGATCTGAATCATTTTAGATAAGAAGTCAGCGCGTGATTGCAGGTGCTGACGTGTTGCGATCTCATGCTCAATAACTGCCGCTAGCTTTTCAAGATGACCCCTTTCCATACTGGTTGCACGTTTTAGAGCAATAAGGAATTCTGACACACCCGTTCCTGTTGCAGCATTATTCAATAGATGTGTGCCGACCATTTCCTCTAGAGCTAAGTATCCATGCAGATCAGCAGTTTTCAATGCGACAAGGCTTGCTTGAACTGTTGATGGATTAGACAAAGAGTTAAGGAAGGTATGCCGGGCAAAGAGGTAGGCATTTTCACTATTATAGTATGAAACGATATCATTGAGAGCAGGGGCTGTTTCCGTTGGCGTGTAATTGCGATTCACCGATTTGAAGTGGTCGAAGCCGTTATAGTGTATAAAGAGATAGTCATTAACATCGATCGGTTCATCGGCCGGAGGAGCTGTAAAGATGATTTCATGCTCTTGGATGATGGCAATTTTTTCCCCAGCCCTCATCGCGTGCGCAAGGAAGAATGGCTTGTCCAAATCTTTGCCTTCACTATTAGCATGAATGGCATAAAGTTGAACGAGCCATTCTTTTTCGGTTTGCAGTAAGGTTCCTGCTGATTTGTCCAATAGTGCAGTGAGCGTTGCATCATGTTGATGCTGTTGAGTTGCGATCTCTTGCCTAGAATCATGGATCGCTGAAAGAATCTGTGGGAACAACCGGTCAGTTGTGAATTGATGAGCTTGTTCGAACAGGAAGCTCATCGCACTACTTCTAATCGTTACTCTTTGTTGTTCTAATGCTGCTTTCCAATCTGATTCGGACCGGTAATAAATTTGATCTTTTTGCAAGCGTGCATCAGCCAATGCAAAAGCTCCGCAGTTGCCTCCACCGCCTGTTTCGATATCTTGTCGATCTGTGTAATAAGCAGGTCTTGTAGAGGCTCCTGTTTGTGGCCGTGGTTCTACAAGGGGGTTACGGGCATCTATGCCAGTTGTCCGACTAAATCCTGAGAATTTACCATTGCTCTCAGTAGGTTTATAGAGAAGAAAGGCCGTTCGATCGGGCCTTATTGGGTCGCTATCAGGCCATCTTTTCCAAGTTTTGTATTCGCCTGTAGGTGTTTCCTCTACAATTAAAAGGCCTTTTCCATTGATTTGCTCTTTTCCAAAGAATCCAAAGATGCTTCCGACTTTCTCCTGGCTAAAGAATGCTTGTATAGCTTTGAAGTAGACTTTGGGATAGGTGCGGCAATCGGTATAAAGAGTTTTATGGATTGAATTTGTAAAGGCCTTGGCAACAAGGAGCTTTTCATCGGGAGTAAGTTCAGCTGCTGTTTTGTTGGCTAGGCAATTCTCAAGTATTGAATAGTCCCTATCTTTTATTTTTGTCTTACTAGATGCCCCATCTCTTAGTTCAGCTTTAAGTCCAGCGGGAGTCGATGTTGGTGCATCATACCGAGCTTTTAAAGTTGTGAACATCTCTTCACAGTCAGTTGCATTATTTGCGAAGTCGGACAGATGTTTTGCTATAAATCTTGCAGCGCCTTTGTGCAATTCTTCAGGATTATGGGTCACGGCTGGGTTAAATTGAGCTAGCTGCGCAGAAATTGCTATAGAAGCTGGTTGATTAAGTTGAGCTGGATTCAGGGGAGAGGAGGCTGTACCAGTTTGCTGGGATTTTAGGAAATCGGAAAGGGCTGTTTTTTCATTATGCACATAAGCAGCGGGTGCTGTAAATGTTAACGGACTAAGGGGTATTGGAGCCGTAGTGTCAGCGGAAGGCGGCGTAGTAATTGTTGGAGGTGTTGGAGTGTTGGAATCGGCGGGTCTTGCTGAGTTGGTTTGGGCTGTCCGTTGAGATAGATGTATTGGCTCTTTCCATTGAGAGGCTTCAAGGCCTATTAATTTGATCTGAGACTCAACGTGTGCACGGGTCGCTGTGTCCATAATAATTTTTTGCTCTGGGGCATCGGTCACTGCTCGGGAATATTTGATTTCTTTACCTATATCGACCGGAACCCCGGTCGCTGAATCATCCGTTGAAGAGGTTACAATACCCCCGGTCAGAGGGACGTGCACGGTTTTGACTTGAGCAAAAGAATCTGTGGTAGCTAGGGTCCTATTAAAGGCTGCTTCAGCAGCTTCCATCGCATGTCTACCAACCTTAGTCCAGTCGCGCAAATGCGTGATATCTTCCTCATCGAAGTCTGTTTTTGTCGCACTTCTACGAATGGCCTGGACCATGAACGTCTCACCATTGTAAGTGAAGTACTGTTGCTGAGGTCTTGCCTGAGTAAGGCGCAGATCGACATTTTCTGGATCGAATCTTGGTCCGCCTACTGACATGATTTACCGCCTATAAAATAATTTGATTCATCTTCAATTATACAGCACGGGTCTTTTTAATTAAATATTTATGAATTCTTTAAATTTTTTGATTTTATTGTATTTATTAATTTCTTAAGTTGTTGGTTTTTATTGCCTTAATTTTTTTACGGAAGTCGCTGGTTGCCAGGTACGCGCTCAAAAAGTCGTGGCGAGTAAATTTTTTTTGCAAATGAGAGAATTACAAAACTGACGACTTAAAAAGCCAAAAAATGGCGCCTACCCATTCAACCCATATTCGGCAACTACCAAGCCGCCGAATAGATTTTTTCAAATTCACCTCCTAGCGCACTAAGCGCCTGATATCTAACCTTATTCATATTGAGTACCCTCTCTTGAGTGCCGGAGGATGTCCTGTGTATCAGAAAGTGCACTCCTTCAAAAATCTGAAAGATCCATTTCATGTCGCAGACAAACACTGGTTCGAGCTTGACTTATTATTAGAAATAATTATAAAAAAAATATTCAATGAATAACCTAGTTTCCCTTCGAGCCTCCAGGCTAAGGTAGAAGCGGATTCAACTCATAAGCAAGGGGCATATGGCACACACAAAATTTTCATTGTTCGGGTTAGTTTGTTTCACGGCATTTCTGGGGCTCCAAGGGCATGCAGCAACTTTTACTGTAAC
>CAZOKX010000041.1:0-16268 GCA_964580785.1 uncultured bacterium
TGCCAGCCAGTTGATCTATTTCTTTTTGAAATCCATCCATTTTAAACTCCGATCGTATCGAAAGATCAGAGCATTATCCACTAAAAGTTATTTTTGACAAATGGTGTAAGGTCAATGAAACTAATGCTGCTTTGCGTTGGAGATTTTAGATTAACTCTCTTTGGCTGTTGGTTGGAGATGAATCTATTTAAAAATAGTCAGACTTGATGTCTTTGATCTTTTCCAACTCATGCTACGCAGCCGCTGTTCCGGCTAGGTAGCATGAGGATAAAAATTTAAATCAATCAGAAAATTGTAGAAATTCGCTCTTGTGGGAAATGCTTTTCAATGGAGATAAATCTGTATAACAATTTAGAATCGTGCTCCGCTGAAGCGACGGTGTCTTCGCTTTTATAAAAAACATGCTCTATTTTTTAAGGAGATTTAAATCAATGCCCGTATCACCTGTAAGTATCAGTGTTCATTTTTCTGATCATGTAAAAAAGGGAGTATGTTGTTTCAAACCTCCTGAACGTGAAACTAAATATCTCATGATAAATGTTAGCAATGTTGTGGACAGTTTAATTAGAGAGAAGCTTAAAGTGCCCGCGCAACAAGCGAAAGTAGATGAGATGGCTTGCATTGTTTTGAGTGGCGTTTGGACTCAATACCTGGAAGAGACAAATCAGCCTTTTGATCTTGGTGAACAAGTCTCTCCAAATGATATATCGTCTGATGACTTAGGCTCTGGAAGTGACCTAGAGTCTGATCGGTTAGTCTCTCGAAATAATCAAGCGTCTGATGAGGTATCCTCTCAAATCAATCTAGTGCCTAATGAGTCAGACTCTTCACCTGAAGTAGCGCCTGATGAGTTGGGTTCTCAAAGTAACCTGGTGCCTGATGCATTAAGATCTGGTCAGTCAGACTTTACAGCTAAGTTGCAAGATGTGGCTCGAAAAATAATTAATTTTTCGCAGCCTGATGAGCGTATCTCTACAGGCTTTTATAACAGGTTGAGGGGAATTAGTAAGCAGGTGGTTTCGGAATTTAATAATTCTAAATAATTTGAACCGAAGCGTTAAAAAATCACAGCTATTCAGGTCATGCTTGTGATGCGACCTGAATAGTTACCAAAAAAACTAGGGGATGTATTTTTTTGCGGCAATATGAGATAAGCATCAAATGGCCAAATTGGATGCAAATTTCGGAGAATAATGTCGCCCAACCATCGTTTTGCACGGACAAATCCAAGATCGACTCGTGCCAAATGGCTTTTACTCATCTTGGTCTTCACATCTTTTTTTTTCTTTCGGAAAACTTTTATCCTCATTGGAGTGAAAATTGCACTTAACAGCGCAGTTCTTAATAGTCCTGGATTGGAATGGGGATATGAGCAAATGGATTGGAAAGAAGAACAACTCCATATGGTCGGGTTCCGTTGTTGCCAAGGAGAAAACCAGGTCAGGATCAATCAAGCAAGACTCAGATTGCACCTGGATTGGCGCCATGCAAAGATCTTGGCGCAGATCGAATTGGAGCAGCCCCATCTTTTTTTAGGAAGCAGCGCTAAGCAAGAAAAAAAAAGCATCCCTTTTCCAGTCCTTTTTTCCCATCCCCGTTTAGAAATCCGCTGGGAGATGCGGGATGGAGTTCTCCAATTTCCTGAAACGGTTCCTATCAGCAGACTTTTTTTTTCGTTTCATTCAGGTCCTTTTCCTAAGCAGATTGGGACGTTTTTTTTAGCTTATGAACCTGATACTGATATCTCGCCTCTTCTGACTGTTGACTTAGCTGAACAGGGCAATCAACTAGGATATAGATTTCAGCTAAATGAAAATGACTGTGGTCGGATTATCCCCCTATTGCCATTCTTGTCTTCGGCGCCTTCTTTGCATTGGAAAGATGCGCGCGGGCAGATCCTGATGGAAGGGCATGGAGAGATCAACTCCCATACTGAGGTCACCGAGTTTTTTTGTCGGATTAAAGGAGAAGACCTCTTTTTAACGGATCTGATAGGCGACAGGCAGTTTGCGGTTGCCTATTTAGATGCGGACATTATTTATTGTCCCTCCTTAAGTGAAAAACCATTTTGGGAGGAGCTTTCCGCCCATATCCAAGCTAGGGATGGAAAGTGGTTGATGACAGATGAAGAGAAGAAGCCTTGGATTTCTTTAGAGCAAGTCAATTTAAACTGCATTCTTGAACCGGATACTGATCCTGAGTTTGGTATTAATGGGATGATGATCCAAGGGGAACAGAAGGGCCCCATTCAGATCGGAGGAAAAGGGGGAATCCAGGCTGATGGGAGGTATTGGTTAGAAACTCAGATTGCGATGGGAGGGAACCAACAGAGGTTGGATGCGATCCTTTCTCTGTGTCAACCTGAAGAGGATTTGCATATTGTCCATATCGAACTCCAGCGTGCTGATGCCCAATATTTGGATTGGATCGCCCAAATGTCGATGCCAGATGGGTTAACAGCAATGTGTTCTCAAGGGAGTATTCAAGGAAAAGTTCTCCTTGAATTTTTTGAAAACTCATGCCGCAGTTTTTATTTGGAGGGGGTGGCTGCTCAACACCTACGCCTCGAGTTTCCATCGACACAAACAGTGGTCTCTGCGGAGATGGCTAAACTAGAGGCTCAAGTTTCCCATTTAGAAAATGGGCTCTGGTGGGTGGAACGGGGGGGCTTAGAGCTTCTTGGGGGGCAAGGAATGTTCGGTCGTTCACAAGACTCATTAAGCCAGCCAATCCATCTGTCGGAATTGGAAGGCAATCTCTTGATTGAGGAAGGTGAGCTAAAGCCTTCGACATTGCAGGCCCAAATCGGAAAGATCGTGGGCAATCTTTCCGTTCGTGGAACGGAAGCAGAACATCTTCTTGATGCCGAATGGGAAGGCGATATCAATGATTTTTATGCGCTGGCTTTTCCTGGAGCGCGGCTTCCGGCCTCTAAATGCCGTCTTAAAGGCTCTCTGATCAGGAATCAGATGGGATGGGATTGGATCGGAGAGTACGCAATTGAAGATGAAGTGGTCGAGTGGGGATTTGAAGCGCAGGGGCCGACATCGGTTTCACAACTTGTTAATCAGAGTGCTTTCTGGACGGTTTCAGAGGGGTGGCTCCGTTCAGAAAAGCTGACGGATGCAGTCTATGGCCCTTTTGCTAAGGCTCTATTAGGGAATGTGCAGCTCAAAGGGGCGATTGATCTGTTTGCTACCTTTAAAGATTCCCGATGGAACTGGTCTCTGCAGGGCGATAATCTGCGCCTGGATCATCCCTGGTTTGCTTTGATTTTGCCGGAGCTTGGCGAAAAAGACCCTCAAATGCTTCATACAGAAGGACGGGCTCTTTTTTCCTATGATTTGCATACTCGTAGTTTGATGGGAGATCTCCCTTTGCAGGAGGGGGTTTTTGTCCATAAAAACCTCAATCTCAGCTTTGAGCATCTGAAAGGAAACGTTCAGATTAAAGATGGGGTTGTCCAAGTTGATCAACTGAATACTGTCTGCCACGGCTTAAATATGGAAGGTGCTGTTTCGGTCCGTTTGCTTGGCGCAGAAGATTTCGATGTTACGATTGAGACCAAAAGCATTGAAGGGGACTTTTCCTCATTACAGAAAGTTGCTGGTCATTTTCCCCAACTAAAGGTCTCTGCTTTGGAAGGAATTAAAGGGGAGTTCATCAGCGGGCAAGGGGGATTGGCATTTGTTAGTGAAGTGCGCGGGGGGCAAGCCAAAACGCAATGGGCCTTTGGTGGACACTTTTCCAATCTGCATGTCCCATTTAGCGAGCAGAGCCACCTGTCGAATGCAAGCTGCACTCTGCATTACGATGATTGCCTCAAAGAGCTAGTCGTTAAAAATGGAAGAGGAACATGGGTGCTGGTCGATGGCTCAGCATATCAGGTCCAGGTCGATAAGTTTAAATTCAATCCTGAGCGTTCCGCGCTCTTTGATATTAAGATCCTCGATTCTAAAAAAGAGATCGGGCGGTTCAATGGGCAGCTTGAACTGAACGCTTCGTTAGGATGGGACTTGAAGTTTGACCGAAATTCGACCCATTTCTACGGCACGCAGTTGCAGATGGGCAAGGTGGTTTTTAGCCGTGAAGGGAAGCCTCTGTTTTTTGAAATGCATCCGATCATCAAAATTGAAGACCTTCAAAAACAGCTGAAGTTTATTGTCTCTTCTGGATTATTTGCCTTAGCTGAATTTGATGCTAGGGATCTGGATGCATGGGAAATGGCAGGGGAGGTGAAAACCGATATGAAGTGGGAAGGCAAAGTATTCAACTTTAAGGCTCATGGAAGGGATCTTCATATCAAAGGAAAGCGGATCGATCAATTTAACGTGATCGGAAAACGAGAGAACGATCGTTGGATCATCGAACAGATCCATGCGGATGGTCTGAATACCAAAGCAGTTTTAGATATACACGATAGAAAGATCTCATTTTCTCAGATCGAGGGGAATTGGAACCAACTCTTTTGGAAAGGGAGCGCTGCCTATCTACCAGATGAGAAAAACGTTTCGATTGCAATCGATTCTTTTCAAGGGGATTTGCGGGTATTAAGCGCTTTAGACCCCAAACTTAAATCCTCTGTCCAGGGAGCTTTTGCGTGTAGTGCTCGGGCGCAGTGGCAGCTGGGCTCTCCAATAATTGATGGGGAATGCACGGTCGTTGTAGATGTAAAGGCTCCGTTTAATCTCAAAATGAAACAAGAGACGCCGTTGCGTTTCACCTATGGGGATAGGCAAGGATTGCACCTCAAAGGGATCGAATCCAAGATCTACGTCAAAGGTTCGATGCAGTATTTAGGAACGGTCCGGGCTAATGCCGTGATCCAAAGAGATCAGTACGATCTGAACGAGATCCAGTTTTCCCTCTCAGCTGAATTGGTTGATCGTGCCATCGAGGCTAAATGGATTTCTTCTGATCTTAAGCAGTTTTATTGTGAATCCTATCTTGAGGGAAGGGGGGATCTCCACTGTTCGGCAAACCAGCTCCTGTTTAAAGGGAGTTTGCGAGATGGCCTCTATGGGATTAAAGATCAGATCTTCTCACTGCAGAGCGTCGGTATCATCTATGAAAATGCTTTGCTGCAGTGTTACTTTAAGACAGCTCTTAATGAACAACCTTTGTGGGGGAGCTTAAAGATCGACTTAAGGGGCGCTCCTAGCGGTTGCATCCACATTTGCGACCACATGAAGCCAGAAGGAATCCAAGCAGAATTTCGGTCTAGTGGAGGGGCCCTTTTTTGGGAAAGCGTCCAGGGATCTGCGTGCGGTATCGATATCCAGCTAAACAAAGTGACCTCTTCTCAGATTTCGAATGCGACAGTGCTAAGGGGTAACGTCAATATCGATGGATCTCGCCTTGACGCTTTCTTTCCTAAAGAGATGAAAGAGAAGTTTAAAAACCTCAGGCTAGGAAAAGGATATGAGTTTCAAGGGGACCTTCTCCTCTGGAATGATTCTAAAAAAGGGTTTCAGCTCAATGGTCAATTATTAGGGCGCCAATTTGAGCTTCTCGGCTACCAGTTCGATCGCCTTGGCGCTATGATTGAAGCAAGTCCCGAATCGATCCATATTTCGAAACTCGGCATTGATGACGAAGCTGGATGTTTCCAGATCAAAAAGGTTTCGATCGACCACAATACCTCCAATCAAAAATGGTCCTTTCATATCCCTTTGCTCCAAATCAAAGACCTTCAACCGAGCTTGATGAAAAAAATCGGCAGCAGAGATGCGACAGTTAAGCCTCTTGTAATCCGCAATTTGAGCTTGAACGAGATCCGCGGCGACCTCAATGATCCAAGGGGATGGATCGGCGAAGGTCATTTAAACTTCACCAATGCCTTCAAAAAGGAATCGACCCTCTTTGAAACCCCGATCGAGATGATCAAGAACTTTGGAATCGATCTCGGGCTTTTAACTCCGATTCAAGGAGAGATTGATATTGAACTGCGGGGTGATAAGTTTTATCTGGTCAACATGAAGAATTCCTTCAGTGATCGCAAGCGGGCGCAATTTTTCCTTTCGCCGGCCGATCAGACTGCGTTCATCGATCTCAATGGGAATATCCATATCGATATCAAAATGCGGCAAGACGTTGTCTTAAAGTTAACCGAGGCCTTAACGTTGACAGTGCGGGGAACGCTGGATAAACCTCGCTATGGGCTGAAGTATTGATGATCCTTAATGTATGCAAAAAATTGATCGAGATTATCTATCCCCCCCTTTGCCTTTGTTGCAAGGAAAGGACCGAACACCTGAGCCACCTGTTTTGCACAGCCTGCTTAGAGCACCTCACCCTTTTAGATCCTGAGCACCGGTGCAGATGCTGTTTTGCATCCACCGAAGGGACGGGCGTGTGCCGTAGCTGTATAACGCAACACGCCCCGTTCAAGCGGCATGCAGCAGCTTGCGAGAACTTTGGTCCGCCGTGCGCGCTACTCGCCCATTTGGAGCGAGGCGAGTATATGCTTGCTAAAACAATCGGATCACTAATGGTCATGCAGCACATCCAGCTAGATTGGCCCCTGCCCGATTGGATCGTACCATGCCCAACCCACCTTTTCCCCGGATTTTGTGCTCAGGGAAAATTCACCCGTTGCGTCGCGTCGGAAATAGCAAAGATTTTCGAAAGACCTCTCTGTTCAGTCCTTAAAAAAATGATCAACTATTCTTATTTTGGCAACTTGGATTCTAAGCTGGAACCGACCCAATTTTCCTCTGTGCCTCATAAAAAAGCAGACCTTGCTGATAAGACGCTGCTTCTCATCAGTCTCAGCGCTAAGAAAGAGGAGGTTGCGCAAGCCTGTGAGCAGCTCCAAGGATTTTTTCCAAAAGAGATCAGCTCCATTAGTTTTTTATAACATAGTAATTTAAATTATAAATTTCATTACTCAAGATACCTCCGAAAAGGCACGGTCGATTGCATCAGCTAGTTTGATGCTAATTGAAGTTTTAAATAATACATGAATGGTATAAGCTGTTTTTTAACGGAGAAACAGTATGGAAATAACGCTACTCATTTCCGTGTTATTTAAAATTTCAATTAGCATTAACCCTGAAGTGCTGTAAGCTGTTTTGAGATATTTATTTTATTTTATTTAAAACGAGCGAATAAGCTTGAGTTTGCTTGTGAATAAATCTTTTCTACTGATACCATTCCTCTATTTATTGGAAAATTGTAGAGTGCTCCATGATGAAAGCATTTCGAAAATGTCTTGGGTTTTTAACTTGTGCGGCCTTGCTTTTGATAGGGCTTCTTCAAGGGTGTTCTCAAAGGAATTCCCGGCCTACCTCTAGTTTAGAGGAATGGATGAAGAATAACGGTAAGGTCAAAGTGCTATCAACGAATGCCATTATTGATGATATCGTAAGGCAAATAGGGGGAGATCGGATTGATCATATTTCATTGATTTGCGGCCAGATTGATCCCCACAGTTATGAATTAGTAAAGGGAGACGATGAAAAGCTAATCGCTGCACATGTGATCTATTATAATGGGTTAGGTCTAGAGCATGGGGCTAGTTTGCGCTATCAACTGGAACACCATCCCAATGCAATTCCTGTGGGTCAATCGATCCAAAAACGGTTTCCAGATCAGATCATTTATGATGAAGGTCAACTGGATCCCCACATTTGGACGGATATTGAATTATGGAGCATGATCATCGATCCGATTCTCGAATCTCTCAAGGAAATGGATCCTGCAGGCACCTCAATCTTTGAGGAGAACGCTGAGCGTTTGCGCCAGTCCATGCTGCATGAACATCAACAGATCAGAGCCGATTTTCAACGAGTGCCTTCGGAAAGAAGGTATTTGGTGACGAGTCATGATGCATTTAATTATTTTACGCGAAGCTATCTGCGAACCCCTGATGAAGTTGAGCAGTCCGAATGGAAAAAACGATTTGAAGCTCCTGAAGGCTTAGCTCCCGATGGACAGCTGAGCACAACCGATATCCAAAAAATTATCGAACACTTATGCCTCTATCACATCGAAGCTGTCTTTCCTGAGTCCAATGTATCTAAAGACTCTCTTAGGAAAATTGTGCATGCGTGTCGACAAAAGGGATTGGAAGTGAGGATCTCGGATGAAGTCCTCTATGGTGATGCCATGGGCGGCAGTGACAGCGGCGCTGATACATATCTTAAAATGATCCGGCGGAATGCAGATGTGATGATTGCTGCCTGGGAACAGGAAGGAAAAACGGAGTGACAGAAAACCAAGCGGTATGTGCGTTATCCGTTGATCAACTGACCGTTAACTATGATAAGACGCCTGTCTTATGGGATGTGCATTTCGAAATTCCTATAGGAAAATTAGTTGGGATCATTGGCCCAAACGGAGCTGGTAAGAGCACCTTGTTAAAGAGTCTTCTGGGAATGATAAAACCTCTTTCTGGCACTATTGAGTTTTACGGCAAGCCTTTTAAAAAAGTGCGCCATCAGATTGCATATGTTCCTCAACGCTCTTCAGTGGACTGGGATTTTCCGATCACCGCTTTTGACCTTGTGTTAATGGGCAGATACGGGAAGTTGGGCTATTTCAAATGGCCTAAAGTTTCGGATAAAGAAGCTGCCAAACGGGCCTTGGAAATGGTGGGCATGCTTCCCTTTTCCGACAGACAGATTAGCCATTTATCGGGTGGGCAGCAGCAGAGGCTTTTTATTGCCCGAGCTTTGTTGCAGGATGCCGATTTCTACCTTATGGACGAGCCGTTTGCAGGGGTCGATATGGCTACAGAAAAAGCGATAATAGGCCTGATGGACGCTCTTAAAGCTCAGGGTAAAACTTTGTGTGTTGTCCACCATGATCTTGGCACCGTAGATACCTATTTTGATTGGGTTATCATGCTCAATACATGCTTGATCGCAAGCGGTCCTGTTTCCGATGTGTTTCATAAAGATACGATCATGCGAACCTATGGCAGGGGGGCTAATGTGCTTGATGAAGCAGCCAAGCTAAACAAGAACAAGTCATCAGGATTTAACTGATTCATCAGATAAGGCGTATGATCTCGATACTTCAGTCATTTACAGATCCTGTGCTTCAAGCTCCAACGATCGGCAGTATGCTGATGTGTTCGGCGTCCGCTTTGATCGGGGTGATCGTGTTTTTGCGAAAGAGATCCTTGCTAGGCGAAGCCTTATCCCACGCTGCCTATCCAGGGGTTGTTGTGAGCGTTCTAATTATTGCAACCCTTTTTCCCTCTTATGAAGAAGTTATCCCCATCGCTATTTTAATTGGGGCTTCTGCAACCTCGTTTTTAGGTTTGTGGGTGATTGATCAATTAGAAAGGAAGTTCTCTGTTAAAAGCGATGCAGCCCTCTGCTTAGTCCTCTCGGTTTTTTTCGGGGTTGGCATTTTGATTGCAAGCCGTCTTCAGGTTACTCATGCGCTGTGGTATAAGACCATTCAAGTTTTTTTATACGGACAAGCAGCGACATTGACCGATGTGCATATCTTAATTTACGCTTTCCTTGTTCTTATCACGATCGCAATCCTGATTGCCCTATACCGGCAAATCGAAATGGTTATTTTTGATCGCCCTTTTGCCAAATCCCTTGGCATTAGAGTGCCTCTCATCGATTCTCTATTATTTATTTTGCTGATCTTAGCGATCATTATTGGGATCCGCAGCGTTGGGGTTGTTTTAATGGCAGGGATGTTAATTGCGCCCACGGTAACGGCTCGTCAGCTGACCAACCGCTTTTCTGTTATGCTAGTTTTAGCAGCGGTATTTGGTGCTGTTAGTGGGTTTTTAGGCAATTATCTGTCGGTTCAGATCCCTCAATGGGGGGAAGAGAGGGGGTTGGATTGGAGGTTTTCCTTGCCAACAGGTCCAATGATTTTGTTAAGTGCGTCATTCATGAGCATCCTTGCTCTGTTGTTTGCTTCAGATAATGGAGTGGTAAGCCGGTCGTGGCGCATCGGGGCGTTCCGCATGCAGTGCCTCTGTGAAAATCTTCTTAAGTATTTTTGGAAACAGGGGAAGGCAGGGAGTGTCGCCGTTAAGGATCTTGATAAGCGGCATGCATTAGGAGCTTGGAAAGTTAGATTTCTTTTATGGAACCTGCAGAGACAAGGCTGGGTAGAAAAAAAAGCGTCTGGACATTTTGCTCTCACACAAGACGGGTGGTTAAGGGGAGAAAGGATCGTCCGCCTCCATCGCCTTTGGGAGGTCTACCTGGTCTATTTGGGGCAAGGGGTTGAAAAAGTGCATCGGAGCGCGGAGGAGATGGAACACATCTTAACTCCTGAACTAGAAATGGAGCTGACAGAGCTCTTACAGGACCCTCGCCATGACCCCCACCATCAACTGATCCCGCGGTCAAAGGAGTTGTTGTGATAGCGGCAAGTCCCTATTGGGGAGCTGATTTTTGGGATTTTTTTGCCATTTTCTTTGGCCGCCTGTTCCAGATGATCTGCGGCGATCTTTCTACTGATCAGCTCGTTTCGGACGAGGTCCAAATTTTTGTATTATCATTGATCGGATGTGCATCGGCTCTTGTTGGCTCGTTTTTAGTGCTCAAAAAAATGACAATGCTGGCTAATTCATTATCCCATACAGTTCTTTTAGGGATCGTTATCGCTTATCTTATCCTGATCCCCTTTGCTCCTCCTGGAGAGGAGAGCTTGCATGGGATCAGCGTGCAGGAGCTTCTTATTGCATCTCTTGTCACGGCGATGCTCACTACGGTATTAACACAAGGACTGATCCATATTATGAAGCTCCAAGAAGATGCGAGCATTGGCTTGGTTTTTACGACCCTATTTGCCTTCAGCATTGTTCTTGTTACCTGCTTTACGCGCAATACCCATATTGGAACAGAGGCAATTATGGGGAATGTTGATGCCTTGCATCTGCATGATATGAAACTTTCATTTTGGATTGCAGGATTCGATTTTTTTCTGGTCTTTTTCCTTTTTAAAGAGTTCAAAATTGTCACTTTTGACAGCAACCTCGCATCCTCCTTAGGGTTTTCAGCCGTGTTCTTTAACTATCTTTTGATGGTAATGACGGCAGCGACTTCGATCGGCGCTTTTCGAGCGGTCGGAGTCCTTCTGGTTTCGGCATTTCTTGTCGGGCCGGTGTTGACTGCCCGTTTATATACCTATCACTTAAAAAGAATGATCGTATTGAGCATAGCTATTGCGGTGGGATCCTCATGGATGGCCGTTGCGCTTGGGCGACACCTGCTTTCTGTCAATCAGGCGCCTCTTTCTACTTCAGGTCTTCTGGTAACGATCATTGGAGCTGTATTTTTCTTATCGCTTATTTTTGCTCCCAAGCAAGGCATTCTGGCAAAAAAACGATCACGGTCTACAAAATAGAGGTCACTCCATGGTTAGAAAAATTGCAATCCTCGGTAGCACAGGCTCTATCGGTAAAAACGCATTGAAGGTTGTAGAAAACCTCAAAGAGCAAATCGAGGTCGTTGCCCTTGCAGCCAGGTCTAATATCGATCTCCTTGAGGAGCAGGCAAGGAAATGCCGTCCCCAAGTGATTGCCGTTTATAATAAGGAGAAAGCCCTGATCTTACAGAAAAGGATTCCTCATATCCGCGTATTAGGCGGGATGGAGGGATTATGCGAAGCAGCTACTTGGGCTGATGTCGACACAGTTATTTCCGCATTGGTTGGAGCTGCTGGACTCTTGCCAACTGCTGCAGCAATCGAGGCGGGAAAGAGGATCGCCCTTGCAAACAAAGAGGTCCTTGTTTCTGGAGGAGCTTATATTATTCCTCTCGCAAAAAAACATGGAGTTCCCTTGATTCCAGTCGATAGCGAACATAACGCCGTTTTCCAGTGTCTTGACAAAGAAAATAGGGCTACCGTGCGCCGCCTGATCTTGACAAGCTCAGGAGGTCCGTTTCGAGGGTGGACAGAAGAACAGCTCAAAGGGGCCACTTCAGAAAAGGCGTTAAAGCATCCGAATTTTTCAATGGGGGCAAAAATTACTATCGATTCTTCAACTCTAATGAATAAGGGCCTTGAAGTGATCGAAGCCTATTGGCTTTTCGGCGTCGAGATTGAGCAGATCGAAGTCCTCATCCATCCGCAGCAGAAGATCCACAGCATGGTTGAATTCATTGATGGATCAATTATGGCCCAAATGAGCGAGCCGGATATGCTCCTGCCAATTCAGTATGCGATTACCTACCCTGAGCGGTGCCCTGGAATTCTCGAACCTTATGACTTTATCCGCAATAACCGGCTCGACTTTCTTCAGCCAGACCGAAGCACCTTCCGCTGCTTGGATCTGGCCTATGCAGCTCTCAAAGAAGGGGGTACTCTTCCCTGTTTTATGAATGCGGTCAATGAAGTTTTGGTCAGCAAGTTTCTGAATCGTGAGATTGGATGGATGGATATCAGTGAGAAGCTCGAGACCTTAATGGCATCCCATCAAAATTCCTATAATCTCGATCTGTCGACAATCCTTGCTGTCGACCAAATGGCGCGTGAACAGGCAGGTGAGTGTTGAGTTGGCTTGTGTATTTCTCTATGGTATGCTAGTTTGTTATTTCAATAATCTTAAAAAAATGGCTTTTATCTGATGCTTAGTCTCCTTTACCTCATTTTAGCTGCTTTTGCCTTAGGCTTTCTCATTTTTATCCATGAATTGGGCCACTATTGGATCGCTCGCAGAGAAGGGATGACCGTCGAGGCGTTTTCGATTGGTTTTGGCAAGCCGATCTACATTTGGGAGCGCCAAGGGGTGAAGTGGCAGTTTTGCTGGCTTCCATTTGGAGGTTACGTGCGGATTGCCGGCATGGAAAAGAAAGGGAGCTTAGAACCTTATCAGATTCCTGATGGGTTTTATGGGAAGAGGCCATGTTCGCGGATCAAAGTAGCCTTGGTGGGTCCTGTTGTTAATATTGTTTTTGCATTTGTCGCATTCTCAATCATTTGGATCGGGGGCGGCCGCTTGAAATCGTTTTCTGATTATACCCATATCCTGGGAGGGGTCGATTCGAACTCAGGTCTCTATTTAGCTGGGATCAGGGAAGGGGATGAGATCACAACAGTGAATGGCAAGCCTTTCAAAGGATTTAATGATTTTCTGTATGCTGTGATGTTTGATGAATCGAACCTCCAAATGGATGGGATGGAAGTCAATTATTTTTCTCATAGCAAAAAACCCTATTCTTATACTTTTAAGTTCAATCTTAATGAAGAGGGGATGGAAAGAGCAGCCAGCTTGATGTCGGTGATGGCCCCTGCAGAGTATCTGGTCTATGATCCATTGCCTAAGAGAATCAGCAATCCCATGCCGCCCGATTCCCCGATGAAAGACAGCGGTATCGAATATGGCGATCGGATTGTGTGGGCCGATGGAGAGTTAATTTTTTCTAAGAACCAGCTTGTTTCAACGATCAATGAACCTAAGACACTTGTCACGGTGAAAAGAAGAAATGAGACATTCATTACACGTATCCCCCGCGTTAAAATCAGCGATCTTAGGATCAACGCTCAGCAAAAAGGGGAACTAGACGATTGGCAGCATGAAGCAGGGATCCCAGGCAAGCTTTCTGATTTGCATTATATTCCTTACATTTTAACAATGGACAATATTATTGAAGGGCCGATCTCTTATTTAAATGACCAGTCGGAAGAGCAGCTTCCTTCGAACGGAAGTTTTCGCAGTGCTCCAGAAGCCCAGCTTCAAGCAGGAGATCAAATTTTGGCTTTGGATGGAATGCCGATCAAGTTTTCTTACGAACTTCTCAGCCAAGTGCAATCCAGACATGTTCAATTGATTGTCAATAAAGAAGATCGTGCGTCAACGATTAACTGGAAAGACGCGGACAAAGCGTTCGTGGACAGTGTTGATTGGACAGCCCTTTCTCAAATGGTCTCTGCGATTGGAACAGACCAAGTGATCAAGCAAAATGGAAAACTGAAACTGCTGAACCCCGTCACGCCAAAGCCTTTTCAGAGCTTCTCTCTTCCTGATGCTGTCAATGCTCGCTTTGCCAACGAATTTCTTTCCCAGAAGAAAGAGATTGAAAAGATCGATAATCCGCAAGAGCGGGAAAAAGCATTGCAGATTTTAGAAGAGAATCGTAACAAGTTGATGCTTGGTATTACTTTGATCAACCGGCAAGTTTCTTATAATCCGACACCATTTGTTCAGTTTAGCAATGTCTTTAACGAAGTCTACCGCACGATGAGCGCGTTAGTAACCGGATACGTTAGTCCAAAATGGATGGCAGGGCCTGTCGGTATTGTTCAGGTAATGCAACATGGATGGATGATCAGTTTCAAGGAAGCCCTCTTTTGGATGGGGATGATCAGTCTGAATCTAGGCGTATTAAATCTTCTTCCAGTTCCCGTTTTAGACGGCGGGCATATTTGCTTTGCAATATGGGAGGCCATTACTAAGAAGCCGATTAAAGCAAAAACAATGGAACGCTTGATCCTTCCCTTTGTTCTGCTCCTGATCGCTTTTTTTATCTATCTCACTTATCACGACCTAATGCGGTTATTTGGCCGCTTTTTTTAATTAAAGGACAAGGCAATCAACTAATTGCTCAACTTTATATTACGTGCAGGGCGATTGCATGATAAATTACTAGATCTAGCAATCAGTAAGAGCCTTTGCCAAGAAGGAATAAATAAGTACCTGGATACTTTCGAAAACAACCATCTAGAAGTAGGAGAAGCTTTAGGGAAAATAAAAAAATTAACACACGACTAAACCCCTCCTGCATATGCATGTATGACTCATATTGTCATGCTAAACAGTTTAGAACGTCTGGAACGAAATTTATATGAATGCATTCATAAAGAAAATCAAATTTTATTCCCTCGCGCGAAAACGATGCTTTAAAAATCTCCATAACCATTATAAAAAGGAACTCTTTATGCTGAGTGAAAAAACTATATCTATTATAAAATCGACAGCTCATCTTCTTAAAGAACAAGGAGAGACTCTTACTCGGCATTTTTATAAAAGAATGTTTGCTCATAACCCTGAAGTGATCCCTTTCTTCAACCCGGTTCATCAAATGTTGGGAGTGCAACAAAAAGCGTTAGCAGAAGCCATTTGTGCGTATGCTGCTAATATCGATAACTTAGAAGTTCTTAGCAATGCAGTCGAGTTGATTGCTCAGAAACATAGTTCATTACAAATCAGGCCTGAGCATTATCCTATTGTTGGAGAAAATTTAGTATTTTCCATTCGCGAAGTCCTTGGAGAAGTAGCTTCTAGTGAGGTAATCGAAGCTTGGTCTGAAGCCTATGAATTTCTGGCTGGAATTTTAATCAATAGAGAAGAGCAAATTTATAATGGACATGTTTCTAATCTATTCGGATGGAAAGGATTTAAAATGTTTTTTGTAATAAAAAAAGAAAAAGAAAGTAGCGTCATTACCTCATTTTATTTATTACCTGCAGATGAGAGCCCTTTGCCTTTATTTAAACCTGGCCAATATATTACCTTGCGCATTCCTACTCAAAATGGAGGCTCGACCATGAGGAATTATAGCCTATCTGACCAACCAAACCGGGATTGGTTCCGCATTAGCGTAAAACGCGAAACATCTCAACTGCTCGGATTACCGAACGGGTATGTCTCTAATTTTTTACATGACGATATTAAAGTTGGTTCCAGCCTGGAAGTTGGGCCGCCGTGCGGGGAATTTTATCTGGATATTTCTAAAAAAAATGATAAACCTTTAGTATTGCTTGCAGCTGGAGTTGGGATTACGCCCATTTTAAGCATTCTTTTAACAGTTTTGCATGACTTCCCTAATCAACAAATCACATTTATTCATGCTAATTTAAACGAGAACACTCACGCTTTTAAAAAGCTAATTGATGGGCTTGGATCTAGGTATGCCAATTTAAAGATACATTATTGTTATAGCGAGTTGCCGAAAGCTGGAATATCGAGAGATCCTTCAATAAGCACGGGATTTATCAAACCCGAGTTTTTAGAATCTGTTATAGAGAATCGGAATGCGGATTATTATTTTTGTGGCCCTAAGCCCTTTATGTTAGAAATTTATGCATGTCTTCAAGCGTGGAATATACCATTGGCACAAATTCACTTTGAATTTTTTGGTCCTCGGCAAGAGCTTGATTCCGTTAAACACTAATTATATAAAGTCTAAGAGACTGTTAACGGACTTCATCTAACTTGTTCATTTTTCGTGACATAATTCTAGTCATTCCTAAATATAGTTGTTTAAAATTTATTTTTCATTCTGTGTCATAATTGAATGACGTATTCACTAGACTTAAGAACCCAAGCCCTGAAATATCTC
>CAZOKX010000042.1:0-16157 GCA_964580785.1 uncultured bacterium
AAAATTTTACTTTATCATGCTCAACCTCAATCCACTAAACCCATTATTGAGGTTAATAGAGACAGTGTTCTTGTTCATATTAGTGATGTTGAAAGTGGCAAAAAATGCAGTTGTGTTTGCCCAGATTGTGGATCTCTGGTGATTGCAAGCAAGGGCATCCAAAAACAGCATCATTTCAAGCACATTGCTGTCAATGGATGTGAAGGCGAGAGCGCAGTCCATCGGGCAGCCAAGCAAATAATAATCGAAAGAAAGCGACTAACGCTCCCCGCGTGTATTGTGAGTGTATCGGGAAAGGATTCAAAAGGAATAAAACATACGGAAGAAAAAGTTATTGCTGAAGAAGGGAAGATTATAAACTTTGATTCAGTAGAAGGGGAAAGAGAGTTGCATGGTATGAGGGCTGACATACTAGCAAAAAAGGATGTTGCATTGCTCATTATTGAAATTTTTTATCGTCATAAAGTAGACGATCAAAAGCGTAAAAAAATAGTCGAGGCTAATGTATCTGCTATAGAAATCAATCTATTCAATCTAACGCCAGAGGATGTCAAAGACTGGGAAGCTTTCTGGTTCTATCTCAATAAACCGCAGCATATTCAATGGTTGCATAACGCCAAAGCCTTTCATTTTAAATCGCAGCTTGAAAAGCAATTAGCAAAAAAGATCCGGGAACAAGAAGATAAATATAAGCAGGAAGCAGAAATCGAGAAACAAAAACAGACAAAACAAACGCCTGCACCTGCTGTGAGTTATTCTAGTGAACCGCCGAGCAGGCAGTATTCAGAATCCAATGGCTGGCTTCCAATTAGACCTCTCTTGCGGAGACGCCCTGTGCCTATTGATCGGGTGCGGGTGTTCCAAGGAAAATCTAAGAAGAATCAAAATCAACCCTTAGGTCGCAAAAAATGGGCATGGTTCAAAAAGTAGCCGCGGTAACGCCGGAAGGAGTTCCACCAGAAAATATCGAAATTTGGTTCCAGGACGAGGCGAGAGTAGGACAGCGAGGAACAGTTACTCGGCTTTGGGCAAAACGGGGTACTCGTCCTCGAGCAATTCGGCAACAACAATTCGAATATGCCTATATTTTTGGCGCTGTTTGTCCAGATAAAGATCGAGCGGTGGGATTGGTTTTACCGGCGATCGGGATGGTTTGTATGCAAAAACATTTGGACGAAATTGCCAAGGAAGTTGCCCCTGATAACCATGCCGTTATCGTATTCGATCGAGCTGCTTGGCACACGACGAAGAAACTACGTTTACCAAGGAATATCTCCCTATTGCCTCTGCCGGCGGCATCTCCCGAGTTAAACCCAGCTGAGCAGGTATGGCAGGTGCTCAGGGATCGATACCTGGGAAACCGCTGTTTTGATTCGTACGAACATATTTTGGACAGTTGTTGTGATGCCTGGAATGCCTTTACCTCCACGGCCTGTGCCGTCCGCCAGCTATAGACTAGAGAGTGGGCAAAAAACTAAAAGTTATTTTTAATAAATGGTATTACTTGTTCAGAACAGAAAAATGATAGTTGTAAGTTTTTGAATAAGAGTTGAATGGATATTTAAAGAAAGGTTGGATGCGAAAGGCATCCAACCAATTGGAGGTGGAGAGACGCATTCAGAACTTTTCATTCAAAAAAAGTGAAGCGATCGCTATTTCAGGAAAATTGGCTCTTAAGCAGGCTGTCTTCGTTTAACTCGTTTCTTTCGATTTAACGACTTAGATTTAGTTTCAGTTACGGAGTATGTAACTTTGCCTTTTTTTACGATGAGTTCTACACGGTAGCCCCTGAATTCAAGGGCCTGTTGATCTTCAGATGCTTGGATTTCATCAAAAATAACACAGAGTAACTCCCCTGAGTCAGAGAAAAAACCAACTCCAGATCCTTTCCTTGCTTCTACAGCATCGCCTTTAGGGCCTGAAGTCCATGAAATTGTTAACGACCCAGAGCCTTCAATCGGACGGAAAAATACTGTCCCATTTCCCTTTCTCATGGCTTGATTTCCTTTAGACCTTTGTGGGCATTTCGAATCGAATTCCCAGTACTGTACATAGTCGAAAAATAATTTCCAGTTTGGGTTTTTTTTATGATTACAACTAAATACTTTCCATTGTCAAGTCGATAAAAAAGATGGTATTGACTGAGTTTTTCTTTTTTAAAGATTCGAGTAGGGTCTTTTAAAATTCTCTCAATTAACTCAAGTAGAATGTCAACTGGAAGCATTGAAAAATGTTCTTTGATGGCATGCTCTAGCTCTTCTTCTCCGATTACAATTCGATCTCCAGTGATAGCTGTAATGATAGCTGCAACTTTTCTTGCCATGAATAATAGCCTTTCAGAGAAGACGTTAGAGCGATCCATTCTACCAGGAAAAAGGGAATTATAGCAAAAAAAAGGCATCCAGAAAAGTTCTGAATGCCTCTCGTCATTTGGAGGTGGAGAGAATCGAACTCTCGTCCTTAGCAAACTCCCTATCAATGACTACATGCTTATCGCCTCCGTAATGAGTTAATCCTGCAGGAAGGCGCCACTCGTTGGATTAACTTGCCTCTATCGATCTCGAACATCCCTTCTAAGAGACTGCAGAAGTGCGTTCATACCAGGGTTAATGACAATAGTTCTAGCGCTCCTGGTCAGGCTCTAGGCTACCGAGCACTTAAGGCGGTTAAGCCTTAAGCAGCTAACAATTCAATTTCTTGATTGTCGTTTGTTTTGTTATCGGATGATTAAGGAGGCCAACCGACGTCCTCCGCATGCCACTGATACTTCATTTCCAAGTCGAAACCAGTACACCCCCATGCGCCATTATAGCTTAGGATAACTATTTTTTTCAATCAGATGTTGGAGACTGTTAACGGACTTCACCTAACTTACTCGTTCTTCGTGACATAATCCTAGTCATTGCTAAATATATCATGTTGACACTCGTATCAGAAATCAATTCATAATCCTTGCTCAATCATCGACACTTCCCAAGTTAGGCAAATGTTCTTTCAACGATCCGTCTTTTGGGCTCTACCTCGAACGTTTTTTTTGCTCTTTCTACCGACAGTTTCGATCTCAATTCCGTAGATCGCTACCCGATTTTTCATATCTTCCCCGCTATACCCCAAAACTGTTTTTACACTCTGTCTATCAGCAATACCCACAGATGCTTTTGCTAAAAAAATCTGTTAACGGTTTCTAAGGGAATTGCAAGGGTTATTTCCAACATAGACATCGGGGGCTTTTAAAACTCTCTCTTTATTTATTGCCGCATATGGAGTAAAATTCCCTCTATTATTTCAATGGCTATTGAAGCCTTCGAGCGAAGGCTTTGCAATGACCTCATTTTTTATAGGGAAGTGTGTATGTTTGAGCTCAATTCCAAAGAATCATTTCCCGAGCGAGAAGAGCGCGTTTTAGAGTTTTGGCAAAAGAAAGGGGTTTTTGAAAGGTCGGTTGACCAGCGTCGTTCTAGCAAGGTATTCTCTTTCTATGACGGTCCCCCTTTTGCAACAGGCCTTCCCCACTATGGTCACCTTCTTGCCGGAACGTTGAAAGATGTTGTGCCGCGCTACAAGACGATGCAAGGCTACTATGTGCCGCGCCGATTTGGTTGGGACTGCCACGGCTTACCTGTGGAAAATGAGATTGAGAAGGCCAAGGAGCTTTCCGGAGCAGCTGCGATCGAAGAGTTTGGAGTAGCAAAATTTAACGAGGAATGCCGCGGCATCGTTCTCCGCTACACGAAGGAATGGCAGAGGACTGTCACCCGCATGGGGCGTTGGGTTTCTTTTGAAAATACCTACCATACAATGGATCTTTCTTTCATGGAATCGGTGTGGTGGGTTTTTGGACAGCTTTATCAGAAGGGACTCGTCTATGAAGGGTTCAAGGTGATGCCTTTTTCTGCAAAGTTAGGGACACCGCTTTCCAACTTCGAGGCAAATCTCAATTACAAGGATGTTGATGATCCGTCCCTGACTGTGACCTTCCCTCTGGTCGATGAGCCTGGGACATCGCTCCTTGTCTGGACAACGACCCCTTGGACTCTCCCTTCCAACTTAGCTATTATGGTCAAAAAAGAGATGGAATATGCGAAGGTCAAAGAGCTCAAGTCGGGTCATTATTACATTTTATCGAAGGCTTGCATTGCTCACTATTTCAAAACCCCCGAAGAGTTCGAGTTGGTCAGCACGTTCATGGGAGATAAGTTGGACAAGCGGCGCTATCAGCCGATCTTTCCCTACTTTTCATCGCGCGCTCAATCCAATGCTTTCCGCGTAATCCTGGAAGATTCGATCGCAGCTGAAGAGGGGACTGGCCTTGTTCATTCGGCGCCAGCGTTTGGCGAAGTCGACTTCTTCGCTTGCGCAAGAGAGGGGATCGAACTGGTATGCCCTGTTGATCATAATGGTAAGTTTACGGCGGATGTACCCGATTTTGCTGGAATGTACGTCAAGGACGCAGATAAGGAGATCATCAAGCGGTTAAAAGGGGATAAGCGGGTGTTCCATCATACCCAAATCCGCCATCGCTATCCGTTCTGTTGGCGCTCCGACACGCCTCTAATTTATAAAGCTGTGCGGACGTGGTTTGTCGCTGTCGAAAAGGTCAAGAAGAAGATGCTTGCTGTAAACCAGAAGATTCATTGGGTCCCCGGCCATATCAAAGAAGGACGGTTTGGCAAATGGCTCGAAAATGCTCGCGATTGGGCGATCTCTAGAAACCGTTATTGGGGAACACCGATCCCAATCTGGCGCAGCGAAGGGGGAGAGATCATTGTGATGTCGAGCGTTCAAGACTTGGAAAAACGGACCGGAAATTCGGTGACCGACCTCCACCGCCACTTCATTGATCATTTGACCTTTATTGAAAATGGAAAGGAATTTAAACGGATCCCTGAAGTATTTGACTGCTGGTTTGAATCGGGCTCGATGCCTTATGCTCAGGACCATTATCCGTTTGAGCACAAAGAGCAGTTTGAAAAAGCGTTTCCTGCCGACTTCATCGCTGAAGGGTTGGACCAAACTCGGGGATGGTTTTACACGCTCACCGTCTTAGCAGCAGCTCTATTTGATGAGCCTGCGTTTAAAAATGTGGTCGTCAATGGGATTATCCTTGCTGAAGATGGGACAAAGATGTCCAAGCGTTTAAAAAACTATCCAGAGCCAGATGCGGTGATCAACCGGTATGGCGCTGACGCCATCCGGCTCTATCTTCTCAATAGCCCCGCTGTCTATGCAGAAGACCTCCGATTTTCTGAAAGGGGCGTTGAGCTGATTCTACGCCAAGTGCTAATCCCATTTTGGAACTCTTTTGTCTTTCTGTCGACGTATGCAAGAATTTATCAATGGCATCCGAAAGGGGATCAATTGCCTCAGCCTAAAGCAGAGATCGACCAATGGATCCTCTCCCTGCTGCAGAAACTGATCCAGGATGTTACGAATCAGATGGACAACTATCAGCTTACTCAAGTTACAGGGCCGATCGTGACGTTTATCGAACAGTTGACCAACTGGTACATTCGTCGCAACCGCTCCCGTTTTTGGTCGGAAGAAGCAACGAAGGGCCGAGATGAGGCCTTTGAGACGTTGTATACTGTCTTATTGACACTAACGAAGATCACTGCTCCGTTTATCCCATTCTTAAGCGAGGAGATCTACCAGCAGCTCAGGATGGCCAATCATTCCGATTCGGTCCACTTAGCAGATTTCCCTACGTACCAGCCTGAACTGCGTAAAAAAAGGTTGGAAGGGGAAATGGGATTAGTGCAGAACATTGTCAGTCTAGGCCATGCCTTGCGTAAGGAGCATAAGCTCAAAGTACGTCAGCCGCTTGCCCAAGCGCACATTATTACTGCTAATTCCGAGGCTCTTGAGGCCTTAGCGCGTCAAAAGCATTTGATTGCTGATGAACTGAATGTGAAAGATATCGCCCTTCAACAAAATGAGTCGGCATTTGTTCAGCTGATCGCAAAGCCCAACTTCCGTGTTCTAGGAAAAAAAGTTGGCAAATTGATGAGTGCTACGCAGAAGGCGATCCTAGAATTTTCTCAATCCCAGCTCAGTTCTCTGCTTCAGGGCAATGATGTTCCTGTTCATGTTGAAGGGCAAGAAATCGTCTTGACAAGCGAGGATGTCTCTGTGGAGCGGAAGGTCCGAGAAGGAGTTGTTGCTGCGACTGCTCAAGAGGTAACAGTAGCTCTCGATACGGAGTTGAACGAGCATCTCTTGATTGAAGGGCTTGCGCGCGAGGTTGTCAACAAGATCAACGCAATGCGCCGGGATCAAGGATTTGCTGTAACTGACAAGATTGTTATCGAGATCAGCGCAACGGAGCGAGTTAAACAGGCTTTTGAGGTGCATAAGGACTACATCATGCATGAGGTCCTTGGTACTCAGGTGATCTACGATTGTGAGAATGGGACCGAGTGGGACCTAAATGGAGAGATAGCGACGATCGGTATCGCTCTGAGTGTTGTTAATTCGCTGTATTAACCCAATTTTGCCCCTGTCCTGCCCAGGAGTTTAAGGAAGAATCTCAAGCTCCAGGGTGAATGGAAGGGGAAGTGAGCTGGGTTATTATCTCCGATGAATGTTGAGAGCTGAGGGGGCTTGCACAACCGGCATCATCTCAATGGTGTTGATATTTACATGGGGGGGTACGCTGCAGCAGAAGTAGACTGCTTCCGCGATATCTTCCGGCAAGAGCGCTTCTGTGTTTTTGTAAAGATTGTGGGCTTTGTCAGCATCGCCTCGAAACCGAACGACAGAAAATTCTGTTCCTCCTGTTAGGCCTGGTTCGATGCAACTCACACGCACTTTACTTCCTAGGAGGTCTGCCCGTAAATTTAGTGAGAATTGATGGATAAAGGCTTTCGTGGAGCCATAGACATTGCCGCCGGGATAAGCGTATGTTCCTGCAATAGAGCCTAAGTTGATGATATGGCCTTTATTGTGTTGGACCATGGAAGGGAGAACTGCACGTGTACAGTAGAGGACCCCTTTGATATTGGTATCGACGCATGTGTCCCATTCTGACAGTTTGGCCTCATAGGCGGGTTCCAAGCCTAAAGCAAGGCCGGCATTGTTCACCAAAATTCCAATTGGGCCCTGGGATTTTTCGATTTCAGCCATTGTCTCTGTGACCTGATCAGGGTCTGTAACATCTAGAGCATAAACAGTTGTTTGGGCGCCTAGCTCTTTTTGGAGGGCTTCAAGCTTATCTAAACGGCGGGCTGCCAAGGCAAGGGGGTAGTTTTCTGTAGCAAAGCGACGTGCGACAGATGCCCCAATTCCAGAGGAGGCTCCAGTGATTACGACGAGTGGTTTCTTCATGATGGATCCTGGGTAAGTCCTTTTAATGGGAGGTGATTTCGTCGTCTCCAATAACATGTGCCAAGGAAAATAAAAACACCTGCAATGATCCAAATGATTGTACGCGGGCCGTTAAAGACTGGATAGCAAGGTTGGTTGGGAGGTCCCCAGCGATGGCTTGGGGGCCAAAAGATGAAGTCGGGAGCCCCTCGCAGGTTCTGTTCGGGAACAAAACCGAATTCACGGCTGTCAGAACTCATTGCATGGTTATCTCCAAGGACCAGATACATATTTGGAGGTACTCTGATCCCGAACTTTCTGATGAAATCAGTATTCAGAGACCCATCTGCATTTAATGGAGGGCCAGCATCTGCAAAGGGGATATAAGAGTTTTGGGGATTCGACACAACCTTTTTCGCTTCTTCCCTTTTGAGGAAATTGATCAGTACAGGATCATCTTTTTTTAAGATAGGCGCGCCCAGGAGATATAAGTTTCCATCGCGGAAGTAGGTGTAGCGAGCTGGTAAGAGCCTTTGGTTTTTGATCTGAGGAGAAAAGCGCATATCAAATTCCATGCCAATATTATATAGGAGTTGGACGCGCGCTACATCCCATTCATATAGGGGGCTTGTCTGAGGAAGTTCAGATGTGATCCCCTGCCACTTAACAATATGGGCTTTTCCATAGTAAAATTCATAGCATCCATTAGGAACATTATGCAAATGGGGCAAAAAGATGTTGTTTCCTGGAGTATCAGAACTGGAATGCCCGAAGCGATGGGCAAAACCATTTTTGACCTGGAAACGGGCTGTGTATATATTATCAAAAATTGCTTTAAGGTGCGTTTCTTGCAATGGGATGATCGATGTGCTGATTCCCATAAAAGGCCGCATCCTGCCGAGGTCATCTCTAGAAATTTTTACCGAGGATACGGAAGGATGGTGGCGGATTTCGAGGTAGAGGAGGCCTTCTTCCATCGTCGATGGGTCTTGATCTGTGAAATAACGGACTTGCTCGCGGGTTAAAAGGCGTGTCATTCCAAAATTTCCAAAGCCCCACATGTCTGAATAGTTTTGAATAGGGGGGGTATCAGGAACATGGACTTCGGCGGGATTTAGCATTTCACCGCCCGGCTGTCCTTGCGGTGAAATATAAAGCTTAGCGACCGGCTCGTTCATTTGATAGACAACCGTGGGTGAATAGTACCCATTTGTCGGAGAAGAGGGGATGATCAATTTCCGATCAAAGTCGATAAAGGGGATGTGTTCGATTTTATCGAGCGAAGGGGGTTGAAGCTCCGGAGTGATATCTTTTCCAGAAAAGTCAATTCCATAGATCAAACCGCCGTAGAAGTAAAGGATGTCGCCAGGCTTGCCAATCATCCGCTTGATGTATTGCTTCTTTCCAGGGAATATGTAGAAGTAGAGCGTGTCGACGTCGCGGATATCCATGTCTTCGCCTGTAAAGACGACGATCCCATTTCGTTTGACGAGTTGGGGATCGAAATAAAGGTGTTTGGGCTGCAAGGGGACGTTTACGCCAAAGTCGGTCTTGGAAACGACAAGCCTGTCCAGCTCTTTCAAAGTTGGGCGCATTGATCCAGAAGGGATTTCATAAAATTCAAACCACATCTGCCGGATCAGAACCGCAACAGCCAGGGCAAAGGCGAGAGCAAAAACAAGATCAATGACATGCTCAAAGGATGATTTTTTCAAAAGCAGCTGAGCAAGGGATTCCGCTTGCTTGGCAAGCTGTGCCGCAGTTTCTCTGTCTTTTTTCGAGATCGCATCTTGTAAATTAGACAGGGTCAGCTTAATTTGCTGCTGGGTTTCTTTCGAAAGGTTCTTTTTTTTTCTTTGAAAGACGTGATAGACATGTCTCAGGACAGTTTTAGACTTTTTAAGGGAATAGATAGATGATCGAGAAAATGGGAACATTGGGCTTCCTGCTTAGCACTTTGTCCTCTAGAATTCTAGGGAGAAAATCAATTTTCAAATCGGGAACAATCTACGCAATTCAATAAATGTGGGCAAGTATAAATTTAAGTCTGTACCTCGATAATTTCATTTACAGATGCTACCGATGTTGCCTATGAATAAATTTTTTTTCGAGCCAAAGACTTTATAAATCTGAGCAGCGGGTTGTAGAAGAGCGCCTTTTCCAGGGCAAGAACGCTTGAGTGGGTCGGATCGGCTTGAACCGCGATCCGAAATGCTTCAAGGGCCAGTTTGCGCTGCCCTGTTTCATGGTAGTAATAACTGATAGCTATCATGAAGCCCCTTACTTCAGAGAAATGAAACGATTTCCGGTTAGGATACAGGAGGGAAAGATCTAAGATCTGGTTAAACGCGTCAGGGACTTGATGCCACTTTTTTTTTCTTAAAAGCAGGTCTGCGTAATTGATCTTAGCAATGAGATAGTCGGGGAATCGGAAGAATGTGTCTTCGATCAGGACTTGAGCTGAAGCGAAATCTTTTAACTGAATATAGCAGAAGGCCAACAGATTAAAGACCATCGGGGCCTGGGGGTTCGCTTGCGCAAATACTGTTAGTTTATCTTTAGCACCTGCAGGTTCAGATTGGACCTGCTCAAAAAGGGCGTGAAAGATCTTTTTTTCTTTTGCTTTAAAATATTTGTCTAGGTCTGAACGGTCTTGTTGAAAATAGATTTCCAAGGGATTGCTTAAGATTAAGCAGGGTGGAATCACCAGTATTTTTGCATGTGTCATATTTATTTCCAGGTGAAGACTTCGCCTGACTCAACATAGATTTTCCCATTTTCTTCAGGGATAAGGGCCCATTGATAACGATGGTTAGCAGTGAGGCGTATTGCAAGGCTTTCTTCTGATATATTGAGATGGATCAGTTCGCTGTTAGGCTCCCTTTGCAGCTGATGGGGGATTGGAATTGTTCTTCTAACCGGATCGATCAGGTCGACCGCGTAAAGATGAAAGGATTTGTAATACAAAGGAGCTTTGAGTGATAGACGGTAAGTTTTTTCTGTTTTTTGCAACGGAGCTAAGAACTGAGGAGGTCGGCGGGGAATGGGTCCCGTATAAACCGAGATGATCCCGCTACCCGAGTCGACCGAGCGCATTTTAAAAGAATAATGGGGGCTTTTGATTTCGACCCAATAGGGGAAGGGAAATGTGGTGTTAGCTTTTGAAAAATAGAGTTCAACGATGCACTTGCCCATTTGTGTCCCATCTTCCGGCCATACCCCCTTCCAAACATCAAATTGCGGCTTTGGCTGCTTCTTTCCTTGAAATATGAGAGGAGGGTTCCAAATGGCTCTTCGGTCTTCTTCGTTCGTTGTTGGCTGTGGCCCAATTTTTTTTCGATCTGCATCGCTTAGTTTAGAAAGGGGAAGACGGAGGAGCTTGGATAAAAACTGCTGTGTTTCATCTAGAAAGAGCCATCCCCGTTTGCTGTACGAAAACGCTTCAATGAGATTACCGGAGCTGGTGTCGATCTCATAAAGAGTCCATGAAGTATGGCCTGGCGCCTTTGCTTTGACCCACTGCCTCCAATCGATCGCGTTCAAGTCGATCTGGCTCTCCGGTGCTGCGATCTCTTCCAAAAGGAGGTGATCTCCGGTGATTTCGCGTATGAACAGAAGGCTGTAGGTGTGGTCCTGCTCAGTGACGATGAAGTCGCCAGGATCTGCTTTTTGATATTTTTCTTTTAATGAATAGGGTGCGGCGTCCGCGTATACAGGGGGCTTAGGGGCTAGGATCGAAAATAAAAGAGAAAAAAGGATTCCACGCATGAACAACATTATAACCGATCGGGGTTATCCTGAGAATGGTTCTTTGTGTCGGTTGTTATAATAAAAATACTTTGAATTATTATGAGCCATTGGAGGTCTTTTTTTCACTATTCTTAGGAGCGTTCAAACGCCAAGGGGATATATCGACTTGCTGGCAATAGAAAGCTTACCTTGCTTTTGTTATTACAAGCAGCTATTAGTCGGAAAGAGAAATCATAAGAGGTACTCATGGGATTTTGGAAAATTTCAAAGCTAGTTTTGGTTGTACTTGCATTTTTTTATGTTTCTTGCGCGTCTTTAAGCGTTGAAGCTTTTGAAATAAAGATGACTTTAGTTGCCGATGCAAGTGATTGGCAGGAAGAGCTCGATCAGATCGATAAAGAGAACCATCAACTAAAAGATCTGAAAAATCGCTATGAAGCTTCTGAGGTGCGCCATAACAATGATGGGATGCGTTGGCAGTTTCAGCAGAATATGAAACAAGAGTCTCGGCGAGCCTTTCAGCAGGCAGAACTGGATCGCGAGATGCAAAAGCAGATCCAGTCAAGAATAGACTATCTGGATGCGCGTAAAGCTGAGATCTTAAAAGAGCACCCTGAGGCTAATGCAGTCCAAAAATCTTCTTAAAAAATTACAGAGGTCCTCGCTTCTTTAAGATCCAAATGACCAGGTAGATGAAAAACCCTGTTAAAAAAAGGTTGAGTGTTAAACTCAATCCAGCAAGTTGGATCACGATTTCCGGAAAGGCATAGTTTGCCGAAATCAGAAGAACGCCAACCCCTACTTCTCCGCGGGGCCACATCGCTATGCTTAGGGCAACCCGTTCTCTGTAGGATGCTTCTTTTTTGTAGCAGAACATC
Source organism: uncultured bacterium (assembly GCA_964580785.1). Lineage (GTDB taxonomy): Bacteria > Chlamydiota > Chlamydiia > Chlamydiales > Rhabdochlamydiaceae > Acherontichlamydia. Next base: position 11,931 of record CAZOKX010000042.1, read on the forward strand.
GGACACAATTTTCCTAGGTTTGACAGGAAAGTTAGAGCTAACACGTGGCCCAATAAGAAGGGCCAGTTGACTTGCTCTAGCGCGATTTTGGGTAGCGAGCAACCGACGAGGAACATGTAAAAGTATTTGATCGAAGTGTCAAGGCGCCTGTCCCAAAGAGGCTCTGGTTCCAAGAATGCATGCTCATGTTGATGGGATAACTTCTGATTGGGGGCATGGGGGTTGTGCAGGATGCATCCAAAGACAAATGCGGGAAGCAATACCTCAATGTTAATCAACGTCATTTTTTTTAACATTTCGCAAAGAAGCGTTAAGATTACTGCATAGCTAATTAACCAGAATCGACCCGTTGGGATCTTAAGCTGATGGAGAAATCGGTAGGCGCAGTACAAGAGGGCAACGATTATGGCGAGCAAGCCGAATGCATTCCACTGGAGTCCAAGGTGGATCATCTGAAGCGGAATGATGAGCAATACCGTGTCCAAATCATCGAAGATGGCTAAGATTCGCACTTTTTTAAATACCCAACTTTTTGCAAGTCCTGCTGCAGCAAGCATAGTGAAAAGGACACCTGCCGAAGTAGGCGCTGCAAATCTTCCGACAATCGTTGCTTGGGAAAGGTTGATATCGAAACAAAACCAGATCCATAGGGTGCATAAGATCCAAGGAAATGCAGCTGCTGTCATGGCGATCAGGTAGTCTTTGCCGTAGCTTGCGAGCTTGCCTTTATCAATTGTGAACTCGAGCCCAACCTGCATCATGATGTAGCTAAGGGCGCTTAGAGTCAGTGTTTGAAGCAAGTGGCGATGGGGGCTGATGTCGATCCATTGGGAGGATAGGATCCCTAAAATCATTAGACCGCTGAATGTGAAAACCTTGATCACGCAGAAATCCTTTTTTCTATTTAGGGAAAAATAATAGGCTAATTATAAGATGGGCAAGATAGGAAATAGGAAAATAAAATCATCCTGACTATCTTGATCACCCTACTGCTATATTTTCTTTTTTCATAAAAGAAAGAAAGGATTTAAGCAATCTTCAGTTTTTAATATTAAATTTTAATTTTTATGAAAGAGGGGATTTCAAAACTGACGACCTAGAAAAGCCAAAAAAATGGGCACCTACCTATTTAAGAACCCACATTCCGCACGTCTCCACAAAGCAAGGGAAGCTGGCCTGATTTTTTCCAAAGAACGCTACCCTCATTGCCTAACTCCTGAATGCGTATAATCGCTTTGTCTCTCTGCTCGAGCGGAGCTATTCGAGTTCGCGTCTGCTTTATCGAAGCTCGATGTTTCTAGATTCAGTCACAGCCCCTCGAACCGCGCAAAGCAACAAAAAATCTTTATTTGCAATAGATTGAAATCGTCTTTTTTTGTTACAATCCTTTCTCTAATAAGCCATAAATTTCATATAGGCGATACGGAAAACATCAATGAAAATAAAGACTAAAGGCAAATGCCCCAAGTGTGGAAAAATGCACGGTGCGGCGCAAGCAGGGGCTCATTTACTCGCATGCGCTTTGAAATCCGACACACTCTCACCATCGATAACAGAAGGATACCTGATCCGAATCTCATGGTCTGAACAGCCTGATATGTATTGGATTTTTGCAACGGTTCCAAAAAATGCTTCTTTAGGTCTTCTGGATACCTTTTTAAGAGGCATATGGCTTGAGTGTTGCGGCCACTTGAGTGAATTTACAATTGGAGGCCGTTGCTACATGTCTCACTCTGCATCTGGGGGTCCTAGCCAATCAATGAAAAGTCAAATAGGTCCTCTTTTATCTCCTGGCTCAACGTGCCAATATGTTTATGATATGGGGTCTTCCACAGACCTAGAAATCCAAGTTGTGGCAAAAATCAACGCTTGTCAGCAGAAAAAAGTGGTGATACTTGTGCAAAATGATCCCCCTGCCCTTTCTTGCGAATCATGCAAAAAAGCAGCGAGCGTCATTTGTTCTCAGTGCGGCGACACAACATGCTCCCCTTGCAGCAAAAAACACACGTGTGTTTTAGATGAAGGAGATGATTACATGCTCATGCCCCTTGTAAACTCTCCTCGCGCTGGAGTCTGCGCCTATGAAGGTCCTTTAAAAAAAAATAGTTCAAGAAAAACTAAACGATTTAAAGGAACATGAAAATAAATGGTGTTAGGCGCTAAGATTCTATAAGCTCAACTTTTTTAGAGATTGTAAAGATCCCTTTTGTTTCCACTCCACCTGCTCCGTCTTCATATTCATAAGGGGAACGGGATCCTAGCGACACAACTTTCTCCGGAAACTGCCCTGTTCCCCGTTCACGCTCGTGCATTGTAAGCTGGCAACTTAGAGCTTTCGCCCTTTTTTTGGCAAAATTAACAAGAGCATCTTTCCATTCGGAAGGACAAGCCGGTGGATAGATCCGATCAAGGAAAAGGACGGGTCGGTGACTTGTCTCAGTTAAAAGGAGTTTGAATAGCCCCCTGGCTAACACTTTGCCAGATCCTTTATCACGAAGGCAGACCATCCGAATTTTTCCATCCATCACATAAGATAAAAGACATTTGTTAAGATGGGGTGATCCATCGACTCTCTGACAGCTTCCAAGCACCTCGGTTCCAGACAAAATAAGGTCGTGCCAATGATTGGTATCGACCAACTCAAGGGGGTCTTCTTTTTTATTCTCTCGAAGACTTTTCAAGAGATCCTCGATATCTCGATGGAATTCTGTTGTTGGCAGTTCGGCAAGGGCGCTCTGCAATTGTTGAAGCTGTTTTTCGATCCCTTGAGCATTTTGACAGAGGGCAATACAGATTTTTATAGCTTCGTGATCGACCTCGGCTTCCTGAAGGCCCGTTTCCACAAATTCCTTAAGAGGGGAGAATAGGGCTTCAGCTCCTTTAAAGTGGCCATCTGCAAATTTTTCTCGTAAAAACTTTGTAAAGTCAAAGGAGAGGCTCGACCCATCCTGAACAGAAGGAATATAGGGTTCAGAGCAGGGGGGGATCTGCCAAGCCTCAAACAATATTGGATGATTATTCGCGATCACTTCAAGATGGCGGCTTTTATCGGTGCGCGCTCTTTCCGTAAGGTGGGTTCCTTGGATAATGGAGCAGACCATCTCCTTAGCTTCTTGTTCTACCTCAGGATCGTTTAGGGAACCTAATCCTCTTAGGTAGGTCACCCACGCTAAAGGGATTCTCATCGATCCCAAGGTGTTAAGGTAATTTTCCGAAATATCCTCAAGTTGCCCCAGGAAAGGGTAGCTGCTTTTTAAACCCTTTTCTAAAAGCGTTGAAAGTTCTTGGGTCATATCCGCGCTAAAATCTCGATCGCATTGATCTTGTTGGCCAAAATCGATAAGCGCGGAGATTGTTGATAACCGGAAACACAGGTCTTGGAGGGGGTTGGTGGGGTTTAAAGAAGCGCATGCTTGCTCCAAGAGTTTTAGCCTTCTTGGAGAAGATAGAGAAGATCGATCAAGAGCAGAAGAAGTTAAAAGCCACGCCTGCAAAATTCGATTGCCGGCATTTTTGAACGCTGTTTTATTTAATTGGATGAACTCTCTAATGGACTTCATGTCCTCAGCGCCAGAGCCCCATTGGCTTAAAAGCAAGAGAGGGAGGCGGAGATAGGTGAGAGGGGCTTTATTTAACTGTTTTCCACAAGCTTTCGAGTATTTATCTAAAGCTAGAGGATCTGACAGAATTTTTTGGAAACAAAAGCCGAGGTGGGTAGCAAGGGCTCGATTTCTGTATTTGCTGATCTGTGTAAGAATATCGTTCTCTTGGAGTGGGAGCTGTTTTTTGTGTTTGCGAAAGTGTTCTCTTTGATGTAAGTACAAGAAGAAAAGTTGGGCTCTTTCTCGGTCGGTTCTTATTGTTATTAGCTCAAAAGGATCGCTGGCTCCCGGTGGCAAGGGCTCTTCTCGGTATGGGGCTAAAAGCCTCTCAGCATACATATTAAAGCCCTCGACAGAATGGCTCGCGTATAATTGAAATAAGCAAGCTGAGCGGATTTTAAAAAGAGCCTGCGGATCTAGGATGCCAAAGTTTTCGATGTGATGAGCTGTTCCCTCGCCATTTTGTTGGGCGCAGAGCTCAGCTATTTGAGTACAGGCCTTTTCGTCTTTGATATCGAAGTTCTGGATGTATTGAGCTGTTCCTTCGCCATTTTGTTGGGCGCAGAGCTCAGCTATTTGAATACAAGCTTTTTCGTCTTTGATGTCGAAGTTCTGGATGTATTGA
>CAZOKX010000043.1:0-15867 GCA_964580785.1 uncultured bacterium
AGGATTATGTCACGAAGAATGAGTAGGTTAGATGAAGTCCGTTAACAGTCTCTAATGAACCCACAAAGTACACACTTATAAAGAATTTCTTGTCAAAAAAGATTTAAAATTTTTCATGCAATTTCCCTGTTTCCTAATCTTTATGCTTCCAGATTTCGTAAATAATCATTTCTATGTAGTCCTCTACATTTTTTCCTTGAGCTGACATTTGATTATGCAAGTCAACATATTTTTCAGCAGTAGCTCTATCTGGAAAAAGCATATTTTCGTTTAACAAATCTTTAGAATTAACCAATTCATCATAACCTCCAAATAATACTTCGTTAAATATAGAAGAATAGATGGTTTTTTCTTCATCGCAAGCACCAATATCATAACCCAAAAAAACTGCCTGTTCTCTTAAATCGGAAGGCATTACGTTGAAACCAGAAATGACATGTAATAACAAGCAGTTACTTAGCTTTTTTAATTCTAGGGATTGGTTTGTGAATTTTTCGAGTCCCTGTCTGTTTTCTTCAACCTTAAAAATGCCAACCAACTCTCCTTCAAAGCCTTGATACTTATTTATTATTTCTTCTACAGATAGATCTAATATTCTTTTGTCTCTAATTAAATTTAGCCAACAGTCACTGGCTGAAGAAAATTTTTCTATCAAAACTAAGTCATGCATAGGCGACCTTTAATTTACTTTAACGTGTTTGGGTCCTAGATGGATGTGTTCTCCACCTTCCCAATGAGGCTTTCCCTGCTCGTCCCATTTTCCTCTATCATCTCTGTGGGGAAAATCATACTCTTTTGCCCAATCAAGTAAAGTATCAGCGTCGGCATTAGAAACACCTTTCTTCCCAGATTCTTTAACAAGTTCGCTTATTGCTTCTTGGTCAGGGGTATGCCTTTTATTAAATATTGAAGAATAATTGTCACGCGATCTGGAATGAGATCTTCCACTGAATGAGACATCTTTGGCGTTATACATGGCTTGGGTGCAGCCGCTTGTCATCAAAGCAAGCCCAGCAGCCTCATGAAAACCTATGGCAACCGTATAGCCGCCAAACGTAGCCACTTCAAGGGCTACCCCAGTCGCCATAATGACACCGCCTGCTAAGATCTGACCAATTCCACACAGAAACCCTCCTAAACTCTCACCTCTAGGATCGTAATATCTAAAAGGGTTGTTTAAAGCGTACTGATAAAGATTGAAGCTATCTACAAACCCAGCTGGATCCGTTGTTAACCATCTTCCAAGATGGGGATCGTAGTATCTTTTACCAAAATAGATAAAGCCTAGCTCAGGATCCCACCGTTTTGAGGCAAAACGCCAAGGATTAATTTCTTGATCCTTTGAGCTATTTTCTAATTGTTCACCAAACGCGGTAAAGTCGTAACTCTCTTTAATAGCCCTTGTATCCAGATCAATCAAACGGCGGATATTTCCTTGAACATCTAGCAAGGGAGCAAAAATTTGACCTTCTATCTCCACGCCTACAGTTGTCGGGTTATCTTTATGGGCGGTTAAGCCCAAGACTCTTATATTTTTTACCGCAGTTGGTGTAGCAAAAGCTCCGATTTCATTTTGGTCATCATACAGGTAATATTCATGGCTTGTCTTTTTCCAACCATAAGCTGTTTGGGAGTAGGCAATTTTACTCAGTCTTCTGCCTAGGGGGTCATACGAAAAGTTGATTTTTTTTCTTCTCAGAAGAGACCTCTATAAGTTGGCCTAACGGATCATAAACAAGATGAGAAGTCTCTGAAGGGGTTTTATTGAGAATTTGGTTCCCATTAAGGTCATATGTAAGGCGTGCCCCTTCTAGAGATAGGAGTTCGTTGAGATCATTGATTTCGTGCGGTTTTCCATTTCTTTGGATTCTATTGCATAGAGAATCATGAGCGTAAGTGATAGATTGGCCAGAACTATTTTCTGAAGACAATTGAGATGTCCCATCATAAGAATATCGATGCTCTGCTCTATCTATGATATTTGCGACCAGATTACCACCCGAATCATAGGCACACTGTTGTGAGAAATAGGGGCCAGAAATAGAGACTTTCAGCCTTCTTGGTTCTGTTAAATGCGTTACATGGCTTATATCCCCAATTAAGTTCTCTGAGACCAAATTCCCGTCCCAATCGTAATTTTCATAAATATGGGAATAGAGCGTTTCTCCTAGACCAGACACTCGAGTGACCTCCCTTAAAAATAAGGGATCATACCTGTAATGAATTTCTCCTTGGCTTCCCATTCTTAGAGAAATCAAACGATTGAAATCATCGTAATCCTTTTTAACTTCTAGCCCGCAAGGGAAAATCTCCTGCTTGACGTTGCCAAAAGGATCGACTTGTCGTTTAATGGCAATATTTTGATTCCCATCACAGGCGTATCTTAAATGTCCTAGCCTATTATATTCAAAAGCTTGGTGAATTTTCCCGTCCGAAGAATCAAGACGGCTCATAAAACCAAGCGGGTGATAGATATAGACAAGTGTCACGCCATCGGGAAGAGTTTTTGTAGCTCGTTTACCTGAAGGCAGATAAGTAAAAGTCGTTGTTCTTGCGTCTTTGGTTCCAAAGGCGCGTGTTAGCATCTCTATCTGATGTTCAGGAGTATAGGTATGTTCGACCGTTTGTGTATTTCGAAGACGATTATTTTCATAGACATGATCTCTGCGATATAAGAGATTTCCTTGAGGATCGTGAATCATATCTCGACAAGAAATAGTTGCTCCGTGAGAGCCTAACATTTCTACTCGAACTGTACGCGTTAATGCGTCTTGCGTCTCCAAGGTTGTAATATTTCGAGGATCGATTATTGTCGTTTGTAATACTCTTTGATTTAAAGAGTTGGTGCCATTTTCATTGTATGTCGTTTTGGTAATATATCCTTCGGCATCTGTGTATTGAATACGTCTTCCAAAAGAATCGTAGACAAAAGACTCTACAGCCTCTTTTCCATTGATATAACGGGTAACAGTTTCTTGATTCCCATCATCGTCATATGAGTAACAAATTTTATGAAGGATATGACCAGAGGCATCTGTTTTATGCCCCTCTAAGATTTGGCCTTCTAAATCTCTCTCATAATGGATAAAAAGAGTGTTATCTCCATTATGTTTGCAAGTTGTTGCAAGCCAGCCTAAAGAGTCATAGCTAGAATCAGTGATTTGACCACAGAAATCTTCTCGGATTTTTCTTCCGGCGCCGTCGTAAGAATATTGCTTTAGGTTGCCTTCTTTGTCGGTTTCAGTGAGAAGATTAAAACCATTATAGGTAAAAGTCTCCTCAGCTAAAGCAGCCCCATCAGCTGAGATATAGGTTTTTGAAAGCACCCTACCTAAGACGTCATTTTTGTAGTGAATAGTGAGCCCATCGGGATCAGTGTGGCTTATGAGCTTTCCATTTTTTGTGTATCGGAACTGTTCTCTCCCTCCGTTGGGATGAAGGATTTCACTCTGCGATCCATAGGCGTTGTATCGATATATAGTCACATTTCCATTAGGATCTGTTTTAGTGAGTTCCCTCCCAAGCGGGTCGTAACTTGAAGCTGTTGTCACAGAGATAGCACGACCATCTACAGAAGCAATCGAAGGGAAATCTGTCTTGATAATTTCGCTGACAAGAGGGTCATACGTATAGTGAGCACTATTAGAAAACGGATCTTTTTTGTGAATCTGACGATCGTGAAAATCATAGTCTGAAGAGACAACATGGACAACTCCATCATCCCCTTTTTCCGTTAGCTCACGCAGACGTCCTTTTGTATCATGATGGAAAGTCTTCTGGATTCTATTGGAAAAGTTGGTAGCTGTTTCATAGCGCCCCCTTGCGTCATAGGTATAAACAGCCTGGTGTCCTAAGCGGTTAGTTTCGGTAAGAACATCTCCACGCTCGTTGTAAGTTTTACAGATAGTGTATGTATGCTTTCCTTCTGCATCATAGACTTCTTCTTGAGCAATATTGCCATGTTGGTCGTAGACCAAATGGCTCTTCTTTAAAGGTTTTTCAGTTCCATTCTCCCAGTAAGTTTCTTCAATCCATTCAGGCATGTGAAGAAAAGGTGCTGAGCTACGTAAAGTATAAATCTTGAGTGTTCGCTGGGTCACGTGAGATAAGCTATTTCTATCCTCGCTCACCCCATCGTCAGAAATGGTTTGTACGAGGTTATTGCAATCATCGTAGACGTAAAATTCTCGTAGGATGACATGGTTGCCATCCTTTGTCAGCTTGGAAGTGACAAGATCAGTATTGGGAAGATACGAAAGGCAGTTGACTTTTCCATCTTCGGTCTCTTCTCTTAAAAGGAGGTTTCTTCCATCTTCAGAAAAGTTTCTTTTGGTCGTGAAGGTATCTTGACTTCCCTCTCCAGTTAGATCGCCAGTGAAAACCTCTAAAATTGGGTTTCCAAAACGATCATATTCGAATGTTTTTCGATAGAGGATGTTTTTCTGGCTATCTCTCATTTCAAGAGCTTTCAGCCAATTCTTATCATCCCAAGAAAAAAACTTTTCTTTCTTCAATCCCCCATCTTGTCCAAAATATTGAATTAAAGTTGTTAGGAGGTTTTTAGAGAAATGGTAGACGATGGATGTACCATCGCTATTTTTGACTGTCGTTGTTCCTTCTCTATGGCCTGCGATGGGCGGATGGTAGGAAAGCTCATAAACAGGCTGAAAGCTATCATTTTGACCTACTGGTAACTGGAGCTTATGAACCCTGTGATTTTAATAGAGGCATAAACAAATCTCTCCTTTGGATCCAAGCTTTCTACATAGTCTGGTTGCCATCTATCGTTGTAGTGATACTTAAGCACTTTGCCATTTGAAAGGATCTCTTTTTCAAGGAGATAAAGCAAGGCCGTTTGGGTTGTCCATCCTTTTTTATAATAGAATCGGACCGTGCCATCTGTTGCGTATACAGTAATTTTGTTCCCGTTGTCCTCATAGGAGATGCGCGTATTTCTAGGATCATATTTTCCGCTTGGCGTATCTCCAGATGCATTGCTTAACCCATAGGGGGAAGAAGCGAGGGTAGTCACAGAATAATTAGGACCAGATAAGCGAAAGTCAAGGGACATTCCGCTAGGGTCTGTGAGTAGGACTTTTCTATTACGAGGGGTAAATTGGAGTTTCAAGTGTGGGTAGAATTGCCATCCCTTATATTGATGGGCAACATGCTGATAAAGGCAATATTTATCCCATTCTTCTTGGTTGTGTTTCTCTTTAATAAAAGAACAGGGGATTTGAGGTGGAATATAGGTCCGGCTTAGAGCAATACGTTGAGCACCATTAACGATCAAATCGGTTTGCCTTAATACGGGCTGCCCACTCATTGGACTGATCAGGCCACCTACAAGATAGCTCGGCTCACTGCTAAGAGTTGCAACCTGTTCAGGAGTAGAAAGAAAAAATTCCTCTTTTGCTTCTTCGTCTGAAAAAGCAGGCGTTGTTAAAAAGCAGCAAGCCAAAGCGATCAAATAGCGTATCATCCAAACTTTCCTTATCTCGTAAACAGTTGCTATGCTGAATTTATGAAGCTCGTCCTCTACCGTCTGCTCCCTTGATAAAGCGCGGGAGACTCCAGTAAAGGTTAGTTATCACAGTTAACCAAAACAAGGAGGCTCGCTTTAAGAGACTATAACGGAAAAAATTGTATTTTAGGAATAGACGTGCACAAAAAACTTACGCTGTCACTGCAATTTGCGATGGACAGGTCATAAAAAAAGAAAGGAGAGAATATACCGATCCACAAGAGCAGCAAATCATGGAGGCAGTACTCGAACACACGAATATAAAAACAGCTTTGAGAAGAGTGATAGGGAACAAGGGCGCCCCGGGATCGACGGTATCACGGTAGGTGAACTGTTACAAAAAAAGTATCGAAAAAGGGGGTAGAACCGGTAAAATGTGGCTAGATAGGGAGTCCATATATTCTAACTAAGAAAAGATGATCCTCTATCTATGCTTAATTCTTAGGGTTAGCTGTTGAAATACTTTTTTCTATCTCTTATTCGCCTTTATCAGCTCACTCTGAGCCCGTTCATGGGCAAGTGCTGCCGTTTTTATCCGAGCTGTTCCGATTACGCCATTGATGCTGTCAAAAAACATGGAGCCTGGAAGGGCGCTTGGCTAACAGCTAAGCGGCTTGTGAGATGCCAACCCTGGCATCCGGGCGGCATCGATGAAGTCCCTAACTAACACCATTTATCAAAAATAAACTTTATCTACGAAGAAAAAATTAAAAATCAAGACTGTTTATTTTCAGGAATTTCGAGTTGTTTTCCAAGACGCAGACGCTCAGATTCCAGGTTATTGACTTTCATGATCTCTTCAACTGTAACGCGGTGCTTTCGCGCAATCTTCCATAAGCTATCGCCGGCTTCGACTGTGTGTAGCTTTTTTTTGTGGCTGGACTGCGAAGTGATCTCTTTGAGTCCAGCTTTTGCTTGAGCAAGGATCGGTTCAGACTGGGGGTGTTGCAGAATGGCCTCAGGAGCAAAACGCGCCAGAGCCCTGCTGTGATCGTATGGTTCAGGAAGGATCTCATGTGAAAAGGCATAAAGGACTGCCGCTGCTTTTTTCCAAACTGCGTCAGTCCGCGGAGAGCTTAGAAGCTCTTTAGCTAACGCTTCCAATTCAGGTATATGGCTGTTAACCGTGTCAAGGATGATGAGAATATGGGTATCATTGAGGTGTTTGATGACAAATTCATGATCGTTGCGCAAAAGCAGCTCTGCAGCTAGCGGGGAGTGTTGGCTTAAATACTCGAGAAGAAAAACCCGTCGGCGGTCTGATGATAGGTCAAGGCCTTGCCTTTGAGAAGCGGAGAGGTCGGCAATCATTCTCCAATCTCCTTGACAGAGAAGTTCAACAACTTTTTCAAGGGTGAGGTTGAGCCCAGACTTAGTAAAAAGAGTCTGAACGGTGTGAAATTCATAGGAGAGGTAAAAAGACTCTAGCAAACTTGGATCGTAAGGTGGGATCGAGCGTTTGATCTCATAAAAAAGGCCCTGGCTGGTGAGCGGCCACTTTTCTGTTCGGGCGTATTGGATGACTGCCTGAAACTGAAAATCGGCAAGCCCCCGATAAACACCGATTTCGATACTTTCCGAACCATCGGGATGGCGCAAAGCGATCTGTCGCTTTTGTAAACTGATTCCGCCTAAAGCTTTTTCTAAATTGAAGTGATGGAAGGCTACCAGACATGCTAAAGCGATATCTCTTTTTGTTAGCCCTTCTTCAATAGGTTCCTTATTTTCCAGGCGAAGAAGAAGTTCTTGGTAAGGAAGGAAAGAATAGGCTCGGAGGAATTGCTCGTTCGAAGCTGTCAAAATGATTTGCTCTTTGGCGGCCGGCTTCAGCTCGATGGCAAGCGATTGCTGCCGCTCTTGGAGAACAAAGTAAATGAATGTAGCGAGCAGTCCAATATTGAGGGCGCCGCTAATAATCAGGGCTTGCGTGAGCCATTTTGTACGCTTAATCCACGGATTTTCAGATGAACGCAAGCTCATAATTTTCTTTTCTGGGATATAAGGAGTTTGTTATAAGGTATGCTTGAAGCTGAGAGTATCTCCTATATCTTAAATTTTTCCAGAGTTTTATGAAAGTTCCTATATCATGGTTAAAAAAATTTTTGAATTTCAACCTGACGCCTCAAGAAGTGGCTGATGCGTTAACACTTGCCGGGCTGGAAGTTGAGGGGATTGAAATAGCTCCGCTTGCCTTTTCGGGCGTTGTTGTGGGATCGATCGTTGAAGTAAGCAAACATCCCAATGCCGACAAGTTGCAAGTTGCGACTGTCACGGATGGCGTTGAATCGTTTCAAGTTGTTTGCGGCGCCCCTAACTGCCGAGAGGGGATCAAGGCGGCTCTTGCGAAAGTGGGCGCCTCTTTGAAAAATGCATCAGGAAAAGAATTTAAGATCAAACGCTCAAAACTGCGCGATGTGGAATCATTTGGAATGCTCTGCTCTGAAGCGGAGCTCGGCTTAAGCGAAAAAAGCGATGGAATCATGGAGCTACCCAATGAGTGGAAACTTGGACAGCCTTTGGAATCGTTCTATGCCGATGCGATTCTTGAAATGTCTTTAACTCCAAATCTGGGACATTGCATGAGCATTTACGGAATTGCCCGCGAGCTATCTGCAATTCTAGGGCTCCCACTGGCCAAGTTAGACTTTCCAGTACATGAAATAGGCAACCCGATCGGAGAGAAGGTGCGCCTTTCCCTCATTGATAAAAAACAATGCCTCCGCTATGCCTGCCGCCTTGTCGAGAATGTTCAAGTCGGACCCTCTCCAGACTGGTTGAAAAAACGGATCGAATCAACCGGATTCAGAAGCGTGAACAATGTTGTTGATATCGGTAATTTTGTGATGCTTGAAATGGGTCAGCCCCTGCACATGTTCGATGCTAACCTCATCAGCGGTGATCACATCATCATCTCTTCGCAAACCCCGCACACCAAGCTAGAAACTCTTGATGGAGCTCAACGAGATATTCCACCGGATGTTCTCCTCATCTGTGATGACAACAAGCCTCTGGCATTTGCTGGAGTGATGGGAGGAATGAGCTCCTCCATTACGGAAAAAACACGGTCAATTTTAATTGAAGCTGCTGTTTTTTCACCGCAATCAATCCGAAAAACAACTAAGATCCTTTCTTTGCGCAGCGATTCTTCAAATCGGTTTGAAAAAGGGGTTGATCCCAATGGTGTGGTCAATGCATTGAACAGGGCTGCATCACTTCTTGAGGAGATTGCTGGAGGGGCTGTTGCCTCAGGGTATCTCGATCAAAAAGCTCATGCGTTTCAAGATAAAAGGATAGCCTGCCGATTAAACTGTGTGAACGAACTACTTGGAACACAGTTAAGTTTAAACGAAGTGCAAGAAATTTTCCGCAAACTTGGGTTTCAGAATGTCCTAGAGGGCTCTCATAGCCTCATTGTTTCTGTTCCTACCTTCCGCAATGATATCAGCATTGAAGCGGACCTGATCGAGGAAGTAGCTCGGATCTACGGATATAACAATATCCCTAGGCGTCCGCCTCGGCACGTCGCGTCGACGATTTTGCCTGCACCCATGTACATGATGGAAAAAGCAGCAAGGACCCGACTAGTTGCTGAAGGACTCCAAGAATGTGTCACATGCGACCTGATTAGCCCTACACAAGCCGAAATGAGTATTGAAAACGCTCTTTCCGAAGAATCTCTCATTTCAGTGCTCCATCCCAGCTCGATTGATCAATCGATCTTGCGCGCTTCGCTGCTTCCAGGCCTTCTTCAGGTTGTCAAATACAACCGCGATCACTCCAATGATAACCTGTGCGGTTTTGAAATCGGACGAGTCCATTTTAAAAATGGGAAAAACTTTAAAGAGTTTTCGACTGCGGGAATCGTGATAACAGGAAAATCTTCTCCCTATCATTGCAACCCAAAACCCCGGGAAGTGGATTTTTTTGACCTCAAAGGGACAGTGGAGAATCTTTTGACTGGTCTGCACATCGGCCCCGTTGCATTTGTGCGCTCCCATCTCCATAATTTTCATCCTGGGCGCCAAGCTAGCATTAAAGTTGGGGAACAGACAATTGGCGTTCTTGGAGAAGTGCATCCCAAGCACATCCAAAAACTGGACATCGGACAGCGGGTCTATTTTGCAGAGATCAATCTGCAAGATATTCTGGAACTGGCGCCCAAATCGGGACAGGTTGCTGCAATCAACCCGTTCCCTGGTTCGGAAAGAGACTGGACGATCACTGTCGCTGAAGAAATGACAGTCGCCAAGCTTCTCGACATCATCCAAGAAAGTTCATCATGCCTCCTTGAGCAGGTCTATCTTTTAGACCTTTACAAAAGCGATCAGATCGGCGAAGATAATAAGAACGTCACATTTCGGTTTTGCTACCGCGATCAAAAAAAGACGATCGCTTTTGAGACCGTTGAGAAAGAACACGCGCGCCTGATCGAAGCTGTTCAGAAAAAACTAGAAGTCTAATTTTGTACGAGGTCGAACGATGAAAAATACAGTATATGCTCTCCTAGCTTTTACAGGACTAGCCCTTTCCGGGTGTAATAATAATAACCAAGATGATGAAGTCCTCTCTCAACGTTACATCCATAAGTACGGGTATGCCGTGTCCCAAGCTGAATGGGATGAACGAGATTATCCTGGCCAAGTGATCACAACCATGCGCAATGGGGTCACTGTGACGGCAACCTATGAATACGGAATGCTCCATGGACCGACTACTTACACGTTCCCGCATAGCCAAACAGTCGAGCATTTCTATCTGTACAATCAAGGCGCAAAGGTCAAGGAGATCCACTACAATCCAATAGGGATGCCTGTACAAGAACGTGTCCAGCTCTCCCCTTCCCGTTATGCAATTACGATGTGGTATAATGAAGGCGCTCCGCTTCTAATTGAAGAGTTCGTCGGCGATGAGCTCCTCGAAGGACAGTACTTTACAGCAGCTAATGAGATCGAATCCCGTGTAGATAAAGGACGAGGCATCAGGCTTCATCGCGACGTTTATGGCACCCTTCTTTTCAAAGAAGAGATCGATCAAGGGTATGCTACAAAAAGAAATTCTTTCTATCCTAACGGAGCCCCTCAATCGATTGCCCATTACAAGCGCGGACTCCTTAACGGCGAAATGAAGACGTTTGCTGTGGGCGGCGAGCCGCTGGCAGTTGAAGAGTACGTCGATGGAAAACTTCATGGCCTATCGACCTACTTCAATAACGGGAGCAAATACCTTGAAGTCTCTTTCCTCTACGGACAAAAAAATGGGGTCGAGAAGCATTATGTCGATGGAGAAATCTTGATCCAAGAAATGATGTGGGAAAACAACCAACGCCACGGCCCATCTTTGGTCTATATCGATGGCAACATTGAGCGAACTTGGTACTACGCAGGGGAAGGAGTTTCCCGCAAAAAATTTGAAGAACTCAATCAACTAGATGAATTGATCTCCCAGATTTCTTCGGAAGCACAAGGTACTCGACGATAAAAGATAACATGCTAACCACCCACTTTATAGAAAAAAAGGGCCCGCCAGTTCGCATCCATTCCTACATTGAAAATCAACGGGTGGTTAGGACGGTCTTGGAATACTCCCCTTTTTTTGAAGCCTTTATTGAAGCAGATCCGATCAGCTCCTCGACTACTGAGGTCCTGTTCAATTGGCTCCATCAATTTAGTCGGAAAAAGAGGAGAGAGCCTTTTCCTTTTGAGCTGTTAGCTTTAACTCAAGTTTCTCCATTCCGAAAGGAAGTCTTTGCGACCCTTTGCAAGATCCCTTTTGGACAAGTAGCAAGCTATGGAGAAGTCGCAAGAAAAATTGGAAATGAAAAGGCATCAAGGGCTGTTGGAAGCGCGTGCGGTCGCAACCCCTTCCCCTTAATGGTCCCTTGCCACAGGGTCATTGCCGGAGATGGCACCACTGGAGGTTTCTCTCTTGACTTTCGGATCAAGCGCGACTTGCTAGCCTTCGAAGCTTCTAATTAACGGATCGTGGACCCATCGAGCTTAGAGAAGCCATCGACCGACTCTTGCACCATGACCTCTTGCGGTTCAGGAAATAGGTCCCCGGCTATGAGTTTGCCGTCTAAGTCAGGCCCTGAGACCCATTCCTTGGCCTCCGTATGATTGACCATCCGGTCATAGTCGACCTCCTCCTCTTCTTTCTTGCTATCGCACCCCGCTAAGATAAGGGGAAGGGCGACACTGACTTTTAATACTAAAGACTTCATGGACAACCCTTATATCAGCCGTTTGCTGATTTTAACGGGTAAAGTTCGTTGAACCAACGCCTTCACTTCCCCTTATTGTATGTCTAAAGCTGTTTTTGGCAAGCTTTCGCTATGCTCCAAGGTTTGCCCTGGCACGGTTTTGGCATATAAGATATATGCTAATACCGAAGAGGAAATAATATGAATAAAGAGCAACTATTAAAAAGGATCTCCGAGCTTGAGTCGATGAATGACCAGCTTCTTGCAGAGATCCGCTACTTGGACGAACTGCTCAGAGAAGTGGGCTTTGAAGATGGCCTAAACACCCTTAAATTTGCCGCTAAAGAGCTTATTGAAGAGGACCGTAGAGAAGAATTGTAACCCTTAACTATTCAAGGAGCGCAATAAGCTCCTCGATGCTAAATGAGGGGACCTCTGCATGACTTTCAAGAATCCCTTCAGCAATAAAACGTTTCCGCTCTTTAAGGCGCATCAACTTTTCCTCGATGCTCGCCGCGGTGACATAACGGCGTGCAATCACAGTATCTTGGCGTCCAACCCGATGAGCGCGGTCAATTGCCTGGTTTTCGACAGCCTCATTCCACCACGGGTCGTAGAGGAATACATAATCTGCAGCAGTCAAGTTCAGTCCCACTCCCCCTGCTTTTAAGCTGATCAGAAAGATTTGAGTTTCAGGGTCTTCCTGAAATTGCTGAACGATGGATTGCCGGTTGATCGTTGATCCATCCAAATAGACATACTTGCCAAATCGAGCTGCGATCTCCTTTTGGATGAGCCGAAGCATCTTTGTGAATTGGCTATAGATTAGAACTTTCTTTCCCTCGGAGACAACCTCGGCAACATCTGCAATCAGCCGCTCCATTTTTGCGCTCATTGCAACCGGATCCCCTTCAACAGCTCCATCAACAAGCCATGGGTGGGAACAGATCTGCCTGAGTCGAAGGATCGCCTCTAAAATTTCCATCCGATAGGATGAGGAGCTTTCCAGATCGATTTTCTTCAGAAGCCCCAGTTTATTTTTTTTGACCCATTCTTCGTAAAGATTCCGCTGTGCATCGGGCATTTCGACCCAGATAACTTGGGTCACTTTTTCTGGAAGCTGTATGGCAACATCTTGTTTTTTCCTTCGCAATAAAAAAGGGCGGATCTTCTTCTTAGTTTGTTGCAAGTAACGGAGATCGGAAGCAGCAGCAGCCATTTTAGCATTGAACTCCTTCCGTTCGCCCAGGAGATCGGGCATCAAGAAATGGAACAGAGACCAAAGATCTTCCCAGCGGTTTTCTATAGGGGTCCCGGAAAGAATGAGTCGCATATCTGAGCGCAAACTGAAAAGCGCCTGGGCGATTTGGCTATCCGGGTTTTTAATGTTTTGCCCCTCGTCCAATACAACTGTTTCAAAGTGAGTGGATTGAAAAATGGCCTTATCCTGGCGTAAAAGCGCGTAAGAGGTCAGAATGATCTCAAAAGATCCCATCTGTTCTGAAGAACCTTGGCGATCTGATCCGCTATGCACATAAAGACGAGATCCTGGCAAAAATGTTTCGATCTCCTTTCTCCAATTAAATAGCAAAGAAGTCGGTGCAATGATTAGTGTAGGGCGTTTGAAACCAAGATGGGAAAAAAATGCCAAAACCTGGACAGTTTTTCCCAATCCCATATCATCGGCAAGAAGACCGCTGAAACCCAGACGCTTCAGATAACAGAGCCAGTCGAGCCCCTGCTGTTGGTAGGGAAATAGGTTCCCCTGAAAACGCTCTGTCGGCGGAGAAAAGGTAATCGAAGGATTCTCTTTCAACTGAAGCACCCTATCGGTGACCTTGGAACCCTCCGAAACTTCAGCTTCCTTTAAAAGGTGCTCCAAAAGTCCCAGCCGGTTTTTTTTCATCACAATCCGGTTAGAGACTATCTCTTCCCCAGTTAAAGGTCCCAAATCCTCTTCCACCTTTGCACGATCGATCAACCCGACTGTATTGGCATCCAAAGCCAGAAACTGCTCACGCCGGTTAAAAGTTCCAAGGAGGTTAGCCATATCCGCTTCATGCAAACCATAAATGATCCGGCCTTTGACAATCAGAAACTCCCCTTCTAAATCAAGCTGAACAGACTTTCCGCTCTGCCTAACGACCCGCCTTCCCATATGATCATAAATTTTCCATCCAATTTCGAGCAAAAAGGTCAAACTTTTGCCCACCTTGTCAAGAGGGCAGTAGTAATAGCTATCGTCGACGATTTTTTTACAGAAATCAGTTTCAAGAAGATCGTTTTCCCAATTTTCCTCCGTTTGGCCTTGTCGCCAAGGAACTGGAGAGCAATCATCGGACCTAAACTTTCCCAAATCCCCATAATCCATCCATAAGTTTGCAAAAGCCCCCGTCCGATCGGTAAGTTCCAGATAAGGCAACGGCTGGATTGAAATCGGGGCAACATCTAACTGAGTCGACGCCCACTCAAAAGGCGGCGCCCAGCTAGGGTCATCTACCCACTCCGCTTGCCACTTCTGCAGCTGTACCCGGTCAACCACCAGAGGATTAGGAAAGACAAGAGAGTACCATTTCGCCTCAGCTTCGCCCGTAAAAGTGTAGAGAGTCCCGTGTTTGATGACCAAGGGAGGCTCCGAAGGGAAAAGCCATTGACAATCGTGTAAAAACCCGCTGCGATTCCCGCCCTTCCACTTCCCTTTGATTTCAAAATGACCGTTGTCTGAAGAGGTCGCTTCATAGGAAAAAGAGAGTGCTGAAAAAGGATCAAAAAAAAGCTTGCTATCGCTAAAATAGAGCTTGCGGATCAGACTCAACAATTTAACCGCCTCCTTCGCCCTATCGGAACTGACGTGGAGGGCTGTGTATACCCCTTTTTCAGAGGAAAACTTAAGCTCTTCTTCGATAAGAAACTGAAGAGCCTTCTTTTCCTGAGGGTCTGGTGCTGAAAGAAGAAATTGTTTTGTTAATCCAATACTTAGGGAAATACCCTTGTTCCGAATCTGGACAACCAAAAAATGTTTTCTCTTTCTCTCTTCTGATTCGAGGTGATATGTTAGATCTTTATGTAGCAGCATTTTTTAATCTTTTAATTGATGCGTATTTGTGAATAACAAGCTTAAACTGTGGGACGCTTATCCACAATGGGAAGATGCGGAAAGTGCTTGGGACAAGCAAGCGAGCAGAGCTGCACAATCTCACCCTCTTAAACAATTGCCTAATCTTCCCAATATGCCCGGAATAACGGCGGAGACTGCTAAGTATTTGAAATGGAAAAGTCTCCGCTATATTGTTCGGCATGATCGCCGAGGCGTCCTTTCGAAATATTTTTTTAAACATCCCTTTAAATATAGCCTTGCTTTTATCAAGTCGGCTTTTCGCAAAAAATCATTTCACAGGAACGACGATTTCTTTTTCTACGGATGCCGCAGCATCAAGGAGTTCGAACAATTTTTGGCACAGCCTAATTCCCTGCTCATCCTTGGATTTTCCTATTGTCATAAGCCCCACGAATGTCCATCAAAACGCTTTACTCCTGATTGCATCCATGACAAGAAAAATCCCGTTTGCCAACAATGCTTCATCGGTAAAGCCGTCCATGCAGCTCCCGAAGAACAGATCATTCCTCTGTTCATTCCGACGATCCATTATATCGGCGAAAAAATTTTTGAGATTGTTGATCAATATCCTGATAAGGAAATCCTATTCATCATCACAGCTTGCGAGATGACCTTGGAGATGTTTGGCGACTGGGGAAACATGGTTAACGTCAAAGGCATTGGAGTTAGGTTAGATGGACGTATTTGCAATACGATGAAAGCCTTTGAGCTTTCAGAAGAGGGGGTTAAGCCCGGTCTCACCGTAGTTCTTCCCCATACACAAAAAAAGATCCTCGATCTGATCCGAAAGCGCCGCTATTTTACAAAAGAGATAATGCCATTTGTAGGGGATTGCAAAACTGACGACCTAAAAAGCAAAAACATGGCGTAAAAACCATATAAGCATGTAAAGATGGTAAGAGACTATCTTGATAAGCCAGCTAAAGAAATTCAAAAGAATGTTATAGTAGTTTTAATTTAAATTTTTAATTATCTGCAAATCTCTAAAAAAGTAACGTCAATCGCTTCAGCAAGATGCGAGTAAAA
>CAZOKX010000044.1:0-15709 GCA_964580785.1 uncultured bacterium
CGTTACTTTTTTAGAGATTTGCAGATGATTAAAAATTTAAATTCAAACCACTATAAATACCGTGAATCAAATTAAAGAAGCCCCTAATAATTAGGGGCTTCTATCTCGGACAAGCTGGATGATCTAACGCTTATTCCTTCTTTTCATCGTCAAGAATTTCAACTTCGGCTTCTTCGATATCCGGCTTATTATTTTTAGCAGAAGAGCGGTGATCTTGGCCTGATGGGGGCTCTTGGTGAGGTTCAGTTCCACTGCCTTGACGCTGCATTGCTTCTCCAATCTTTTGCATGTGGCTGCTCAGTTCGTCATGAGCTGCTTTGATCTCGGAGGGGTTGTTTCCTTCAAGGGCTTTTTTCACCGCATCAATTTTGGATTGGACATCCTCGGCTACGTCTTTTGGGAGTTTCTCTTTGTAATCGTTCAATGCTTTTTGGGCGCGGAAAGAGAGGGCGTCCGCTTCATTGCGGGTTTCGATCTCACCTTTGCGCTTCCTGTCTTCATCGGCGTGCTCTTCAGCATCTTTCAGCATCTTTTGGATCTCAGACTCGTTAAGCCCAGATTTTGCTTCAATCCGGATTTTTTGCTGTTTGCCCGACTGGACATCTTTTGCTGAAACATGCAGAATCCCGTCTGCATCGATGTCGAAAGCGACTTCGATCTGTGGCATTCCGCGAGGAGCTGGCGGGATGTCGGTCAAATCAAAACGGCCGATTTCTTTGTTGTCTTTTGCCATCTTGCGTTCGCCTTGAAGAACAACGATCGTTACAGCTGGCTGGTTATCTGCTGCTGTCGAAAAGGTCTGCTTTTTCTGTGTTGGGATCGTGGTGTTCCTTTCTACTAGGGGGGTCAAAATTCCGCCGAGAGTTTCGATCCCTAAAGTGAGGGGGATGACATCAAGGAGGAGAACATCTTTGACATCGCCAACTAGAACGCCACCTTGGATTGCAGCTCCAATTGCGACAACCTCATCGGGGTTAACGCCTTTGTGCGGCTCTCTTCCAAAGATCTCTTTGACTTTGCGTTCAACAGATGGCATACGGGTCATGCCGCCGACAAGGATCACCTCATCGATCTGCTCTTTTGAAAGGCCGGAATCTTTTAAAGCCTTTAAGCAGGGTTGAATAGTTCTTTCGATCAGATCGTGGGTAAGCGTTTCGAGTTTAGCCCTTGTTAGAGAGAGTTGAAGGTGTTTAGGTCCGCTGGCATCCATTGTGATGAACGGTTGGTTGATCTCAGTTGTCTGAGTTCCAGAGAGCTCAATTTTTGCTTTTTCTGCTGCATCGCGGAGACGCTGGAGGGCCATTTTATCTTTGCTTAAATCGATTCCGTGCTCTTTTTTGAACTCATCGAGCAGCCAGTGGAGGACCGCATTGTCAAAGTCATCTCCGCCTAGGTGGGTGTCTCCATTGGTTGAAAGCACTTCGAAAACGCCATCGCCGATCTCGAGGATCGAAATATCAAATGTTCCGCCGCCTAAGTCGAAGACGGCAATTTTTTTATCGTGCTGCTTATCGAGTCCGTACGCTAATGCGGCAGCTGTTGGCTCAGGGATGATCCTTTTCACATCCAGGCCTGCGATCCTTCCAGCATCCTTTGTAGATTGACGCTGGGAGTCGTTGAAATAAGCAGGAACGGTAATCACAGCTTCTGTTATTTTCTCTCCGAGATAGGCTTCAGCTGTCTCTTTCATTTTGATCAGGACTTGAGCACCGACTTCTTCAGGAGTTACGATTTTGCCTTCGATCTCAAATACGGCATCGCCGTTGGCGTTTGGCGTTACTTTGTAGGGAACAGTTTTGGTTTCTGATTGGACTTCGGTAAACTTACGGCCGATGAACCGCTTTGCAGAGAAGACTGTCCGCTCTGGGTTGGTTACAGCTTGCCGCTTTGCAGGGATCCCAACGAGGCGCTCGCTGCCTTTGTAGCCCACAACGGAAGGGGTGGTACGAGCTCCTTCTGCGTTTGCAATGACCTTAGGAACGCCGCCTTCCATAATGGCGACGCAAGAGTTGGTCGTTCCTAAATCGATGCCGATGATACGGCTTTTTTTTCTTGGGTTTTGTTGTGTCATGGTGTTAACTCCTTAAAGTGCTGTTTTTTATTCTTGTGTAGCTTACGGGTTTTCTGAAGGCTTTTTTTTCTCAGGCAGCTTTGCCACTTTGACGCGCGCCGGTCTGACGATCCGCTCACCGCTTTTGTAGCCTTTTACGAATTCTTGAGTGATTGTCCCTTCTGGCTTTTCTTCTGTTTCCTCGATTTCAATGGCATAGTGCATGTGGGGATCAAATTGCATTCCTTCTGAATGAAACGAGCTGACTCCGTGATTGGAAAGAACCTCTTTGAATTGACCAAGGATCATCTGAAACCCCTGGGCCCAGTTCCGCATCTCTTCTGAGAGTTGTCCTGTAAACTTAAGGGCATTTTCTAGGCTATCGATCGGGCCTAACACTTCTGCAATCACATTTTCCACGGCAAATCTGTTCATCTCGTGCTTTTCTTTTTGCATCCGCTTGCGGGTATTATCGGCTTCGGCAAGCAACCGGAGGTACTTGTCTTTGTATTCATTGAGTTGTTCTTCAACTTCTTGTATTTTTTGCTCAGGGGGTTGTTCAGGTTGTTGTGCGGAAGGCATATCTTCTTGAAATGGATGTTCTTCTTTCATATATCTCTCTGGTGGAATAATGATTGGGTAGTCTTGTCCTCCAAAAGCAAGCGCTGGGTTTGGTCGCGGAAGTCTGATTGAAATGCGACAGATGCCGGCTTGGGCTGCCTGAAGGTGATTTTAAATTTGTATAAGCTGCGCGTGAGCGATTCGGTGATCAAATCAGAGGCAATTTGGAGCACGCCGAACAGACGGCGATAAGAGATCCGGTTTGGCCCTAAAATTGCAAGAGCTCCGGCTGTAGATTGGTTGATCTTATAGGGAACTGCGATCACTGAGCAGGCCGATGCTGCTGGTGCAAAAAAGTGTAGGTCATCTCCGATCCAGCAGCTTAGGGAGTCGCTTTTGCAGCATTCGTGGAGGATGTTACGAAGCTGCGGTCCATTTTCAAATAGAGAAAGGCCGTTGGCAAGCGCCGATACCTCGTTGAAATCGGGATAGGCTAGGAGCTTGGAAAAGCCGGTTTTGTAAATGTCTTCCGAACTAAAGTTTGTATAGCTGACGATATGGCGCAACATTGCTTCTTTGTAAAAATGGCTTGCGATGGCTTCTTCTTCTTTGTCGAGGTTTGGTCTATCTAAGCCTGTCATTTTCCAGCTGAAGTAAGACTCGATGTTTTTCAAGGTAAAATTACTCAGTTTCTTTTCTGAATGCAGGACTTCTGTGTGGATGAGTCCGAAGTCGGTAATGAGGGCAACTAAGCAGCGGTGGTTATCGATTCCAAGCATTTTGATATCGAGAATAAAATCTTGATCAAAGCGAGGAAAGGAGAGGAAAACAGCGCACTGACTGATCTCGCTGATTTTTTCTGCTGCCTGCTGCAGGTAGGCGGCAACTTCGCGACTCTCCTTTAATAGGCAGCTGCGCAATTGCTGCTTTTCTTTTTCATCAACTAGGGGTTTGTTATGATGATCTAGGGCATAGAGCTTATAAGCTGCTGGCGTTGGGATTCTTCCACCTGAAGAATGGTGCTGTTTCAGCAGCCCTTCTTCCTCGAGTTTAGAAAAGTAATTACGGATCGTTGCCGAGCTCAGGGCCTGAAAACCATTTTCCCTCAAAGTATTTGAACCGATTGGCTTACCGGATTGCAAAAAGAGTTCGATAAGGCCGAAAAGGACGAGTTTTTCGCGCTGGCCTTTGGCAGGCTTTTTTTGAGCTAGGGGTTTCATGGGCAAATTGGGATTTCTATTGAATCTAGGGTCAGTATAACAAGTGGATTGAGAATTGACAAGAAAAATTAGCAGTCTCTGCTAAAGACTGCTGATTTTGTTTGTTAAATAATTGATAATTAGATTTTTATAATTTATAAATTCCGATGATTTTGGGGTCACTTGCAATCAGAGGCAGGACGTCGACAAGGGATGGGGACCACTCTAGGCCTCTATGGTAGACAACCTGCGAGGCCAAATGGCAGGCGATGACAGCATTCTTGTGCATATCGGGAATCTTGAGTAGAGCCTGTTTAAGGTATTTATCCCTGAGTAGCGGCGGGCAGTAATTAAGCAGGCAGCAGATTAGGGGGTCTTTAGGGTCATTGGATAAGGTCACCGTTTGGAAATAACTCAACAGTTGGTCTTTATAAGAGTTGATCCGTTCTGAGACCCACTCAGAGATATCGGTGAGAAATGATCCGGTTTCTCCATAGGTTTTAAGCAGCATTTGAGCCTCGTCTCGGGCTTTAGTGCGGATGATCTCAAGAATTTCTGCAACAATCTGGGTCTTTTCTTTTAAAAACTCCTCCTCTGAAAGGGCTAGGCTGAAGAGCACTTCAAAAGAGGAGCAGATCACACCACCTTTATTGGAAGAGCTGTCTTTAATGATGATGGCACCAAGCTGTTCAAGAGCGTGTCTTGCTAAAGGGGTCAGATAAAGATTTGCTCCTTCAACGATAGCCCGGGATGTCGGTTTGCCAGCCTCATCTAAAAAGTCTTTAAAGTTGTTTTCATTGAGAGTTCGTGGACGCCCTCCTCCGGGGATGAAGATGTCTGTCTTTGCCTGATGGACGTTATTCCTCATGATATAGTTCGTTTCGTTGCCGCTCAACCAATCTTCGATAATTTTCCCTTCCAACTTGCGCCAACAGAGCGTTTGCTGGGCATAAGATGTTTGCTCCTTTTTTGTTTTAACGTCGAGTAAAAAGCCCCCTTCATTGAGCTTTTGGTAAGGATAAAAGCGGATCGGTTTGCCCTCTTTGAAGAGCTGAGCGATAACCTCAAGGTCAAGTCCAACTGGGTCAAAGATCGTTCCCGACCCATCCGTCAGCGCACAGAGCTTTGCCGTTTTCGGATAAAGCCGGTAGAGGTTGTTGAGTTGGTTCCCTGCGACATCTCCGTCGGGCCCGCCTGTCATCTTGATCGTAAACTTGTCCTTGTATGGGTCGATCCCCATGAACTTAAGGACCTCTTCCATATAGACATTAACGCCGAGCGAGGTGACCCCATACTCTTTATGGTTTATTCCTGCGCCAAGTTTACTTGAGATAAAGGCTCCTCCAGGCTTGTAGTCATAATATTTGCTGTACCAAGCAATCCATTCGATCATCTCATTTTGCATATTTTCATCTGGGCCTAAGTAGATATACTCAGGCTTATGCCAATAATCGACAATGCCTTTAGGACGCAGCTTACCGTCTGGATCGCAATTAATAATCGTCAAAAAACTTTCGATGTACGAGCGCTGTGTTTGATGCAAGTATTCTAGTTTCTGCTCGGTATGAAAGTTCTTGACCTTTTTCAAGGCCTCTTCGGGATTCAGCTCGCTTTCCTCTAATTCTTTTTTGTAGATCTCTTCTTCGTAATAGAGCCTTTCGTAAGGTTCTAGGAAGATCACCCCTTTTGAGCCCCCTTCTGGGATATCTTTGTTTTTTTTGTTCTGAGTATAAGCGAGGTTGTAGCATTCAGAAAAGACGTTATTCCTTTCCGTCAGCATCTGTTCCATTCTTTCGGGGAACACCGTTCTGAGGCCACCGCGAGAAAGATCGCGGAACCGGATGTGGAATCCGACAAAATAGAGCCCTTTCATAAAAAAGACGGCATAGGGAAGCTCGGGAAATTTTTCTTTTCGATCATAAGGAACTTCATCAAGATATTTAGGATCTAATCGGAAACTAAAGGCTGTTTTATTGAAGCGGAAGAAATTTGTTTTCAGGGAAAAATTGACGAAGTTCATTGCCTGTTTCAAAATATTTTTTCTGCGCGTGTCATTCAGTTCGTTTCCTGTATCGAGGTGCTCAACGAGGTTGATATAGGAATCACGGGTCTTGGTGTATTCTTCTAAATTGTACCTCTCTGGGTTGAACTTAGACTCAAATGCCTGGCAGAGTTGGATAACAAGCTCTGGATGACGGCAGATTCCTTCTTCGATATGAGCCAGGGAGTACATGTTCACATCAGCATGCACGAGTACCTGATGGACAAAGCTTATCACCGCCTTTACAAAATTACCGTGGTTGCCACTGATGAGCCCCGAATCGACAAACACCGATTCAACCATCTCCATCCCTTCAAAGTACTTAATGGTCACAAGCTCTTTTAAAAAATCATCGAGGTTGCTTTCTTCCCAAGTAGCTCCCCCTTTGATTCCATGGAGACCCAAGGACATAATCAAGATGTTTTGCCGGCTATAAGGATCGATGTGTGTTGCATTGACCCGTTTCATTGTCAGTCCATGCCGATGGATCGTCCTGGCCAGTCTATAAAGAAAGTCATATTTGGGGACATTTCTCCAGGCAAAGACAATTTGCATCGAAGGAGTTTCTTTTTTTACCATCCAATCTTCGTTATAGCGAACCTCGTATTGGCAGTTGTCGCGAGCTTTAGCGCGAAAGAACATATCAAGGGCTAAAATGAGGCGTTCTTTGGTCATCGAGCGGATGAATCTAGGGCCAAGCTGCCTAATGAGCTTCCGGAAATCTACGTCGGTGACGTCTGGATTGCGTGCTTTGACCTGATCGAAGATCTCTTTTTTTTTGTCAGGTGAAAAAAGTTCTTCTGCGATCAGCTCTACACCGTCTGCAAAGATGATGACGGCGATGCGCAGATTATCGATAACTTTTGGGAAAGGGGGAGGAGCATTTGAGACAAAGGCCCGGTAATTTTTGATCGCGTATCCTTGATGGTACTTAAGGATCTTAAGGTCGGCATCAGGACTGTCCAAGCAGAGGACAAAACCGACATTCTTTGTATGGATCTGTGAGTAGTTGTCATTGAGGTTGAAGCCTATTAAGCTATGCACGATCAGGATGACGCTTTCCTGGTCGACCTCTTCAAAGAAGCTAAGGGGCATATGTTCTTCGATCCATAGGTAGAACTCTTCGAATTTTTTGCTCTCCCGTTGGATTGCTGATTGCAGTTGTTTTTTCTTCAGTCTTAGAGAGGTGCGGGGTGTCGTCATCGGATTTGTTCTCCTTACAGGCCCTATTTTCTTTAATAGACCCGATTTAAAAAAATAATTCAAGTTTTCCCTCTTTGACCCGAGGGTATAGCCTCTGTATAAGAGCCTTCGGAAGAAGGTAGCTATTTTTTAAGGTTCAAAAAAATTAATACTATATAAATACGTTAATTGAATTCATAAATTAAACTCGTGTTTGTTATTTATTTTTAATTAAATGAATTTGTGTGATAAATTAATGTGTAATGGTGCGTTTTCTGTTTTTAAGTAAATTTTTTAATATTTATTTGAAGGTTAAAATATGGTTTTGGCATTTAACGCAGTGTCTACTCAATTGCTTTTTCAGTCTAACGACAGTCGGCTCTATACGAAAGCGGCTGAACAGTGGACTCATGAACTTGCTTCTTTGCTCAAAAAACCAAGTGGGCAGGTTGATGACATCATCGATCGGATAAGCTTAATTGCAAAGGAGGCGCCTTTACTTCGCCATCAAGCTGCCGCGTTGATTAAATTTGTCCCTAGCAAGTTGAATGAATTCTGTGTCAAAAATGGCCCGTTCTTTCGAGACTGGGAGTGGATGATGTACGATGATAATTTTCAGGATCCTTTTCACAGATTTTATGCTGAAGTTCGAATGCTTTGTTCTAGAAAAAACTTAACAACTGCTGATTACAGGCGTTTTAAAGACCGCGTTTCAGAATTGCCTGAAGCTGACAAGCAAAAAGTCCTATCTAAGCTTGTTCAAGGCCCAGAGTTTGCCATTACTAATCAGGAAAGGTTGGGCGTTTCGTTGGAAGTTGATGGGCAAGCCTATACAATATCGGTTCCAAACCTTCAATGCTTAATGCATTGGCTCGAATCAGAGTTTTTAAAAGGGGTTGTAGCTAAGTTATCTTCAAAAGAGGAAGATTTCTTGAAGAGAAGTGTTGAGATAAGAGCGCTGGCTCAAGGTGTTGTTATCGAAAATTGGGATCTGGATTGGCGTCATTATCACCTTTTTGATTGCCCTTTGAGGCTTATTTCTGCACTTTCCCAAGTTACTCTGAGGAGGCGCAATGAAACGCTATTTAGGCTATGGTGCGATTTCAAACAGATGGCAACGAGCCACATCGCCACTCGACTATTAATGGAGTGCCCTTTAATCGAGGATGTTAGAAATGGAAGATGTCAACTCGAGGATTCTTTGTATATCAATGAGCTGAGAGCTCGTATAGTTTTTTTAAATCGACTTCACAGCCTTCAAGCAAGACTGGAATTAAAATATCCTTCTCTGAAGCGGGTTTTTGAAGACCTCTCCCATCCGATTTCGAAGGGGATGCACGAAAAGCTTATGCAAGTTATCCTGTCTGCCTTACCCTTGTTTGGATCTAGCGGCCCAAATAAGCTCGTTTCTTCTTTGGAAGCATACTTTACAATCGTTAATGAGTTGGCCCTTGTCGGTGGAATTACAGAAGCCGATGCTGAGTATTTGCTCGAGGTTACTAACAACCAGTATGCGTTGAAACCAGGCCAACGGATTATTCGAAGTAAAGAAGCTCTGATGCAATTGCTCAATAAAGCAAAATCAGCGCTAAGAGGTTGTCAGCTTATCTTTGAAAGCGCGATGGTCCGCCTTATTATCAAAGAGGAGTACGAATTGATCTATTTACTTCGAAAAGATGACGCTGTTATCGGTAAGTTTAAACCTTTACCAACCGATTCAGCGATCAAGGAGCTGCTTGGCGGAACATTGGATGCTCTACTAGGCACTTATTTTGTGCCCGCATCTGCTAAGGTGTGGCTATCTGTCCGAAAAGAGCTGTTAAGTATCCGTTCTTTGCTGGTAGCTTATCGGCATGAAGAAGCGATCGAGAAGTTCAATCTTTTAAGCAAGAAAGTGCGCCAAGAGATCTATTTTCAAATTTTCGATTTGAAAAAGCCTGTCAGCCCTCCATATAACTATGGGGAGCTTGCTTGGCACAGTCATCCTAATGGGCTTGCTACTCGGGAAGAAAGGATCGAGGCTATCGATCGCTATCTCGATCCTAAACAGCCCTTAAAAATCATTTATAGATGTTTTGAAGGAGGAGATGTTTCTCAAGCAATGGAACTGTTCCAAGCACTTGATTTTGGTCTGAAACACTTGATTTATTATCACTGCTTTCTCATAAAAAACCCAACAAATTCTCCTGATAAATATGGCGAGTGGGCATGGAATGGCCATCCTGATTTTCCTTTAAGCAATGAAGAGAGGTTGGAAGTGCTCGCTCGTTGCTTAGCATTAGATTCGCTTGATCAGTTTGTCGTTTCAAGAGATCCAAAAAAGTTTCATCATCTAGGAACCTTGCAGAACTGGGCTGAAAAATGTGTAGAAGGGGGAGATTTAATCTATAAGAACCCCCTTGCAGGGCGGATGTTTCGCAGTCTCCCTGTTTCATTGGTGCAGATGTATAACATTTTAGGAATCCTTAAAGGAGCCGGCGACTGCCATCCAGGAAACACCCTATTCCAATTCGATGCAGAAGGACAAATCGCCAATCTCATTGATTGCGATGACGAGCTTATCATGCCAAATGAGAATCACATCGGCCAAATCAAGATATGGACATTAGGATTTCCTCAAGCTTCAATACCTCTTTTAAGACCCATTGTCGGGCTTTTAGCTTCTTCCGGATTCAGAAATAAATGTGCCCAGTTTATTCGCGCTAATAGAAGAGATCCATTGGATCTAAAATTCCTAGCTTTTGAGCAAAGAGTTAAGAGGATAAGCCGCCTCTGCTCTGATGAGTTTAGCAAGTCCACAATCTCTCTAACATGTCAGGATCTGTGCTTTGAGTTGTATGGTGGAAGGAAGAAGTTTGAGGATTTAAAACAAAATAAACGGGATTTGCCAGAATTTATCCTCTTTCATTATTTCATAAGCGATGGAGCGATTCAGTATTTTTACAAAGACAAAGAGAAGATGCGTGGTGAGATTTTTAGTCGGAATGTTCAGGATCTCTATTCATAGATCATTTAGGAAATTGCAACCCTTTTTAGGCCCCAAATCCACGGTTTTGCCCGCTCTTTTTTTCAGGAGGTGCAGGTCTATTTTTTGAGAAGCCTTAGGCTATTCAAGCCGACCAGGACTGTTCCTCCTTCATGAAGGATGACCGCAGCCCAAAGGGGAACAATCCCCAGAAGGGCAGGTGTTGTCGCAAAGAGGATAACAAACAATGCTAGAGTAATGTTCTGCTTGACGATGCGACGCGTCTTGTGGGCCTTGTGGTTCAGCCAACCTAGCAGGGACAGATCGTCATTAAGAAAGACTATATCGGAGGCATCAACAGCCGTAGCGCTTCCAATTTTTCCCATTGAGATGCCCACAGTAGATCGGGCTAGTGCAGGGGCATCGTTAATTCCATCACCGACCATCATGAGGCCTTCCCCATGGGCAAAAGAGGAAACTTTCTTAAGTTTATCTTCAGGCCTTAAATTAGCATAGACCTCATCGATTCCGACCTGCTTTGCAATAGCATTGGCGATATCGGAATGATCGCCTGTTAGCATGATTGGATGCAGATGGTGCTTCGATCTTAAGTCGGTGATTATCTCTTTGATTTGGGGGCGGATAGCGTCTAAAAAATGAAAAGTAAAGAGCTGGTCGTCGATCAGAAGGATAGTGTTAAGATACCCTTCTTTTTTTAGTGTTCTTAAAAGACGGGTCCATTGGCTCTGGATCTTCTCAGGGATGTGTAGGGAGATGTAGTCGGCGTGGCCGATGTAGGCATTGTGGACTGTCCCATTCTTTTTGATAGCGGCCTGCAACCCAAATCCCGGGACTGATTTGAAATTGGAGATCGGATAAGGCCTGATCTTATGTAGAGCTGCATAAGCATTGATCGCCTCAGCGATCGGATGGACAGCGTTGCGCTCTAAAGCATGTGCAATTCCCAAGGCCACTTCCAATTTTTCGCTGCCGCAAATCAGCTCAATTTCGATGAGGCTGAGCTTTCCTGTTGTCAGAGTTCCTGTTTTATCAAAGGCGATCTTTGTGCAACTGGCAAGGGCATCGAGAACAACGCCGCCTTTGAGCAAAATCCCTTTACGGGCACAAGAGGAGATGGCGCTGAGATAAGCTGTTGGTGTGGCAATAATGAGGGCGCAAGGAGAAGCCGCGATCAAAAATGCCAGAGCCCGATAGATACCTCCTTCCGGACCGAAATAGGACAGCGACAAAAAATAAGGCAGGGTCAAAGCAAAAAAAATAAATAAGCTAATGATCGTTATTGCATACCGCCTGCCAAAACGATCCAAAACGCGCTGTAAACGGGGTTTTGCTTCCTGAGCTTGCGTAATGAGGGTGATGATCCGGGAAAA
This sequence comes from uncultured bacterium, assembly GCA_964580785.1. Lineage (GTDB taxonomy): Bacteria > Chlamydiota > Chlamydiia > Chlamydiales > Rhabdochlamydiaceae > Acherontichlamydia. Next base: position 11,390 of record CAZOKX010000044.1, read on the forward strand.
GGTTGAGTCTGTGCTTGTTCGCGTCACTTCAATGGTCAGGGCGCCATCAAGGTTCCGGGCGCCGGCTGGGACATCATCATGAATTTTTTTAGGAACGGGATGGCTCTCTCCTGTTAAGTGGAAGAGGTTGACAAAAGAACTTCCGTCGACGACAGTGCCATCAAGAGGAACGAGCTCTCCAGCTTTCACAAGCAAGCGGGTTTTTGTTTCAATCTCTTTTACAGACTTTTCAAACAATGTTCCATCTGGCAAGATCACACAGCCAACGCGCGGGGCGAGTTGATTGAGGTGGGCCAGCGTCCCCTTTGTTTTTTCAGTAACCATGTTCTCCATTGCAGCAGAGAACTCGAAGAGGACAAGAAGCAAGGCCCCTTCCATTCCGCTGCCGATGATTACTGAAAGAAGAGCGGCTAGCGTCATGAGCACATCGATGTTAATTTCAAGGTTCCGCAAGTCATCAATAGCGTCAAGAAGAGCTGGTGTCCCCGATAGGAAATAGACGATCATTAAGAAAAGGTAGGAAAGCGGAAGGAGATAAAAGGAAAATAGAAAAGATAGAAGAAGAAAACTTGCTGATGCAATGGCTGTCTTTAACGGGAGATTTTTTCCCCAAATCCGAGACGACGGAGAGAGAAAAGGGCTAATGCTCTCTTCTTTTCCAGATGCAAAGAATTCATCAAAGAGAAATGGAGTTGATAATCCCATACTAATTTAAGGTGGGTTAGGACTGATCAGTTGTGCAATAAAATAAACGCTTCCAGCGCTTAAAGAGCCGATTGCAAGGTTCCAAACGACAGCGTTCAAGGCTCTGTTTTTTTCCAGTCTTGCAACGATTGTTGCTGCAATAATGAGGATCAGGGCTGCGGCAATGGGAATGCCGAAAAGGGGAGCGGCCCATTGTGCAAATAGCAAAAGACTTCCAGAAATGAGAACACCAATTCCTGCGCCAACGCTTTGCTTTAAGGGGTGTTCGTACGCCTCTAATGTCAAACCCAGTTCTTCTTCCAACATGACATTTAGTAAACGATTGTCATCAGCCATTAACACATCGACGACCTCATCCAGAAGTTTCCCGATAAAGCCCTTTGCTCGATAGAGTTCTGCAAGTTCTTGACGCTCTTGAGACCGGTGGTGCTCAATTTCCCAGCGCTCCTCTTCGATCAAGCGGTGGAGTCTTTCCATTCTGGCCCAGCCGAGAAGGGCGCTCCGTCCACATTTCCAAATAAGCCACCCACAAAAAAAAAGGACCAAAAGTTGTAGTGTTTGGAAAGGGGGGAGGATCTGGGTTCCTATCGCCCACAAAATTAGGCCGGCTAAAGCGCTCTCTTTAGAGGCATCTGCGCCGCTTGCAATGTGGCCGGGCATCTCTGTTCCGTGGACTTCGGCTGCAGCCATAGCGCCTTTGGTGCGTGCTTCTTTTAAATGCTCAATAACGGTTTTTCCTTCAAAATGATCGGAGGCATTGGACATCTTAGACCTCCTCGAGAAGGAAGGTGAGCAAGCGGCACAGGTCTACGTAGTCTTGACATGCCATCACTTCCCGTATCGAATGCATCGAAAGCTGGGGGCATCCAATATCCACTGTATTAATGCCGGTTTCTTGAGCAACGATGGGGCCAACTGTACTTCCGCAAGAAATATCTGACCTACAAGCAAAGGATTGTTGGGCCAAGTTAAGGGTTTTGCAGGCTTGGATAATTGTTGCAGCAGAATGGGCGTTCGATGCATATTTTTGGTTGGCATTGAACTTTAGGACGATCCCTTTGCCAAGAAGAGGCTGGTGGTTAGGATCGTGTTTTTTTGGATAATTTGGATTTAATGCGTGGGCCATGTCGACCGATATGCAAAGTGCATTATTTTTCAGCATCAGGATCTCTTCGACATCCAGTTTAAAATTGTAGCCGATACGCTGAAGGATATCGGAAAAAAAAGGGGATGCAGCACCTTCGCGTGTATAGGAACCGATCTCTTCATTGTCCCAAAAAATTGCCATTTGCAGAGCATTCTGGGTGGGTTGCTTCAGATAGCCCATCGCAGAGATGGACGCATGGACGCTGGCTAGGTTGTCGATCCTATAGGAAGCAATCATTTCATTCTTGGAGCCGACGAAACGGGCAGGTTCCAGAGGAACCAAAAAGAGTTCAAAGGAGACTAATGAGTCGAATGAAAGATGGCGCCGCAGCAGATTTTCAAGAGATTGGAGAGGATCAGAACCTTCTTCAATAAGGCCGACGATAGGGCAGAGGTGGTCTTGCTTATTGATAACAAGCCCTTTATCGTTAACTTCCCGATCGAGATGGATCGCAAGTTGAGGAATAAACAGCGCGACATCGTCTAAGAAGACCAACTTCTCCTCGACTTGGTGGTTGCCGTTAGTGACAAGAACGCGGCCAGCCAATGCAAGATCGCGGTTCAACCAGGATGTCAGCAGAGGGCTCCCATACACCTCTACTCCCAACAGGGACATATTCTCCTTCTGAAAAAAAGGTCTGGGTTTCAGCTTCAATGAGGGGCTATCTGTGTGCGATGCTAACACAACAGCACGCTGAGGCTTTGCTTGAGGAAGGACAAAGGCGCAGAGGGCGCCGCCTCTGGAGACGAAATATTTTTTTCCCGGCTCGAGTTTCCACTTTTCACTTTCGCTCAAAGGGGAGAAATCGCAAACAGCCAGCCGGTTACCCAATTGGCTCACTGCATGCCATGCCGTCGGTGATTGGTCCAAAAATGCCTTAAAATCTGAGAGAATATGTGCCATGGTTCCTCAATTTTTATTACAGCGCTCCGAATTCTCTTCGATAAAAGCTGCTCTGTCAAGTCAAAACTGGAGGAGTTTTTGGAAGTAGCTCTCTGACCCCGTTTAAATATTTGTGCAAAACGATCGGTAAAGTGACAGAACCGTCTTCGTTCTGATTGTTCTCAAGCAGCGCGACCATCAGTCTTGAGGTTGCAAGCCCCGATCCATTTAGGGTGTGGACTAGCTCAGGCTTCTCCTCTTTGCGGCGATACCGAATTTGCGAGCGGCGCGATTGAAAATCTGTGCAGTTTGAAACGGAAGAGACTTCATAATAGCGGTCTTGCCCTGGAAGATAGACTTCAATATCGACCGTTTTTGCAGCGGCAAAAGACATATCGCCGGTGACAAGGAGCATGTTCCTGTAATGCATATTAAGCCCTTGAAGGATCTCTTCTGCACTAGCCATCATCTGTTCAAAAACCCGATCGCTTTGGTCTGGCTTTGTGAATGAGAACATTTCCACTTTATTAAATTGATGCATGCGGATCAGCCCACGCTCTTGAGAGCCTGCAGCTCCGGCTTCTCGGCGGAAGCAAGGCGTGTAGGCGATGAACTTTTTGGGGAGTTCCTCTTCTTTGATGATCTCGTCAAAAAAGAGTCCGTTGAGCACCACTTCCGATGTCGGAATGAGGAATAGGTTGTAGTCTTCATCCTGAATTTTAAAGAGTTGCTTCTCAAATTTAGGAAGTTGTCCAGATCCATACATGATTTCAGGACGAACGAGATGGGGAGGCATCCACATTTCGAACCCATTTTCTAAATGGGTATCGATCATGTAGTTAAGTAGGGCCCACTCAAGCCGAGCTCCTAAATTGGTATAAGCCGGCCATCCAGAGCCTGAAACCTTAGCTGCTCGTTTAAAATCAAACAGATGGAGTCTATCATTAAGTTCAACATGGTTCTTAAAAGGAAATGAGAAGTTTCTTTTTTCTCCAAACGTCTTAATGCAAACATTGTCCTTGGGGTCCATGGCGACTTTGATCTCATCGCAAGGGGTGTTGGGAAGGCACGACATTTTATGCAGGAGGTCTTGCTCTAAGGCGGTGAGCTCTTGATCGAGGATGGCAATCTTATCGCCCAGTCCTGCAACTTCCTGCATGAGCTCAGTTGTATCTTGCTTCGCTTTTTTCTTCTCGCCGATCTCTTTGGACAGGTGGTTGCGCGATGCTTTTAACTCTTCCGCATTTGTCTTAATGAAACGGATCCTTTCATCTAGAGCTAAGAGCGGGGAGAGGTTGACTTCGGGATCTTTGGTCTTTAACTTGGCTTCAATAGCATCTTTATTTGTACGGATAAGCTTAATATCAAGCATTGCAAGTCACCTATTAACATAAATACGAACCCAAAATACTATGACCTAACGGCCTATAATGTCAACCGGCCTTGTAGGATAAGTTTCCCTTCGGTCGACTTATCCTAAAATTGTTTTTCATATCATCATACCTTTTGGCATTCCTTGGTAAGCATGTTGGAAATTAATACATTTCGAACATTTTCCTTGCCAAAATCAAATTTTATCAACTAAC
>CAZOKX010000045.1:0-15492 GCA_964580785.1 uncultured bacterium
GGCAGGATTGTACAACTATGAACTTAAAATTTAGGTTTCAGAAGAACTCTAATAACTTAAATGATAATTAAAATTTAGGTTTCAGAAGAACTCTATTGTTACAGAGGGTACAGCAGCAGACTGCACTCAAGCCTGTCGTCTAATAGAGGGTCTGAGGGCAGAACAGTTACTGGCAGATAAGGCGTACGATAGCGATGCCGTTGTTGAGCAAGGCGAAAAGCAGGGAATGACAGTAGTCATACCACCGCGAAAGAACCGGAAAACTCCAAGAGAATACGACAAGGCTCTCTATGAACTAAGGCATTTGGTGGAGAATGCATTTTTACATTTGAAGCGCTGGAGAGGGATTGCAACGAGATACGCAAAAAATACAGCCTCATTTTTGGCAGCTGTCCACATCAGGTGTATTGCTCTTTGGGCTGGGATCTTGTGACTACACTATCTAGGGCTTCCTGCTTTGGTAGCTAATTTATCAAAATCGTATTGTTCAATTCCCTTGATCTGATCTGCCTTTCTTCCTCGCATTGCGTGCCTCCTGGTAAAGGCAAACATCTTACACGATGTCAATTAATTTTATGACTCTATTTTTTACGAATGGTATAATTTATCATGCAATCACCCTTGGGCTATGAGCGAATGTTGATAGGGCGAGGACGCCCATAAAGTAGGCGTATTTTGAGAAAAATGCCCCCTTGATTGCCTCAATTGAGCAACAAATCGGGTTTAGGAGCACATTTTTACATTACGAAGTCCCGACGAAGAAGGGGTTTTGCAACTACCTCAAATAGTACAACCTTATATTTGGAGCGCGCGCTTAGGCAAAAAAACCGCTGGCACCATGAATGCCGGCGGTTCAACTCCTTGAAGGATAGGCCTATATCCCTACTCATCTCACGAGAGAAAACTACATAACTTCTGAACGTTGTGTTTTCTTCTCTAAATAATTTTGTTGATAGTCTTTAATCTCATTCGAATGAATGACCCAAGCAGCTCCTCGCCGTGAAGCTTTCATCAGACCTACGCGGGTAGCATAATAGATCTTCTGCGCTGGCACATTGAGCATTTTAGCAACTTGGTTAACAGAAAAGTAGCCTTTTTGATTATCAAAAAGCAACTCGCCGTTGAACATCGATTTGGATCTAGAATACTTTTGTTTCCGGTAGTTTTCCAGGTCCTCTAGATCGATTGTCCATCGAGTCGAGTCTTTCGAAGCCCTCAGCTTCTTTTGCTTAATGGCTACATAGATCGCCTGGCGGGTCACATTATTAATCTTCGCCGCCTCTGTAATTGAAACTACCTTTTTGCCCGGAGGGGCTGATAGACAGCCCTCTCCGTGGCCAAGTGTTTCTTTTTCCATGATTTAATCCTCCAAAAGTCAAAACAAACTTTTACAAAGCCGCCCCTCTTTATTCAGAAACCATTTTGTTTCAATATCTTATTTTTAAAGAGGTCAATTTTAGCAGCTTTTGAAATAATACAATTCTATTCGCCGCTTTGAACAATAATTATGGCATATAAATGAATTGAAATCAACCATATACTGATTTTTTTTGTGGCCTAAGTCACTGAAAACAGATGCTTAAAGAGCGGTTAAAAAAACGAATTCTTATAGCCATAAAGTATTGAATGGCTATAAGCTGCGTAAAAATAGCACTAGACATAGGTAAAATCATGGTTCGAGGACTTTTTTTATTGCTTTTTCTCTGTTTTACACTCTTAGGCTTTGCCAAACCCCCCACGCTGACACCTAAAGATACCCGAAACAAAATAGAGGAAATTCTAAAAGCTCATGTCTGCCATCGGCAATTAACCCTAGAACTTACCTCTCGAGCCCTCCAGAACTTTCTAGAAGAGCTTGATCCAGGAAAAACATACTTTATCGAATCCGATATTTTTGCCTGGCTAACCCCCAATGATGAGCTCCTCGCTCAAGCCACGGAGAGCATTAAAAGAGAAGACTTCTCGATCTTTGAAAAGATCCATGCTGCTATGTTAGCTGCTATCGAACGGCGCAACGAGATTGAAAAGCTCATTCAAAATGCTCCCCTCCCTTCGAACGTCCAACCGATTGAATTTAAAGACATCGGATGGGCTAAGTCAAAAGAAGAGCTCACAGACCGTCTTCTGAGAATTAAATCTCTACAGCTCCAAACAGCCCAAAAAATCGACCCTGAAACACAAGAGCAATTCTTGCAGCGAATTTGTAAGCGGCGCCTCAATCGTGAATCTGAACTCATCACCGCCTCTTCTGAAGAGAGGAAGCAACTCGTTTTGAGCTATGTACTTAAAGCAACCAGTTCAGCACTTGATTCCCAAACCATCTATTTCACTCCTGCGGAAGCTAGCCAATTTATGATTCAAGTGCAGCAGAGGCTATTTGGGATTGGAGCTCAATTACGCGATGATCTTAGCGGCTTTTCCGTTGTTCGCCTTGTCGATGGCGGTCCAGCAAGCCTTGGAAATAAACTGAAAGCTGGTGATCGGATCGTTGCCGTCGATCAGGAACCTGTTGTCGGCATGGACATCGTTGAAGCTGTTGAACTAATTCGAGGCCCGCAAGGCTCGAATGTCATCCTCACTGTTTTACGCGAAACAAAAGATGGAGATGTTTCCAAAGAAGACAAGCTAGACATCGAGATTGTCAGAGGAGAAGTTGTTTTGAAAGAAAGCCGTCTCGAGTCTTATTATGAACCCTATGGGGACGGGATCATTGCCATTTTACACCTGTTTTCTTTCTATCAAGACTCCAAAAGTTCCTCGGCAGCAGACCTTGCAGCAGCCATTGAGGCTATTAAAAAAGAGCGTAATGTGAAAGGTGTCATTCTCGATTTGCGCAACAATGCGGGTGGATTGCTCCCTCAGGCTGTTGCAGTGACTGGCCTGTTCATTTCAAAAGGTGTCGTGGTTTCTGTTAAAGACAACACAGGACACATCCAACACCTACGTAATATTGATGGAAAAAAAGTATGGGACGGCCCCTTGATGATCCTAACGAATCGGACAAGCGCTTCTGCAGCAGAAATCGTTGCCCAAACGCTGCAAGACTACGGACGCGCTTTTGTCATTGGCGATCCTGAAACATTTGGAAAAGGGACATTCCAAACCTTCACTTTAGAAGCGGCTAACTTCGGGAAAGTAAATCCAAAAGGGGAATATAAAGTCACACGTGGCCGTTACTACACCGTTTCCGGAAAAAGTCCTCAATTAGTCGGCGTCAAAGCAGACATTGTCGTACCTGGCATTTTTTCTGAAATGGAAATTGGTGAAAAATTTGCTAAATACCCTGTCGGAACCGAACAAATCACTCCGAGCTTTCAAGATGATTTGAGCGATGTCCCCGCTATGCATCGCTATCAAATCAATCGGATGTATAAAGAGCAGATGCAGCCCATTATAACCGATTATCAGCCGTTTTTAGAGAAGCTGAAAAAAAACTCTGAACTACGCATTAGTCAAAATAAAAACTACCAAAACTTCATCAAAGGGCTCGGTAAAAAAGATGAGCTTGCCGATACCTTCGATTTTTTTGGGCAAAACGATCTCCAGCTCACTGAGACCTTGAACATCATGAAAGATTTCATTCTTTTCATCGACCAAAGTAAAATCAAACAACCTCCGCAAGCTGCGTAGACCACGAGGAGCTTCAGTGAAGCTTAGCAGCGGAGCTGTTTGCAAAAACGGTTAAATTTATAAAAATTTTTTTTATAAAGTCAACCATGATATGCTGATGGTGAGGGTGGCAAAACGAGTAAAGGACAGGAAAATTCTTCTTCTGATCAGGGAATACGTGGCAAGCAGGAATCATCAAGGAAGTACTTGTAAAGGCAACAGAAGAAGGAGTTCCCCAGAGAGGTCCTCTCCTCACCACTGCTATCCAACATTATGTCTATTATGCTAGACGACATTGTTTAACTGCCTTATTTCGATAATACAATGCATTGTCACAAAATACGTATATTTCCCGTTTACTCGGATACCCTTACTCGATTTTTTTTGAAAAAACGGATTGTGGGTTCTGCATTTAAGGTCTGATCTTCTTGGATCACAATATTGTGACTGACAATATCAATGACCCAAAAAAGATTAAGTCTTTCTCTTCCTGTGTTTGCCAGGATCTCTCTTTGTGATACCATTTATCAAAATAACTTTTATCGCACAATCCTCTGATTTTTCGATACAATCGGAACATTATGCGCTAAAAGTTATTTTTGGTAAATGGTGTGATTACCTTTTTTGATATATCTATGAATGCCCTCTCATCAGGAAAGCAGGTGGGGGCGTTTTAAAGGATTTAATTTATAAATAGGTATAGTATTAATTAATTTAATATATATTGATTTTATTTATTAAAAAACATATAATCTTTTTTATAATAAAGCCTTCATTATATTAAAAATTGAATAAAAAAAGGGGTCTTAAATGGCTGCATCATCGAACGAACTGTTTGCTGGGAAAAACTCCTATCAACCTCTATTAGATCTGTTTACGTATGGCGATCTTAATAGCCAAAAAGAGAGCCTGGGAGCTTTGCCCGAAAGCGTTAGACAAAAAATTTTTTCTTCTATTTCGATCCTATCTGGGCAGCCGCTGGAGGTTAGTTTTGGAGCGGTTCAAGCTTTTGAGGACCTCCCCAGGTTTGAGCGAGCCGTTCAACGAGTTGCTTTAGGAGTTTTGGATGAAGAAGAAAAGGTTTTCATTGCAGGCGCTTATATTTGCAAAAATCTTGATATAAATGACTTAAAAGAGGTGGTCGTTGTTCTAAGAGATTTGGAAAGAGCATCACCAGGCAAAACAGGGGATCTTGCTACTGCAGCTGTCAAGATTTGCAAAAATCTTGAAATCAAAAGTTTGCAAGATATAGCGTGCATTCTAAGGGAGTTGGAAAAGGCTGCACCAGGAGAAAGAGAGGAGATTGCTGGTGTAGTCGCTTACATTTGTGGGGAGCTTGGATTCAAAGGCTTGCAAGACGTGTTGCTCATTTTAAGAAGAGTGGAAAAGATTGCATCTGGCGAAAGGGCGGAGATTGCCACCGCAGCTGTTTATAATTGCAAAGAGCTTGGAGCCAGGAATGCGCAGTGGGTAGAGTCTGTTTTAACAGTATTGGAAAGGGTTGCGCCGGGAGAAAGAGAGCAGGTTTCTATCGCTGCTGTCAAAATTTGCAAGGAACTTAAGCCTTGGTCACCTCGAAGCTTAACCGTTATTCTCATTCTAGCCTTGCTTCCAGAATCCTCCCGCAAAGTAGTAACCGAATCGATGCGGCAATACCGCTTTCCGGCCAAGGTTGACTGTTGTGGTGATTTTATTAGGTACTTTTTGGATCAAAACCCCAAACTGCGCAAATCTTGGGAAGAATATCTAATGGGTCGATTGGAAAATGAGACTAATCCTTTAGGCGTCAGAGGGCTGGCGAAGATGATTTTAGAAAGAAGAGGCGACCTTTTCCTGCTCAATGAACATAGGCTAGCTCAACAAGCTCTAAGCGTTGTTATAGCCACAGAAGACCCCAAAAACCCAAAAAATCCCTATTCAATTTATTCTATGTTGAATAAAGCTCGCGGAGCTCCCTGTATTTACGTAGACCAGCCCCCGAAGGAAGCAGGCGATCGGGTTGTGTACTTTAACCAAAAAGTTTTTATAGCACAAGACTCTGGTGCTTTGCGGTTTAAAGATTTAAGCTCCGGTATCAATGAAAGAACGCCGCGAAAACTGCTCAATAATTTTAATCAAAGAATCGCTTCTTTATCACAGGATGAGCGGGATAGGCTTGAACAGCATATTAGGGGATCTTATGAGATCGGTCTAGACTCTTGCGAAAGGAGTCTGAATGGTAGCTATCTGAAGAAGTTGCTTAGCAAGTCGGGGGAGCCTGAAGAGAAGGTGCCTTTGCACCAAGCCTTTCTCGTAGCAATTCTTAAGCACATCTTGGACCAACCTGCTGAAATAAGTCCAGGAAAGCTCTTTTCCGTACAGGAAGAGGCTTTGTTCGGCCTAGCAAGCGCTACTCAGAAATGCGAAGCAGCGGCAGCGGAAGGCATAGCCTTGATGTATAATCAATTGCCTATGAAATATAAATACTCTCAACAAGAGCAGGCGGGAATGCGGACGACTGAAAAAGCCGTTGCACAACTAAATGTGATAGTTCAGCAGGTTTTTAACGATCTTCTCTCTGCTGATAATTCGATGATGAGGGAATTAACTGGAGCAAAAGGAGAGACCGAACAACTTCCTCACCAAAGTCTTTTTCTCAAAAACCGGATTGCGTCACATGTTGGCTTCGAACACATGATCCAGTTCGATCAGCACACACACACCTTATATAAGCAACTGCTCGAAAGAACTTCTGAGGAGCTTCTTACCTGCTTTTATACGCATCTTTCTATAGAGGCCTTTATTCGGGCTCTGAGATTTGCTTTTGATAACAACCAAGACCTCTATCCACTTCTTAATTGTTTATTAGATGAAAAGCGCCCAATGGGTATGGATTCGAGCAGGGTATGGGAATTACAAGATGATGATGAGACGGTCTCCCTAACAGAATATGGAGCATTAAACATATGGATTGCTGGGGGCTTTCTGACTCAGTAAGAAGACTTTGTGCCATTTTGAAAAAATCTAGTGATAGGTCCCTATGCGCGGTGCAGAATCGGATGAAGATTGTCTTTAAGCAGGTCGCCGAATACATAACCAAGTCTTTTCCATAGATGGGTATGAGGATCGTTTTTTTCTAAGCGATAAAATGTCCTTTTTGAGGCGTAGGCTAAAATCATCAGGCGAAGGTTTTTTTTGGAGAATAGTTCAGCCCAAGGGATCACTTTATCAGGAGAAAGAAAAATCCCGCTTCCCACCCGGGATGGGATCGGACAAACTTGCGGATCGCAAGGATCTGCAGGGGTTTCTGATAAACGGAACATGAGGATTCCAGAAAGGGGATTGGCACAGCTGAAAGCATTGAACGAAAGGGGCTCTTTTAACGGGAAGTCAGAGCCAGCGCCCGTATCAATGTATTGGTCAAAGCCGACGCGCAGTAGATTAGCTTTAAAAAGTTGCGCTGAGAGTTCTGTAAAGGTCGTTTTGAAAAGAGCTTGCTTGACGGCTCCGCTGTTGCGCCATAAATCAAATCCCGATTCAAAAATAGCTTTGCGAGGAAGCCTTGCCATGAGGATGGAAGAGGTATTTAACCGTAGGCATAGGGTAGAATCGATTTCTTGTTGCAAAGCGGTGACAGCTTGTGCATCGAGCAGTCCTTCAAATTCGATAAAACCGTTTTTTGCGTAAAAGTCTTTGTGGTCACTGTTTAAAGCAAAGCGCATGAGATTTTTCCAGAATTTATAGCCGTCGAATCCGTTCTAGGGCAAGTGTTGTCTTATTGGGTAATGAAAATGCCGATAGTCGAACGAAGCCTTCTCCACATTCGCCAAAGCCCGTTCCAGGAATTGTGATCATGTGGCATTGTTTAAGCAAGAGATCAAAAAAGTCCCAGGAGGATTTTTTTGGAGGCGTCTTCCACCAAATATAAGGTGAATCGATACCGCCATAGCAGGTATAGCCGAGTTCTTTAAGGGTTGTTAGAAAGCGCTGGGCTTCATCCAGGTAGGACTGAACCTGGGCTTGCGTTTCTTTACGCCCTTGTTGAGTATAGACCGCCTCAGCGCCTTTTTGGATGGGATAAGCTGCCCCATTGAATTTAATGACCTGTCGTTTATTCCATAGGCTATAGAGAGGTTGTTCTTTCCCGTCGATCATCCCTTTAAGAGTTTTGGGAAGGATCGTATAGGCGCAGCGCAGCCCTGTATAACCTGCCGATTTAGAAAAACTGCGGAACTCGACCGCGCATTCTTTAGCCCCTTCGATCTCGAAAATGCTCCGGGGGGCTTCGGGTGAAGTAATGAAAGCTTCATAGGCATTATCGACAAATAAGACCGCTTGTTTCCTCAGTGCATAGTCGACCCACTTCTTTAATTGGGAGCGGTTCATGGCAATTCCTGTTGGGTTGTTCGGAGAGCACAGGTAGACCAGATCGCAATGTTCTTCGGGAGGCTCAGGGAAAAAGCCATTTTCTTCTAGGCATGGGAGAGTAATAGTCTTCTTTCCAGCTAATAAGCAGGAGTCGAGATAAGCCGGATAAGTCGGGTCGGTTATTCCAACAATAGCTGACTGACAAAACAATTCTTGAATATTGGCGGTATCGCTATTGGCTCCGTCGGAAATGAAGATCTCGTCTGCTGAAATACCGAGGTGGGCAAACTCATGTTTTGCAATAGCTTGACGTAAAAATGGGTATCCGCAAGAAGGACCGTATCCTTTGATCCCTTCTTCAGTGCCCATTTCACGCGTAGCATCGCAGATCGCTGTAACAATCGCCGGTGCAAGGGGGAGAGCGATGTCGCCAACGCCTAGATTGACAATTTCTGCTTGGGGAAAATCCCGCTTCAAATCTGCTAGTTTTTCGTCAATAATCGGGAAGATGTACTCCCGTTTAATTGCCTGAAAGCAAGGGTTGATTTGAACCATGATTTTCCTTTAATATGACACGTTGTATGAGCTCTGTGTTGAGAATACTAGAAAGTATGGACTTTCTCTATATAATTGTAAATGTCCCAGCGAAGGAGGAATGATGCCTAATCGAAACTCTGCTAATAGCGTTCCATTGAAAGTTTATAAAAACGTTGTTGATGCCTATGTTTTAGGGATCCCTTTCGAGGTCGAAACGACTTTTAAAGGCCGGATTGCTTCTTCTTTAATATTTTCAAGTGGGTTTTGATGAACGCTATTGAAGAGTTGCTTGAGCGAGGTAAAGAGATTGAAGATAAGATTGGCTATGAGTTCAAAGAGAAGAAGTTATTTTTATTAGCATTCGTCCACCGCTCTTTTTTTAATGAGCATCGCGATCTTGTCAACGAGCATAATGAGAGGCTCGAATTTTTGGGCGATTCGGTATTGGGATTGATCGTCTCCGATTTCTTATATACCCATCTTCCGAAAGAACCGGAAGGGCGACTTTCCCATCTCCGCTCTCAGATTGTTGAAGCGGGCCGCTGTGTTCAGTTTGTCCATCAGCTCGAGATCTCCCAATATGTACTCCTTGGCAGAGGGGAAAGAATGAATGACGGAAGGGGAAGGGATTCGATCTTGGCAGATCTTTTTGAAGCATTGATCGGAGGCATTTTTCTTGACGGTGGATTAGATGAGGTGAAGCGGTTTTTCTTCGGCCATTTTTCCGAAGAGATCGCTGAGCTCTTGTCCGCCCCTCTGCGCAATTGGAAAGCTGAGCTGCAGGACTATTCGCAGAAGAGGCACCAAAAACCTCCTATTTACAAAGTGCTAAAAGAGATGGGTCCTGATCATAGCAAAGTATTCTATGTGGTCGCCCTCATCGATGAGCAGGAAGTTGGAGAGGGGACAGGATCTTCAAAGAAAGAAGCTGAACAGGTTGCCGCGGAAAATGCCTTAAGAAAGTTGGCAGGAGAGTTGCATGGTTAAACAGAAAGTAGTTTGGGGTTGCACCGATTGCGGCCATCGGCAGACGAAGTGGACGGGGAGTTGTTCCGTATGCCAAAAGTGGAATACATTCTCACAAGAGTTGGAGATTGATGATAAATGCAAACGCTTTGACCCGACGAACAAGCCAACTGCGCAGCCCATGCGTGTTAAAGAGGTCGCCTCAACAGAATTTCGGAGGATTTCTACAAAGATGCCCGAATGCGATCGTTTGCTTGGAGGTGGAATTGTCTCAGGTTCATTGACATTAATTGGCGGAGATCCTGGAATCGGCAAATCAACGCTAATGATGCAGCTTGCCCAACAATTAGCAGAGCAAGATTTGACAGTGCTCTACGTGTGCGGAGAAGAGTCGGTAGAACAGACATCGCTTCGCGCAAAACGCCTTAACGTCAACAGCGATCGCCTTTTTCTCCTCAGTGATACCCTCTTTTCGAATATCAAGATGCACGTCGAACAGTTGAAGCCAGATATTTTGGTTGTCGATTCGATTCAGATTTTGTATAAAAGCGAGCTCCCTTCATCTCCAGGATCGGTCAGCCAAGTGCGGGAGCTTGCCATGGAGTTCATGCATCTGGCTAAAGGACTCGGCATTGCCACCTTTTTGATCGGCCATGTTACAAAATCAGGAGAGATCGCTGGTCCTCGCATTTTAGAGCACTTGGTCGACACAGTTCTTGACTTTGAAGGGGACCGCCAGCATGGATATCGTCTATTAAGATCCGTAAAAAATCGTTTCGGGCCAACCGATGACATCGCCTTGTTTCAAATGGTCTCAACAGGTCTTGTTGAAGTAAGCAACCCATCCGTTTTATTCCTTGAAGAAAGGATGAAAGAGGTTGCTGGTTCGGTGATCATCCCAACGATCGAAGGGACCCGGGCTCTTCTGATCGAAGTCCAGGCACTTGTCGCCGCTTCTGCTTTTTCGACTTCTTCACGCAAATCAACAGGCCTCGATCAGAACCGCCTCTCCCTGCTTTTAGCTGTGCTGGAAAAGCGGATGGGGTATCAGCTCCACCATTCCGACGTGTTTGTATCGGTTGCAGGAGGGCTTAAGATCGTTGAGCCGGCGATCGACTTAGGGCTTTTGATGGCCATTGCCTCTTCATTTTGCAACAAACCGATCGATTCAGAGACAGTGATGGTTGGAGAAGTAGGGCTTGGCGGAGAGGTTCGCAGCGTCCCTCGGATTGAGAATAGGATCCGGGAGGCGATCCATATGGGTTTTTCTCGTTGTATTCTTCCTCAGCGTAACCTTAAGGCGATCGGCACAGAGCTGACCAAGAAAATTTCTCTTATCGGCGTCGAAATGGTCGAGGAAGCAATCCATGAGCTCATCCGGTAAACTCATTTTGCGCGTCGGCGCTAAAGAATCTCGCCTAAGGATTCATGGAAATTTTTGGGGCTTTCCCCCAAGGAAAAAAACTTCTAGCCATTGGGCCCATTACTGAAGCTGCCTTAAGATGCTTAGTCCCATAAACCCGTCAAGATTTAAGCTAGGTCAATGCAAGCGGCAGAGCAATAGGCCATTCCTCCAATTCTGGCTCACTTTTGAGCAAGCGCTTCCTGCTTGTATCCTTCCGTTTAATCAAATCATTTTGAGGATGTTCTGCGTAATACCATTTATCAAAAATAACTTTTAGCGCATAATGTTCCGATTGTATCGAAAAATCAGAGGATTGTGCGATAAAAGTTATTTTTTGATAAATGGTATAAGCTGAGATCATCAGATCTATCCATTGCTCTCACTTAAAAAAGATTGGAAAATAAAACCTTACGGATGTTAGGATGCCTGATAAATTAATTCTTTAGCTATTTGGGAAGTTTCTGAGAGAACTTTAAAACAAAGAGCCGTTTTTATTGCCTCATGGGGGGTGTTAAAATAGGAGGATCCCTTTCTGCGATATTCCAAGCTTTTTGCAAACCCTGTTCTCCTTCTCACAATGCCGTCTGTTGCTCTTTATCCTCAAAGTCATACCCCACAAATCACGTTTCAGGTGCAGAAAGTTAACCTTGAAGAGAAGCAGATAGCAAAAGACTACATGCCGTCCTACGATGAAATCCTTCGCCTGCTTGATGAGCTCGAGTCTGGTGAACTGGAAAAGAAATGCACTTCTGAGCAGCAAATAGAGAACCTCGCCCACTTCGTTGCCTTATTAGCAAAAGAAGGGGTTCTTCCGGATAACTCACCTGAGAGTCTATCTTTAGATGATGATATCGAAGAGCTTTTGAATGGAGAGGACAACCTTTACGAAGATGCCCTTTCTTTTGTAACCCCTGGTGAATATCGATACATGATTATTCCTGCCGTTTTATATGGAAATGGCGAAGTCGTTCTTTGCAAAAGCTGGGTACAAAAGCAATGGAAGCACGTCAAAAAGTTCGCTAAAAAGCATAAGAAGACTCTCATTATCGGGGCAGCTGTTGTCGTAGCGGCTGTCGCAGTAGCAGCCGCCTCTTCTGCAGCAGCGACAGGAGCTGCTGGAGCTGCTACGGGAGGAGCATCAGCAGCTGGGGCCGCAGGTGTAGCTGCAGCGGCAGCGGCTTCTGACAGTGAGTCCGATAAAAAGAATCAAAACGGGGTTTCTTCCTCAACTCTTTCAATCCCAACTGATATTCCACCTGGAATGGCTGCTACTCAAGAAGCACCAACTCTCTGGTCTGCTCTTAACGATCGAGCGTATTCCTTCAAAGAAAATATCGCGCAAAATCAGTTTTTCCAGCCTACAAACTCAAGTCTTCATAACCAGGGGTTATCATGGGAAGAAAATGCGCGAGTTCTAGGCTCTCTTTTTGCTCACGATAGCTACAACAATCTTCAGAATCAGATTCCTTACTATCCAAGCCTTGCCCGAGAGGTTGAAGATATCAACTCGAAATATACTTTCCCGATTCCAGGTGGATATCAGGGGCCTTCGATTGCACATCCAGAAATTGATCGAAAATTTTCGACGGATTACACCTCTCTTTATTCAAATCCAGGCCAAGAAGTCGATTTTAATACTCTTTCCCATCAGGTACGAGGAGAACGTGCCTTATCTCTGGGATATTATAATCAGGCAGTTAAGGATTTAGGGAAGGCTATTGAGGCGAACCCTACTAATCCCATTCCTTATCTAGAGATAGGAATTGCCCATTTCGGCTTAGGACAATATGATCGATCTTTAGAAGATTACAAGCATTTTACTTCTCAATTCCAAACCCAAAAGCCAAATCCACTATCTGTTTCTGAGTTCAGCTTAGGCTTTGCAAAAGGATTGCAGAAAGGAGTTTACGAATCTGGAAAAGGTCTTTTCCTATTTATGGGTGACTTTGTGAAGCATCCCATTCAGACATCAGGGCAAATCGTCAATTCTGTTTCAACATTAGTTGATCTGGTTCACAAGGACGAATGGGGGGTTGTTGCTGAGGCGCTATTTCCAGAGGTGTATCAACTTGTGATTCAGTGGGACACACTACCATCAGATAAGAGGGGAAATTTAGCTGGATATGCTGTAGGGAAATACGGAGCCGACATCCTTGTTCCAGGTGCTATAGCTAAAGTAGCAAGTAGGAGTGTAAAAAGTGCTCAGGAACTAGCTGCTATATGTAAAAACCTTCAAATCGCGCAAGAAACTCTTATTCTCGAGACAGCGTCAGGCATTGGAAATATAGCTAAAATCACAGAAATTGTTGGGACAGGTCAAAAAACAGCATTTTTTGCAGAGGAATTAGGCTTTAGCGCGCGCGAAATGGGGCAATTAAAGCAATCTGGAAAATTGGAAGCTGCTATTGATAACGCTTTTGAAAACTTAATCAATAAATCACCAAGCGAAGCATATATAGCAGCAAAAAATGGTGGAAAACATGCTAGATTGATAGAACTATATGGCGGAAGATCAACTAAAGAAATTCAAAAAGGCGTTAAAAGTCTTGAAAAGCAAATTACCAACCATAAGGATAAAATTGCTAATCCTTCAAAGCATTGTCCAGACTGGGATACAATGGACCCACGAAGGAAAGATGCTCTAATCAATAAAAGATGGCCAGCTGAAATCCAGTGCTATACAGAAGAAAGAGACATTCTTCAAACTATTTTGGAGCAAATGATTGAAAATTGAAATTATGAAAAACAAAAATTTTGAGCTATATATAAAATATATAAGCGATCTTCTTAAAGATAATGCTAAAAATGCAAAGTCAGAGGCCGATAATCCAAAAAAAGGCGATGCCGATTATAATACAGGGTATCTTATGGCCTATTACGAAGTCATCTCTACGATGAAAAATCAAGCCTCGCTATTTGATCTGGAGCAAGAAGATATTAGTCTTTCTGATATAAATCCCGATCGGGATTTAGTTTAATCCGATGGCACGTAAAGATAGTGAAAGCCGCGCCAAGAACGATATGCACCTCACCGAGGTGCAAGGTAGTGATTGGGGAGGGCGCATTCCCATTTTCTGGGTATGGGCCGATTTTCTATGCCGCATACAGCAATCCGCCTTCGTAGGCCATTTTTTGCAACAACTTCCAGCGCCCGCTCTTTTAAGTTGAGGAAGCAATCCATGAGCTCATCCGGTAAACTCATTTTGCGCGTCGGCGCTAGAGAATCTCGCCTATCGCGCGCGCAAGTTACCGAAGTCCTTGTTGAAATACAAGCCGTCCATTCGCATGTTGACTTTGAGGTAGTCTGCTTGGAAACAATAGGGGACCGGGATTTATCGACATCGCTCCGCGGTCTGGACAAGACCAATTTTTTCACTCAAGAGATCGATTATAAACAGCTGCAAGGCGAGTTTCGCATTTCGATCCATTCCGCAAAAGACCTCCCCGATCCGCTCCCTCATGGGTTGCGCATCGTTGCTTTGACTAAAGGAGTTGATGCATCCGACGTTATTGTGTTAAGACAAGATCACTTGCCTATCGGTGCTAAGATTGGGACGTCGAGCTTGCGCCGGGAGCAGAATGTCAAAGATCTCCGCTCTGATTTAGTATGCATTGATATCCGCGGCACTGTTGACAGCCGCTTGCAACAGCTAGATGCAGGGATCTACAACGGCATTGTGATTGCAGAGGCAGCCCTTATTCGTCTTGGGCTTACAGAGCTGAAGAGGATCAATTTACCGGGTGAAAGTGCAGCTTTGCAGGGCAGGCTTGCCGTTGTTGCACGCTCAAACGATGAAAAGATGGCACAACTATTTTCTGCTATTGACATGAGGTGATCATGAAGACGGTCCTATATTTGGGGACAGATCCTGCGCAGTTTGCAGCGGAAGGACACTTTGATGGACATCTAATCCACTATCCGGTGATCCAAATCGTTGCTAAAAGTCCACTAGAGCCTGGATTGAAGGTTGTATATGATGACCTGCATGAATACACTCATTTGATTTTCACGAGCAAAAATGCAGTTCAGATTTTCTTTGATCATCTCAACGAACTGAAATGGAGCAGAGAAATTCTAATACATAAAACTATAATTGCGATCGGAGCTATTACGGCAGCCCGCTTAAAGGCGCAAGGAACTACTCCAGCCTATATTGCAGAGAACGAATCTCAAGAAGGCCTGGTCCAACTCTTAAATAAGATCGACATTAAGGACGCTTATTTCCTTTTGCCCCGTTCTTCCCTCTCTCGGCCAGTCCTCGCCCAATATTTTATCGAAAAGCAGATTCGCTTTCAGGCATGTGACCTCTACGATACAAAAACCCTCAAAGTAGTTCCTATTCCTAGCTTGGAAGAAATCGATGAGATCGTTTTCACAAGTCCATCGACCGTTAAAGGATTCATGGAGATTTTTGGGGCTCTCCCCGAAGGAAAAAAACTTCTAGCCATTGGGCCCATTACTGAAGCTGCCTTAAGATGTTTAGTCCCATAAACCCGTCAAGATTTAAGCTAGGTCAATGCAAGCGGCAGAGCAATAGAGCAATTTGCTTTGTATTTAAAGTTAATCTATTGATATAGTGATTTAAATTTAGATTTTTAATCAGAGATGTGTATGATCATTAGGATGA
>CAZOKX010000046.1:0-14093 GCA_964580785.1 uncultured bacterium
GCGTCATCTTCGACGAAGCTACCACAGGCACCTATGGAGGTGTCGTGTCTGGCACGGGAAGTTTAACGAAGCAAAATATCGGTACCCTTATCCTAACAGGAGCAAACACATACAGCGGAGGAACGACCGTAAGTGCGGGAACTTTACAAGGCTCTTCAGCAAGTCTACAAGGTAACATCCTGAACAACGCCATATTGAATTTCCAGCAGGCCACTTCAGGCACCTATGCTGGCACCATGACCGGTACAGGAACAATGAATAAGACTGGGTCGGGACAGCTAACAGTGAGCGGAGATTCTTCCCTTTTTGCTGGAATAGTGAATGTGCAAGCTGGCAATTTAAAAGTAATGAGCAATTTAGCCGGCCAATTCACGGTTTTCCCATCAGCTGAGCTCGGCGGAACAGGAACAGTCGGATCGGTTACAAATCAGGGCGTTGTGTCACCAGGAGCCTCTATCGGTACTTTAACCGTAAGTGGAAACTACACACAAGCTTCCACGGGAACCCTACTTGTTGAGATTGATTCGTCAGGCAACGCAGACCTCTTAAATGTGTCAGGGACCGCTGCTCTAGATGGAGCTTTGAGTATCGTTGTTACGCCAGGAGCTTATGCAACTGGGACCACCTACACAATCCTCACCGCTGTTGGAGGAGCCTCTGGTACATTCAGCTCCGTATTTGATAACCACCCTGCGCTTCTATTTATAACGAACTACTTGCCGAACATGGTACAATTAGTTACTTTGCAGACTACATTAATACCCCCAATCTTTAATCCGCCTGGAAATGCTGGAAAAGTTTCAGACTATTTTATTTGTCGATCGTTTCCAACTGATAATGCAGACTTGTTAGCGGTGGTAGAAGCTCTTTTTGCTTTGGAGCCTGATGCCTATGTAAAAGCCTTGAATCGATTAACTCCTGCTCAATTCGGAGCTTTTCCATTGGCTGAGTTGGAAAATAACTTCAATCTAGGGAATACCTTTTTCGTAGCAGGAGCCGGCCAAAGATCCCACTGTTATGTTGGCGAAAAAAACCCCATGAGCATTTGGATAAATCCTCTAGGTTTTATGTATTCACAAAAGGGGCGTCAGCAAGCCTCAGGCTTTGATAACCACACATATGGGGTGGCTACAGGTGTAGATCGTTTAATCGCTAGCCACTGGACCGTTGGCTTAGGTGCTGGATACTCCCACTCCCATCTCCATTGGGACAACCAAGAAGGAAAATCTAATGTGAATTCTGGGTATTTAGGGCCTTATGTCAAATATGACTCTAAACACATCTACTTTGATTTTCTTCTTCTAGGAGCTGGCAATTTTTATAACGTTGATCGAAAAATCAAGTTTCCAGGACTTTCCCGAACTGCCTCCAGCGATCCTACGACTTGGAACCTCTCGGAGATCCTCTTGGTAGGAGGAAGGATTAAGCCTTTTCGTAATGTGGATCAGCTTTTCTTTCAGCCTGAACTCATGTTAGACCAATTGAATAGCTTTCAAGGTAGGTTTCATGAGAAAGGGGCTCACTCGATCGATCTTACTGTTAAAAGCAAATATGCTTCCTTTTTGCGCTCCCTTCTCAACGCTAAATTTGTCAAAGAATGGCATGTTTCTAACTTCTGTTTGATTCCTAGTCTTAACGTTGGCTGGCTAAGAACCACTCCTCTAAACGGCGGGAATTATACTGCTCGATTCAAGGGTCTGAAAATATGCGAGTCAGATTTCACTGTTCAAAGTTTTCATGAAACAATTGATCAACTCCTTGTTGGAGCTCAATTCTTAGCTTCTCGCGAGGGAAGACTCGACTTTTCTGTTGGGTATCAAGGGGAGTTTGGAGAAGGGACTAAGGTCAATGAAATCAACGCTGCTTTCCGTTGGAGATTTTAGATTGGCTCTTTTTCAATTTAGAAGCTGGATGGGAATCAAAGCAGTTGAGCTTTGATTCCTCATGTGAGGGATTTAGCCGCCTTTGCGCTTCCGATCATTTTCATTTAGTAGGCGCTTTCTAAGGCGGATGAAGTGGGGGGTGACTTCGACGAGCTCGTCGTCTTGAATGAAGTCGATCGCTTGCTCCAGGGTGAACGTACGCGCTGGGACGAGGATGATGTTTTCATCGCTGCCTGAAGCGCGAATATTCGTTAGTTGCTTGCCGCGAGTCACATTGACAACAAGGTCGTTATCGCGGTTGTTTTCGCCAACGACCATCCCTTCATAGACTTCATCTCCAGGGGAAACAAATAGGCTTCCACGCTCTTGGATCCCAAAGCAGGCATATCCCGTCGTTTTTCCAGAACCGTTAGAAATGAGAGCGCCGTGGAGGCGTCCTGGCATTTCTCCTTTCCAAGGGCCGTAACTGTCAAAGATTGATGTCAAGATGCCAAGACCGCGCGTGATCGTTAGAAAATCATTGCGGTAGCCCATTAGACCGCGGGTGGGGATCAGAAATTCGATTGTTGTGATATTGTGCTCGTTGGTGCTCAATGCGCGCATTTCGCCACGACGGCGGGAAAGCTCTTCAATGATTGTCCCTGAATATTCTTGAGGGACTTCGATATGGGCAACTTCGTAGGGTTCAAGAGTTTCGCCTTCTACTTGCTTTAAGATTACCTGGGGTTTAGAGATTGTGAATTCATAATCTTCGCGGCGCATGGCTTCCATAAGGACAGCTAAGTGGAGCTCGCCCCGTCCGCAAACACGAATCGCATCATCTCGGGAAGATTCTTCAATCTTTAAAGAAATGTTAGCCTTTTTCTCTTGGAGAAGGCGGTCGCGGATTTTGTTCATTGTGATGTGCTTGCCATCTTTTCCAACGAAGGGGCCGTTATTGACCATCATTTCAATAGAGAGGGTTGGCTCTGCCAACGTAATCGGGGGAAGCTGCAAGACATGCTGAGGATCGCAGAGGGTATCGCCAATGGAGATCTCAGGGATCCCTGAGATGCTGACGATGTCGCCAACGCCCGCCTCTTCAAGCTCGACTTTCTTCAGTCCGT
The DNA here is from genome assembly GCA_964580785.1 of uncultured bacterium. Taxonomy (GTDB): domain Bacteria; phylum Chlamydiota; class Chlamydiia; order Chlamydiales; family Rhabdochlamydiaceae; genus Acherontichlamydia. Next base: position 2,990 of record CAZOKX010000046.1, read on the forward strand.
GGTATCCCTCAACACGCTGAACGCGATGCTGGGTCGGATGTCCATTTTTGTCGACTTTTGTGATTGTTTGCCCTTTTTTGATGTAGCCTTCTAAAATTCTGCCGCAAGCTTGCCTGCCGACGAAGTCGTCATAACTTAAGGTGGTTGCTTGCATCAGGAAGGGAAGGTCGAGATTTCCTGGCGGGGGGGGGACTGCTTTAAGGATCAGTTCGAAGAGGGGTCTCATATTAACGCGGGGATCTTTGAGGTCTGCAACAGCAAAGCCACCCAACCCTGAAGCGTAGGAGATTGGGAAGTCGAGTTGTTCGTCATTGGCTCCGAGTTCGACAAAGAGATCGAAGGTCAAGTTTAAAGCCCTGTCAGGATCTGCATGCGGACGGTCGACTTTGTTCAGGACTACAATCGGTTTTAAGCCGATTTTTAAAGCTTGGGAAAGAACGAAGCGGGTCTGTGGCATCGGGCCTTCTTGGGCGTCGACCAGCAGGAGGACACAGTTGACAAGCCCGAGAACACGCTCGACTTCACCGGAGAAGTCAGCATGGCCGGGGGTGTCGATAATGTTAATTTTAAAATCTTCGAAATAAATGCTTGTATGTTTGGCAAAAATTGTGATCCCACGTTCCTTTTCTTGGTCGTAACTGTCCATGACCCGCTCGGGAATTTTCTCGTTGTCACGGAAAACGTTGGATTGCTTGAGAAGGCTGTCGAGCATTGTAGTTTTGCCATGATCGATGTGGGCAATGATGGCGATATTGCGGATTTTCTCTGGTTTGAACATAGATAAACTTTATTTATGATAATGGTCCTTGAATTCTAGTAAAATGCAGATTTAAATGCTATGACCAAATTGATGGTCAGCTGATGCATTTGCGTTTGAAAAATATGGCAAAAACAGAGTATGATCTGCGCCAAGACCCTGGCTGAGGTGGATCATGCAAATCGTTACAGAAGAGGTCCAGAAAGTGGGTGAGCTGCATCACGCGGTCGGTAACTTAATGGATTCTAAAACATCGCAGCTCCACGATATTTTACAACAAAAGCTTGAGCAGGCATTTCACAAGCAAACATCGACTGTCATCATCCATGACATCGCAAAAATTGCTTCGGAACATTCTCCCGTCGACTTGGCCTACGCTGCATTTCGGTTGCCTTCTCATGCAAGGCCATTTTTATATGAAAACTTATCCGATATCGAGTCCAAAATCGAGTTCATGGTCAACACGGATAGTAACACTCGAGTGGCTGTGTTGCGCCATATCGAAGATGGCGAAGTTAAGATGCTTTTTGAACACATGCCTCCTGATGAAGCGGTCGAAGTATTAGAAGATATTTCAGAGCGTAGGTTCCGCAGGATCGTCGATATGCTCGAAGTGAAGAAAGCCCAGCGGATCCGTGAAATTAAAAAGCACCATCGGAACACTGCGGGCCGTTTGATGACCAATGAATTTTTTGCCTTTTCTATGGATGTCACTATCGGGGAGGCCGCAGCTCATATCCGCGATAATCCTGGAATCGATTTGACTCGCAAGGTTTTTGTAGTAAACAGGGAAGGAGAGCTGCAGGGCTATGTTCCTGCCCGGAATCTGATTGTCAATTCCCCCCATCTTCCGCTGCGCCAAGTGATGCGCTCACTCTTGCATAAAGTGTCTCCGGAGACTTCGCGCGAAGAGGTTGTCGATATCGTCGAACGATATAAGATCCCAGCTTTGACTGTTGTCGATGAAAAAAATCGGATGCTTGGTGTGATCACGTACGAAGATGTCCTTGATGCTGTCGAAGATATTGCCGATGAGACGATCGCGAATATGGCGGGTACGGCTGAAAAAGTCAGTGTGCCTGAGCCTTTATTTAAACGTTTTTTATCGCGGGCTCCGTGGCTTGTTGTAACATTATGCGCCGGACTGATTAATGTTGGTGTGATCTCATCGTTTCAATCCTATGTTGGTGGTGTCCTGACCTTTGTCCTGTTCTTTGTTCCATTAATTACAGGGATGTCAGGTAATATTGGAATCCAATGCAGCACTGTACTGGTCCGCAGCATGGCAACAGGGGTCCTTTCTTTGGGGAATAAAGGGGAAGCTGTCGTTAAAGAGTTGCTGCTTGGTTTGGCAACGGGTTCGATATTCGGGGTGCTTTGCGGTATTGTTGTTTATGCGCTCGACTTTGTTGGTGTATCGGGAGTGGAGGTTAGTCCTATTGCAGTCGGCCTGATTGTTGGGATCGGGCTCATGGGGGCCTGTTTGGCTGGCACAGTGCTCGGTGTATTTTCGCCGCTGTTTTTTGCCCGGATCGGGGTCGATCCCGCTGTTGCTGCTGGCCCGATTATCACGGCTTTTAATGACTTTTTGTCGATGTCGATCTATTTTCTGATCGCCATGGGTTTAAGTGCTCTGCTTTTTTAGCATTTTTCTATTGCTATAATGGGGGATGTAAAATATAGTCCTAATCTGGGATGAACCTTGACCGGATACACGTGCAATGGCTAAGAAAAATTCAGACCGACGTGTCCCATATGGTTACGACGGCATCCAATCAACGAATCGGGACATGAAGTCATTGTTGCCACGCCTTCTTGGTCAGATCGGCCAGATGCATAAGGAAAGGCCCGATTTGATTTTAGCGTCTTGGCCAGATATCATCGGCAGTAAGCTTGCGCCAATGACAAAAGCCGTCTCTTTTGAAGGGGGAATCCTCTTTGTTAAGGTCAATAACTCGACCTTGTACAGCTTGCTCTCTCAGCATGAAAGGGGACGTTTAATAATCTGTTTGCGGGACCGATTTCCAGCTATTGAGATTAAAAATATTGTATTCCGTTTAGGCTAATTGGATCTGCCGAGCTTTTAGTTGAACGATTGAATCTAATGGATAGAGGGAATTGTGAAACTTCTTTTCCCTCAATAATGAAAGAGATTTTAAGGTATGACGACGATGACAAATGAAAAAGAATATGATGCCAGTTCGATTACCGTTTTGGAAGGTCTTCAAGCGGTGCGCGAACGTCCAGGTATGTACATAGGCGATACTCAAGTCAACGGCCTTCATCAGCTGGTCTATGAAGTGGTCGACAATAGCGTCGACGAAGCTTTAGCAGGTCATTGTACAGAGATCACGGTCACGCTCCATAAGGACCACTCCGTTACTGTCGAAGATGATGGAAGGGGGATTCCGATTGGCAAGCACGAAAAAGAGTCGGTTAAACAAGGGCGTGAAGTCACGGCGCTTGAAGTGGTAATGACTATTTTGCACGCAGGCGGTAAATTTGATAAAAATACCTATAAGGTCTCCGGCGGTCTTCACGGGGTAGGGGTCTCTTGCGTTAATGCCCTTTCTAAAAAGCTGGTTGTCGAAGTTTTTCAAAACGGCAACATTCATGAGATGACGTTTTCAAAAGGGAAACCAGTGTCGAGCTTGAAGCCACTTGGTCCTACGCAAAAGCATGGAACGAAAGTCTCGTTCTGGCCTGATGATTCGATCTTTACTGTCACGGTCTACGACTACGATATCCTCCTGAAGAGATTTCGCGAACTCGCCTTTTTAAACCGAGGCTTAAAAATCAATTTCCGTGATGAAAGAGAGACAGTGCCTGTTGAAGTTTCTTTCTGCTATGAAGGGGGCGTTAAGTCGTTTGTCGAGTACTTGAACGAGAACAAGACTCCTCTTTTCCCTAAACCGATCTACATAAATGGGGTTAAAGAGGGTATCGATGGGCCTATCGATTTTGAAGTTGCGATGCAGTGGAACGAGACCTACAACGAAAATACTTATTCCTATGTCAATAACATTGCAACCCGTCAGGGTGGAACCCATGTCACAGGTTTTAGCACAGCGCTAACCCGCGTTCTTAACCAATATATTAAAGGGCATAACCTGCTTAAGAGCGATAAGATTGGGGTCCAGGGCGATGATATGCGCGAAGGGATGACGGCTGTCATTTCTGTCAAAGTGCCTAATCCTCAGTTTGAGGGGCAGACCAAGCAACGCCTTGGAAATAGCGATGTTGCATCGGTTGTTCAGCAGATCGTAGGCGAGGAGCTGATGATCTATCTCGAAGAGAACCCTGTGATCTCACGCATGATCGTCGAAAAAGCAATTTTGGCCGCGCAAGCGCGCGAAGCTGCTCGCAAGGCTCGCGAGCTCACCTTGCGAAAGACAGCTTTGGATAGCGCTCGCCTTCCAGGGAAACTCACCGATTGCCAAGAAAAAGATCCCTCGCTCTGTGAGATCTATATCGTTGAAGGAGATTCTGCGGGTGGTTCTGCTAAAACAGGCCGGGATAGGCGGTTCCAAGCAGTATTGCCGATCCGCGGTAAGATTTTGAACGTTGAAAAAGCGCGACTTGAAAAAATTTTACAAAATCAAGAAGTCGGCGCCATGGTCGCAGCTTTTGGCTGTGGAATTGGCCAGGATAATTTTAGCTTGGAGAAGCTCCGCTACCATAAAATCATCATCATGACGGACGCTGACGTCGACGGGTCTCACATCCGTACCCTTCTCCTCACTTTCTTCTACCGCCACATGCCAGCTTTGATCGAGAACAATTTTATCTATATCGCTCGGCCCCCATTGTATCGCGTATCGCGCAAAAAAATCAGCCGCTACATCCACTCGGAAAAAGAGATGGACGAGTACTTGATCAAGTTAGGCACAAGCGATCTTCATTTACGGCTTGTCGGAAGGACAGATCCTCTTAGTAAAGATCAAGTTGATGAGATGGTTGATGCTGTGCGCGAAGTCGAGACATTTATCCTTTCTATCGAAAGAAAAGGGATCCCGTTCCGCGAATTTGTCGCTTCAAAAGATGAGGCGGGACGTCTTCCGCGCTTTCAGCTTAAGCTGGCAGATGCAAGTCGCTTCATCTATTCAGAAGATGAGTTTGCTGAGATGAAAAAACAGGATGAGGAAGTCCAGCGCCAAAAGCATGCAGAGGCATTGGCGTCGATACCTGAAGCGGAACAGACGGAGGAGGTCCGGGCCTTTAGACCAAGGTCGATCCCATTCGTTGAACTCTATGAAAAACAAGCGTTAGACTTGTTGAAAAACCGGTTGGCGTCTTTCAATTTTGCCATCGATCAATATATCATTGCAGATGGGAAGCTTTTCGATATTCTTGACGAAGAATCAAAAGAGACTTCGGTCCACACCTTAAAAGAAGGGATTGAGTTCTTGCGAAATAATGGTCGTAAAGGTATTGAGATCCAACGTTACAAGGGTCTTGGTGAAATGAACGCCGACCAGTTGTGGGAAACGACAATGGACCCAGCTAAACGCACCCTTCTTAAGGTGACTTTGCCAGACGCGATCGCTGCAGACCACATGTTCACCATGCTAATGGGAGAAGATGTGCCACCGCGAAGAGCCTTCATCGAGCAGCATGCTCTATCAGTTAAGAATTTGGATATTTAAGAGAACCGCATATGTCTTATACAAAAGATGAAATTATCGTCCCTCGCAACGTCGAAGAAGAAGTCAAGGAAAGCTACCTTCGTTATTCGATGTCTGTGATTATTTCCCGCGCTCTGCCCGATGTCCGTGACGGTCTCAAGCCTTCGCAGCGCCGCATTTTATATGCGATGCGCCAGCTTAACTTAAGCCCGGGAGGCAAACACCGTAAATGCGCTAAAATTTCAGGCGATACATCAGGCGACTATCATCCACACGGCGAAACAGTGATCTACCCGACTTTAGTTCGCATGGCACAACATTGGGCGATGCGCTACCGCCTGGTCGATGGGCAAGGTAATTTCGGATCTGTCGACGGAGACCCCCCAGCTGCGATGCGTTATACAGAAGCCCGTTTGACGCATGCCTCCGTTGCTTTGATGGAAGACTTGGACAAGGACACAGTTGACCTTATCCCTAATTATGATGAGACAAAAACGGAACCGACTGTTTTTCCTGCAAAATTTCCGAACCTGCTCTGCAACGGTTCTTCGGGGATCGCTGTCGGTATGGCGACTAATATCCCTCCGCACAATTTTGGGGAGCTCATTTCTGCGACGACTTTGCTAATCGATGATCCTGCAGCAACGATGGAACAGATCATGCAAGTGATGCCAGCTCCCGACTTCCCAACTGGCGGAGTGATCTGTGGCTATCGTGGCGTTAAAGAAGCATTCTATACAGGGCGCGGTAAGATTATCTTGCGCGGCGTGATCCGCGTCGAAGGCCAGGAAGGTGGAGATCGCCAACGTCTTGCTATTGATGAGATTCCTTATAACGTTAGCAAGGCTGACCTAATTCTAAAAATTGCGAACCTTGTCAATGAGAAGACGATCTCTGGTGTTTCCGACATCCGCGATGAGTCAGATAAAGACGGAATGAGGATTGTTCTGGAGCTAAAACGGGGTGAGATTCCCGATGTTACGATCAATCAGCTCTATCGGTACACTGACATGCAAGTGACCTTTGGTTCTAACATGCTTGCTCTGGATAAAGGATTGCCGCGTGTGATGAATATCAAGCAAATGATCTTAGCTTGGATCGAGCATCGGATCGAAGTGATCCGCCGCCGTACTCGCTTTGAGCTTGGAAAGGCCGAAGCGCGCGCCCACATTTTAGAGGGGTATTTAAAGGCCCTGGACCACCTCGATGCTGTCGTCAAGCTCATCCGCTCTAGTGAAAGCCGCGAGGCTGCCAAGGCCCAGTTAATGGCAACCTACCATTTTACAGAGCGGCAAGCCAACGCGGTTCTGGACTTGCGGCTCTATCAGCTCACCGGATTAGAGGGGGAGAAGATTGAATCGGAGTACCAAGAACTGCTCGCTAAAATTGCGCATTACCGGGCGGTTTTAGCAAGTGAAGGCCTTGTCCGTGGCATCATTAAAGATGAGCTTAATGACCTCAGGCGCCACCACTCTTCCGACCGGAAGACCAAAATCATCGCTGCAGAAGGGGAGTTCAACATTGAAGATCTAATTCCTGATCTGCCCGTCATCATCACGATCTCAGAAGATGATTACATTAAACGGATGCCAGTCGATACGTTCCGTGAGCAACGTCGCGGTGGACAAGGAGTGATCGGTTTAGAGCTGAAGAAAGAGACTGATGTGTTGAAAGATATTTATGTCGCATCAACGCACGACTATCTCCTCATTTTCACGAATTTTGGACGTTGCTATTGGCTCAAAGTTTGGGAAATCCCCGAAGCTAGCCGCAGATCAAAAGGGAAACCTTTGATCAACCTCCTTGAGGATATCCAACCTACGGAGAAGATCGCCACAGTGCTGCGTGTGAAGAAGTTTGATGAGCCCGCATTCATCCTCCTTGCGACTCGTCAAGGGGTTGTCAAAAAAACCGATTTGAATGCGTTTAGCTCTCCGCGCCGCAAAGGGGTCTATGCGATTAATATCGACGAAGGGGATGAGGTGATTGCAGCTCGCCTGACTCGAGAGACCGATCAAGTGATGCTCTTTACAAAAAATGGGATGGCTGTCCGCTTTGATCAAGCGCAAGTGCGCCCTGTCGGAAGGGTCGCCCGCGGTGTCCGCGGGGCTAGCTTGCGCAGCCCAGAAGATGCTGTTGTCTCATGCGAAATTGTCCAATCTAACCACACCGTCCTCGTCGTCTGCGAACATGGTTATGGCAAACGTTCTGATGTCGAAGAGTTCCGCCAAACCAACCGAGGCGGCGTTGGCGTCCGTTCGATCATCACTTCGGAGCGCAATGGGCGTGTTGTTGGAGCTCTTACTGTAACCGATAAGGATAGCGTCGTCATGATGTCCAATGTAGGCCAGACATTGCGCATTAGCATGCAAGATGTCCGCGTTATGGGAAGATCGACCCAAGGCGTCCGCCTTGTCAACCTTCCAGAAAAAGATGTCCTTGTTGGGATTACCCGCATTGAACATGTAGAAGCTGACGGCAATGGGCAAAAAAATGAGACTCCCTCTGAAGAAACTGTACATCATACAGCTGAAGGACAGGGATCGATGCAAGAAGACGTGACCTCAGAAGAGTAGACGCTTTACAAAGAAAAGAGCCCTAATAATCCCAAGCGGAAACTCATGAAGCGCACAGGTGTTTTGATCACTTTTGAAGGTGGGGAAGGAGCGGGGAAGACCACATTGATTGAAAAGGTCTTTTTCTATCTCCAGTCTCTTTGCCTTCCTGTCCTTAAAACACGAGCTCCAGGCGGGACTGCGATTGGAAAACAAATCCGCTCGCTTTTGCTTGACCATCAAGAACACTCTCTTTCTAAAAGGGCCGAACTCCTCCTTTTTCTTTCCGATCGGGCTCAGCATGTGGATGAACTGATCCTTCCCGCGTTCAAGCGAAAAGAGGTTGTTCTCTGCGACAGGTTCAATGACTCGACGATTGCTTACCAAAGTGGAGCGCGCGGCTTTGAAGAAGCATGGGTGCGCAAACTATGCGCCTTTTCCTGCCGAGATATTAAGCCTGATCTGACCATTTACCTCGACCTCGATCCTAAGATTGGCTTTGATCGGGTTGATAAAGCCGGAATGAGCAAAGATCGGATCGAGTTAGAAACACTTAAATTTCATCAGAAGATCCGTAAAGCCTTTCACAAGATCGCCAAAAAAGAGCCAAAACGGTTCAAGATCCTCGATGCCAGCCAATCACCCGAAGACGTTTTTCAACAAGCAATAGAGAAAATTAATGTCCTTTTGCACTCTGCTCGGAAATGAGATGGCCAAATCCGCCCTCGAGCGGATGGTTCAGAAAAAAACTGTTCCCAATACTCTCCTTTTTTCGGGACCCGAAGGCATCGGAAAAAGCCGATTTGCTTTTGCCCTGGCTACCCATTTAATGGGAGAGCACCATCAAGCAAAAATTACCTCTGGCAATCATCCCGATATTCATGTCTATATGCCTGAAGGCAAAGGCTCTTTGCACCCGATCGATGCGATGCGGAAGTTGATCAGTGAAGTCGGAATGCCCCCCTTTGAAGCCGCCGTTAAAGTCTTTATCATCCATGATGCGCATCAGATGCTTCCTGCTAGCAGCAACGCCCTGCTCAAAACTTTTGAGGAGCCCAATCTCGATAGCTACATCATCTTGCTTTCCGATAGGCCTGAGCGCATTCTACCAACGATTGTCTCTCGCTGCCGCCGCATTCCGTTTTTTCCCATCAGCGATCTGTTAATTTCGGAGCATCTCGTTCAGTACCATCAAAAGAGTTCAGCGGAAGCTGAACGGATCGCTCTTTTGTCTCACGGATCAATCGGCAAGGCTTTGCAGCTAACGACCGATGCGCGCAACCAGAAAAGAGAGGTCTTGATCGAGCTGCTTACCTGTGATACCCAAAGAGAATATCCTCGTTTCCTCAAGCTTTGCACGCAACTTGAAGAGGTACTCGAATTGGAATCAGAAGAGGGCGATAATGGAGGAGAAGGAGGATCGATTCACATCCATAGGCAGGCCGAATCTTTATTCGAAGAGATCCTCGCCTGGTATAGAGACCTCCATTTTATCCGGGAAGAAGGGCATTCCGGCTTTCTCTATTATCGCGACCATGAAGAAAAGCTTAGACGAAGCGCCCTCGGACAGTTTCCAACTTTAGAGCAGGTGTTTAAACGGATCCAGACCTGCCAGCTTGCCCTAGAAAGGCATACTAAGCTCCGGACAGTTTTTGAGCACCTTTTTCTCCATATCGAATGACAGAAGTTGGAATGTCAAAAAGCTATAAAGTGGTAGTCTGAATTAGGCAGCGTCCAGGCAGCTATCCTGCTTGGGGAAATTGCGCAACAAAGCCTCTTCAAATCATTTTGAGGGTGTTCTAAATAAGGCGAGCGACCCATTCTCGTAGCAGAGCTCTCTCATATTCCCCTCTTCCTCTTGATATCTCTTCAGAACCATCCCAATAGCTTTCACTATTGATCCCTTCTCCAAGATTCTCAAGCATACCCGTAAAATTTTCGTTCATCGCGTCATATTGCTTTGCAAATTCAGGATCTTTTAATGCCAACTCTTTCAGCTGAGGTAATTCGCATAGCTCATCAATGTAGGTGCTATTGACCGTTGCCACCAGTTCTTCCTCTTTGATCCAATCACGCCGTCCGATCCTTGGGTAGAGCATGCTATTGATAGCTGTAAGAAGCTGCAGGGGTTCTTTAAGTTCTTTCTCGTAGTAGAGATAGATCTCCACGCTTTCCTCTTCGTTGTCTCCATAAGTTGAAATGATCTGTTGCAGAGCCCTTCTCAATGCGTCTGTCCTTGCCGCTTGAACCAAGATTTGGAGTTTTTCCTTTTGCGTAGCATTCTGAGGAAGTGTCCCTAGCTTCCACGATACGAAAAGTTCGTTGAAGGCCATTCCCGCGCGATCCGCGCAAGCTTCGTTGTTTTCATGCACTTGAGCAAAAAAGCTTTCCCTAAATACAGGATACAATTCTAGATCGCGGAGCATGCTGCAGGCCTCTCTAGCAAGAGCCTGCTGCGAATTGGTGGTAAAATCCTTTGTTCTCTCGAGTCTTACGAGCCATTCATTGATGATACTTTTTTCTTCGTCCGTCATTTTTTTAAGGATGAAGTCGAGGTTAAAATCTTCTCCTGATGCAGAAATCCATGTCTCTAGTCGTGTTGGCAAAACAAGGGTAGCGCCAGCAGCTCTTAGCACTTGGCATTGTGCTAAGATCGCATCGCAATAGCGATCAGGAATTTGTGTTCCGAACCTATTTATCCTTCTTAAATTCGTGCATTGACAAAGGGCTAGAGGTAGGTTTGAAAGCTGCGTATTATCAGCTAGACCGAGGTAGGTCAGGTTGCCAAGCGCCACGATATCGAAGGCTGTCAACTGGTTTTCACTTAGACTGAGGTAGGTCAGATTGGCAAGTTCCGTGGCGTCGAAGGCTGTCAGCTGGTTTGCACTTAGATCGAGGTAGGTCAGATTGGCAAGCCGCGTGGCGTCGAAGGCTGTCAGCTGGTTTCCTCTTAGATTGAGGCTAGTCAGATTGGCAAGCCGCGAGGCATCGAAGGCTGTCAGCTGGTTTCCACTTAGATAGAGCTGGGCCAGGGTGGCAAACCTCGTGGCATCGAAGGTTGTCAGCCGGTTTCCACCTAGGCTGAGGGAGGTCAGGTTGGCAAGCTCCATGGCATCGAAGGTTGTCAGCTGGTTTCCACTTAGATCGAGGTCGGTAAGGTTGGCAAG
>CAZOKX010000047.1:0-13096 GCA_964580785.1 uncultured bacterium
GTACTCAAGAGTATGGAAGAGTAGGTCGCCGCCAAGTTTTTCTTCGCCCTGGCTACCTCAAGTAGCTGGGGCTTTTTTTTTCCTATTTACTCAAGTCTCTTGCTATGTCAATGAGCTGGATTTATCATAGCAACTAAATGGTGCAATTGGAAGGTTTCATAGAAACCCAGGGCTGCAAGTTGGAACACTTAAAGGTTGGTGGGATAATGTTCAAAAAGTTAAATTCGATGCTTCCGCTTTCTGCATTGTCACTTTTAATAATGGCCAATGCTAAGTGCTTTTCAATCGAGTCAAGCCGAATTGATGCTCCTGAAACGCGCGTTGCCGGACTAACACAGGGCAATACACAAAATACGCTCAGCAAGAAAAATCCTACAACGAGAATGGATGGCTATAATAGCGGTGCTTTTATTGCTTCTGATTTCTTGTATTGGCAAGCTGTTCAAGATGGAATCGAGTATGCGATAAGCTCAAAACTTGTGTCCGGTGAATCCGAAATCACTGACGGTAAATTAAAAGATATTAACTTTGATTGGGCCCCTGGATTTCGTATTGGTCTAGGGTATAATTTCCGTTATGATGAGTGGGATTTGTTTTTAAATTGGACCCGTTTTCATAACCATTCCACTTCATCTGCTCGACCTCCTTCCGGGGGATCTCTTGCTGCTTTATGGATTCCTGTCACTGTTGGTGGTGGAGGTACTCAGCATGCCGAAGGTCATTGGCACTTGTTATACGATACAACTGATTTGGAACTAGGGCGTGCATTTTATTTAACACAGGCTTTATCTGCTCGCCCATTTGTCAGCTTAAGAGCAGCATTCATACGTCAGCATATGAAATTTAAATATGATGATGTCAATCTACTTGCTGTTAACGACTTTGTTAACATGAACACGCGGGCAAGAAATGAGTTCTATTCAGGTGGATTAAGGACTGGAACAGAGATGAATTTCCGCTTGAACCAGCACTGGAGCTTTTATGGTGGAGCTTCTGTATCCTTGCTGTATGGAAATTTCGATGTCAAATTGAACTTTCAGTTTCCAGGTCAAGGCCTAGGTCACCTCAAGCTTGGTTACAAAGCCAAATATAACCGTGTGCAAACAAATTTAGAAGGTGCAATTGGTCTGCAATGGGAGACTGGCTACTCAAGCGGTCGATACCATTTTACAATTTTAGCCTGTTATGAATTTACCGAGTGGTTCAACCAGAACCGATTGTTTAAGGTGTTAGCCCCAACCCTTTTTAACCCAGCCTTTCTTCCTAATGACGGGGATTTGGGAATGCAGGGAGGCACTTTATCAGCACGCTTTGATTTTTAATTATGAGCTATGGAGAGCTCTCTATCAAATAGAGCATCCTCTAAGGCTTTAAACTCAAAGGAGACTATGCGCTATGAAAAATCAACACACCCTCAAAACTGTCCGAGCCATTCTCGACCAGTTACGGGCAAATCCAAAAACTCAACGTCGATTCCCTCAGGAAGTGTGGGATTCGATCGTTCAACTGACGTAGAGGAAAACTCTACCTCCTATCCGATAACCACCTTAATCTAAGCCTCTTCAGAGGCGACCAGAGCAGGCTTGTTCGGTCGTGTGGCGATGTAGCCTTGCTTCAGCTCTGCACGATAGACGACCCACAGCCCCAATGAGACGATGCTTGTAGAGATGAAGATGATCCAGGATGGGGGCTCCCCCAGAAATATCCAAGCATTGATCGACGCAAAGACGGGGCTTAAGAGGCCCATAAATGATAAGAAGGTTGCCGTGAAACGCTTTAAAAGAATTCCATAAAGATTGTAGCAGATAATATTTGAAATCAAGGTCATTAGCAAAGTTCCTTTTAAAAAAGGAATAAGGTTGGTTGTTGAGATCGGGATTGGATTCCAGTTCTCCACAAAGAAAGAATGGATGAATGCCAGGATTCCTCCGATCAGCATGCTGGAGCCGTTGGCCATTAACGGAGAGATTTCTTGGTCCTTAATGATCAGACGGAGAATAACCCATCCATAAACGGAGCATAGTGATGCTCCCATGATTGCAAGCGTTGGCCACGAGAGGAAACTAAATGCGTTCATCAGTTCTTCAGACCCAGTCTGGATGAGCAGGACGGGGATAAACCCAACAAATCCGATCAACAGGCCAAGCCACTTTTGAGCATTCATTTTTTCTTGGAAATGTAAATAGGAGAACAGAGCGGCAAAGAAGGGGGAAAGGCTGTAAATAAAGCATGTTTTGGCAGCAGAAAGGTACTGGAGGCCCCAAAATTCTAAGGCATTGGTCATATAGATGCTGAAAAAGGCGAGGACTCCAAGGGATATCACTTGTTTTCTATTTAAGGAAAAACTAGAGCGTTTTGTAAGTGCTAAAAAGGCAAGCAGGAATAGGCTGCCTAAAAGCATCCGCGCTCCAGTTAAAAACAGGGGGGGGCAGAGTCCAAGCGTCATTTTTCCAAGAGAAAATATGCTTGACCAGGTTGCGTACATCAAGATGACAGTGAAGATGGAGGCCATAAAAAAAATTCCTAATAATGAAGGCTTATTCTATCAGATTTTGGCGCATTCGGTCAATTAAGAGGATTTTTAAAAACAAGAGCGGACTGGTCTTTTTTTATGGCGCTTTTTCCGATGCTGGTTAACCCTTTTTTTGCGATATCAATTTAAAATTTAATTTATGTAAATCTTGATAAATATATCTTTAGGTATTTATGGTTAAAATAATAATTTTAACTATAAAAAAAGGATTCCCATGACCAAACCGATTAAGAGAGTAGCTGTCACGGGTGGTGCAGGGCAGATCGCTTATAGCATTCTTTTTCGCATTGCAGTAGGAGATCTATTAGGAAGGGGGCAGCCTGTCGCCCTCCATATTCTTGAACTGCCTACAGCTATCGAAGCTTTAAAGGGTGTTGTAATGGAACTGGAGGATTGCGCTTTTCCTCTTCTTAAAGAGATCAAAATAGGATCGGATGCTACTGAAGTATTTAAGGGGGTCAATTATGCCCTCCTCATTGGTGCCAAGCCGCGAGGTCCGGGTATGGAACGGAAGGATCTATTGGCAGAAAACGGCAAAATTTTTATTGAGCAAGGCAAGGCGTTAAATGCAGTTGCAGCCAAAGACGTAATCGTTCTAGTAGTCGGCAATCCAGCGAATACGAATTGTTTAATTGCAATGAGCCATGCTCCAGACATTCCTAAAAACCGATTCTTTTCTATGATGCGTTTAGATCAAAATCGAGCTGCCTCTTTCCTTGGACAAAAAGCGGGAGTTCCTGTTACCGATGTCTCCAATGTCTGTGTTTGGGGGAATCATTCGGCAACACAGGTCCCCGATTTTATGAACGCCAAAATTCGAGGAAGGCCTGCATTGGAACTCATTAAAGATCGGAAGTGGTGTGAAGAGGAGTTCATTCCCAAGGTGCAGAAAAGGGGGGCAGCTGTCATTGCAGTTCGAGGAAAATCTTCAGCAGCATCTGCGGCTAATGCAGCAATTGATTCGATTCATTCTCTGATGCTTCCAACTTCAGAAGGGGACTGGTTCTCAATTGGAATGTGCTCAGAAGAGAACACGTATGGAATCAGGAAGGACTTGATTTTTTCATTTCCTTGCCGGAGTCGGGGGAATGGAGAAGTTGAATTGATTAAGGGGGTTTCTTGGGATCCTTTCTTTGAAGCAAAGATCAAACTATCGGAAAAAGAGTTGGTAGAAGAGCGAGATCTCATTGCTCATTTATTATAAAATTTAAGAATAGCACGAGGTAATAGCCATGTCTGAAGAGGTTCTTTTTGCCATCACAAAAGATAAGCTCGACACTGGATTGCGCGGCTTTCCTGTTGGCTATTGTACAACATCCCATGTTGATCCCGAAAAGGGGCTGTTCTATATCGAAAAACCAATTGATCAACTTGCTTATCGAGAACCGATTGAAGTGATCTATCTCCTTTACTATGGAAAAGAGGGGAGTGTGCAAGAGGTTAAAGAATTCGCAGACCTCATTGCAGATCGCTCTATCTTGCACCCGGAAGTCATCAAGGCCATCTATGCATTGCCACGCAAGGGTCATCCGATGAAACTTTTTAATGCAGCGATCTTGCTTCTTGGGATGTTTGAGGCGGTTGGCAGCTATAAAGAAGATTGTATTAATCTTATTGCAAAAATGCCCCAACTGGTTGCGTGTGTAATTAATCATCATGCGGGATGGGGGGCAACTCCAGAGCCTCAGCCTAAGATAGGTTACATGGAAAACTTCACCCATATGCTGAAGGTTCCCAAAGCAGATAAGAAACAGCTGGTTCAAGCTTTTAAGCTGTTCAATATTCTTCACTATGATCATGGCGGAGGTAATTTATCGACGTTTGTGGGCAAAGCGGTTGCTTCGGGACTTGCCGATATGTATGGATCGATCTGTTCTGCAATGTGCGCCCTTGCAGGTCCCCGTCATGGAAAAGCTAACCAAGATTGCCTTGAGTTTGTGATTGAAGTCCTCGATGAGGTTGGGGAAGATGCCACCGCAGAACAAGTAGAAAAGCTGATCCGCCATCGTCTAGCAACCAACCAGCTTGTATTCGGCTTTGGCCACGCTGTGCTCCGAGTTGAAGATGCTCGGGCAACAGTGCAGTACGATTTTGTCAAAAAGCACTACAATAAGCATCCTTTGGTCAAGATCGCTTTGCTACTTAGAAGCGAAGGCTCCAAGGTGTTAGCAGAAAATCCTAAAATTTCCGATCCGCATCCCAATGTAGACGCTATTTCGGGGACAATGCTCACCGCTGCGGGCTTTTCTTATTCTCAGTACTACACAGTCCTTTTTGGACTTGCCCGTTTGGTTGGAATCAGTATCCAGATCGTCTGTGATAGGATGGAAGCTAGGAATGGCAAAGGAACTCCGATTGTCCGCCCTAAATATCTCTATAAGCAGCGCTAGATGACAAGGTATTAAAAAATATTTTTTAAATCTGATCTTGGTGAAGAAGTCATAGAATTGTATAACACCGAGTATTCAACAACGGCCACCAGAGATAATCGATCGGGGCATTTTTTTTGAAGTAGACACAGCTAAAAGTCGGATCAAAATACAAATCATTGCCTCTTCTTTCTATCACGACCACACAATGTCGGCCAAATAGAACAGGCTCGTTGTTTTTGACTGAACCATCAAAAAGGCGATATTTGCCAAGAGCGGTGCCAAAAAACTCTTCTGCAGCGAGCATTCTAATGCATTGATTTTTTGGCGACTCAATTACCTCGTATTGGGTATCGAAGATTCCATAAGCCGCAAAAATAACGGTTAAAGCACGGCTTAGAGCAAAGCAGTTAACTTGATATTCTCCTTTTGCAGGTTCGCGCAATAAACTCCATTGATATTTCACCACATCGGTAGAATATTTCCAAGGAGCCCGAGAGCAATATTTTACAAAGACATAAAATACAACGTTTATTCTATCTTCATCAGGGTTTTTCAGAATTCGTTGATCTATTTCTTTCACGATTTCTGAATAAATGGATTCTGAATAAACGGACCATGCATCTGGATTAAGGGTTTTGTCTAAGTCAATGCCCCTATCATTTCTGGATAGGAGGTCGACTAAGGAAGGGGAAAAGCCCTTTTCAAGAAGAAGATAAGGTAAAGTATTTTGTGAGTTATCTAAAAGGGTTTTCAGAGATGTGCCATCCTTAAAACACTTCAGCATTGCGCTTAGCATCATATCATCAGACTTTATTGGGAAATCCAGCGCTCGCAGGACTTCTAAGATGTTCTGCATTTCCTTACATTGAGAAGGAGTTCCTGCATGAGCAGCTAATACGCGGAAGCAAGTGGTTAGCCCTTTGGCGATTGTTATTTCCAGGGGAGTTTGACCCTCTTGATTTCTAGGTTCAAGGGTTGTGAAGTTTCTAGTTGATAATAGACGGTCCAACTCAAAAGGACATATGTAGGGGCTATCTACGATCACGTGCAAGATCGTATTACCTAGATCATCAATGACTTCATCTAAAGGATGTTTTTTAGCAAGCTCAAGTGCCACAGTCCCTGGAAAAAATCCCATGTCGGTGGTCAGCATTTTATAATTTGCATAGGCTGTGGTTTCGGTTTCTGGTGTTCCATTTGTGTCAAATGGTGGAGCTTGCTCTGCGGCGGAACTTCTCAATCCAACTTTTTTTAGAATAAAAGACATGATTAAGCCATAAATAAGTTAAAGACATATTTTATTAAACTTAATTAATTTATTTCAATAAATTATTAAGAAATAATATATCTTTATGTCGATAATTAATTTGACAAAAAATTATTTATAAACTATTTTAAAATTAAAATATTATTTTAATTAAATAATTTAATTTTTTAAATCATTAATGAAAATAGTTTGGAGGAAGATATGCTTAGTGGTTTTAATAAGGAAGGGGCTTTAATAGCGTTATCGCTTTTCGCTCTGACAGGAGAGGTGCTTTGTGCTGATGATCCCAGTTATTGCGCTTACGGATATCATGGATTGGGAGTATCTGTTCCGGCAAAAGAGCAAGTTCTTCAAAAAGAGCGAGCTCTGTCTCAAGAATTGGTCGCGGAACAACCTGTTATGGTCGATGCAGAGCCTTCCAATCATTCGAAACCCTCTAACCAACAGAACTATGGGCAACAAATCGGTCATCGGATGTTTGATCCGCATGCTCTTAAAGAAAGCTGCAATTTCTGGATTGAAGGCGATGTGCTGCTCTGGCAGTCGAACATGGATGATCTAGATTATGCGGTTAAGAGCGACAGCACCACGAGCATTTCCAATGGACGTGTGGAGCAGCCGCACTTTGATTGGGATTGGGGCTTCCGGTTGGGCTTAGGTTATAAGCTTCCTTATGATAAATGGGACCTTTTCCTCAATTATACCTACGTCCATGCCAATGCGCATGGAAGCACCCATAAAGAAAATGGCGCAGTTTATCCAGAATGGATGGCACCGTTTGCTATGACTTTGCCCGCAGGACAAGCATTCTATGCTACTCGCGCTCATGCCCATTGGAGCGCTCATTTGAATATCGGCGATATGGAACTGGGCCGCAATTGCTTTGTTGGAAAATGGCTGAGCATCCGCCCTTTCATGGGTATCCGTGCTCTATTTATCGATCAAGAGTATAATGTCCACTACAAAGGGGGAACTGCTGTTCCTGTCGGTGATGAGGACAGGGTGTCGATCAAAAATGATTTCTGGGGAGTTGGCTTGAGGATGGGATTCGATTCATTATGGGGTCTTGGTGGAGGGTGGGCGATCTACGGTAATGGTGCAGCCTCGCTGCTTTCTGCTCATTTCGACATCCATCAGTATGAGAAATTAAAGAGCGATCTTCGAAAAGTTAACCTCTCCAATGATGTAGATAATGTTGTGGTTGCCGCAGAACTTGCCCTTGGGATCCAGTGGGATTATCTCTTTTCTAAGGACCGTTACCATTTTGGCGTCAAGTTTGGCTGGGAATTTAATGTCTTTTTCGACCAGAACCAGATGATCCGCTTTGTTAGCAATACTTCGCCTGGCGCATTTTCCAGAAGCAACGAAGATCTGGCTTTTCAAGGTCTTACATTGGGACTAAGGCTCGATTTCTGAGTATTGTAGTTGGTATTCCTAACGCCTTCCAGCCCCCTCTTTTTGGAAGGCGTTTTAATTGATGCCTCTCTCGATCTTGTTTCCTGAATCTTTTCTGAGGCTCCATCTTCAGATTTGTAGAATAATCCCTATGTGGTATGATTAGCCCCTTTATAGGGCCGATTATGACCTGGAAAGACCTTGAGCTTTTATTCAATAGAGCGCTCCGCTTTGCCTTTTCTCGTAAAAAACTTCTTTTTATGGCCCCTATCCTTATCTCCTGCGGAATCCTCGTCGTCCTGTGCAAAGCAATGGCGATCAATGCTAGTAATTGGGCAAGAACAAGCCTCTACTTTTTGCCTCTATTTTTCTGCTCGGTAATCGTTGCCTCTTCAGGCATTGTTTTGGTTAGAGTCTATCATGACGAGGTTAAAGGGCTACCGGTTGCCTATCGGAATACGATCAAAGGATCGATTGAACTGATGGTCCAAGTTGCTTACCTGTGGATGCCTCTGATATTAAGCTATATCCTTTTGTGGACAATGCTAGGGCTTTTCTATTTGTTCCGGGAACTTCCCTTTATCGGCGAGCTTTTAGGCGTTGTCCTCTCCTTTGGCCCATTTTTATTGCTCCTTGGATCATTTGCATTGGGGGTGATCGCTGTGAAGATGCTGTTCTACTTAGCTCCTATTGTCGCCTTGCGGTCAACGGCTCATTTGCAGGTCCTAGAAGATGTCCTAAAACGCTTTATTGCCAATCCTTTTACCAACTGTGCCCTTTTTCTAATGGCCCTTTTTCCATTCACCCTAGTTTCCCTTTTAATGACCTTTGCTGCAATTATGACGGAAAACAACTATATGGGTTTTGACTCTAAAGCAACCGGGGGGGTAAATCTCTTTTTCATTATGCTTCCCTTTAGCCTCCTCTTATCCCCCGCGGTAATCTTCTTCTTTAACTTTGCAGCAGAGAGCTATGTCTGGCTCCAGAAGAAGATAAGGGATCTTCCAGAGCAATGAAGATTGCAATCATTGGAGCTGGCTTTTGCGGATTGGGTTTAAGCTATTTTTTACTTCGGTCAGGCTTATGCCATGTGACCCTTTTTGATCCTAATGGGATCGGAGGAGGCGCATCGGGAATTGCCGCGGGTCTTCTCCACCCCTACGCCGGCGAACAGGGACGGCGGAGCTGGAAAGCTTCGGAGGGGATCGAAGCAACCCTTGGCTTGCTCAAGAGTATCGAAGTTGCAACGGGACGCATTGTTGCCTCCTATGGTGGTGTTGTTTGCATGGCGCATTCTGAAGAGCGGAAAGCAACGTTTATCCGCCATATCGAACGGTTTGGAGATGTTAAGCGGATCGATGACCATTGCTTTTTAATTAAGTCGGGGATAACGGTTCATTCCCAAAGCTATCTGCAGGGTTTATGGGAGATGATTGTCCAGGCGGGCGGAATTCTTGTTCAGAAGCCTGTTGCGTCCCTTTCTGATCTTGAGTCCTATGATCACATTGTTTTGGCTGCAGGAAGTGGACTGTTGGGCTTTCTTGAAGCCAAAAGGCTCCGTTTCAGGTGCACAAAAGGGCAAGTGTTGACGGCAGAAGTGCCTCCACCTCTTCAAAAAGGATTGCAGAGCACAATCAGTAAAGGGTACTTGGTGCAAGGAGAAAGCCCTGGGATCTGCTATCTCGGATCTACTTATGAAAGGCTCTTTTCATCGGAAGCGCCGGATCGATCATTTGCCGAACAAGAGATCCTTCCTAAGGTAGCGGTATTTTTCCCTCAAGTTGATCAGCTCCGCGTTGTGAACTGTTCTTCGGGAGCCCGCGTAACGCGGTCTGGCCATTATCATCCAATCATTGCCCGCTTTTCCGGTTCGACTTGGGCATTGACGGGGATGGGTTCCCGCGGCCTTCTCTATCACGCTTATCTGGGCGAATTGTTAGCTCAAGCAATTCAAACGGGAAGGGAGTCATGTATCCCAAAAGAAGTATGGATTGATGCAACGGAGAACCCTTCGATCGATGAAAAAATGTATCTATAATGAGAGAATTGCAAAACTGACGACCTAAAAAGCCAAAACCAAAACGCCAAATATGAGAAAGCAAGCCACTTTTCCAAGGAATTGCTTCGGAGGACCCTCCTAAAGACTTTTCAAGAACCTATACGTAGGTTAAAATCAGGTTCATTTCTCATAGAGACTAAAACATGCATGGGCAATTTCTTTTTATCGGAACAGGGGGATCAAACGGAGTTCCAGTGATCGGCTGCAGCTGCGGTGTCTGCATATCGGCATTTCCTCAGAACAGACGGTTGCGCTCTTCTGGATTGCTCAAGATCAATGGAAAGACACTTCTGATCGATGTGGGTCCTGATTTTCGCGAGCAAGCTCTCAAGTATAAAATCGATCGTCTTGATGGCGTTTTAATTACCCACCCCCATTTTGACCATGTCGGCGGCTTGGACGACTTGCGGATCTATTACCTTATCCAAAAGCGCCCTCTACCTTGCTTGCTGTCCCAAGAAAGCATGGATGACTTAAAGCTCCGTTACCATTATATGATGCGTCCTTTAGAGCAAGGTAAAAGTATTTCTGCTCGGATCGATTTTCAGGTCCTGGAAAGCGATTTTGGCCATCGAGAATTTCAAGAGATCCCGATCCAGTATATGAGCTATTTTCAAACAACCACGAAAGTAACAGGATTTCGGGTAGGCCCTTTTGCGTACGTTTCCGATATCCGTGAGTACACAGATGATTTGTTCCGCAGCTTAAGGGGAGTAAAAGTTCTTGTATTAAGCGCCCTCCGCCATGTTCCAACTTTAATGCATTTTAGCCTGGAAGAGGCAATTGTCTTTGCCAGGCGCGTTGGGTCGGAAAAGACCTATCTGACGCATATTGCCCATGATTTAGAATACAATACCACCAACGCTATCCTTCCGCCTGATCTGCGCTTAAGCTATGATGGAATGGAAATTTCCTTTTGAGGGAAAAGCAGTTTTTAACATTGAGAATAGATGATGACTGGAGAGATTCAAAAAGAAGAGGTCCCAGAGCCCTTTGAGCTCAAGACCTTCAAAACGGCCTTGCTCATCGGCGCTTATCGCGTGACAGCGGACAAGCAAAGTTGCGAGGACAACCTAGACGAGCTAGAGCGTTTATGTGACACCTATGGCCTTCAAGCGGTGGCCAAATTGCCCTGCCCCGTTAAAAAACTCGATGCAGGGACCTATCTTGGCTCTGGTAAGCTCGATGAATTGTACGCCTTAGCCAAAGAAAAATCGGCTGAAGTGATCATTTTTGATGATGAAATTACTCCACACCAGCAGCGGAATTTGGAGAAGTTTTTTCAACGCCCGGTAATCGATCGAACAGAGCTCATTATCGAGGTTTTTGCCCAAAGGGCCCAGACCCGTGAAGCGCGGTTGCAAATAGAGCTTGCCAAAGTCCGTTACCAATTTCCTCGGTTGAAGAGGTTGTGGACCCACCTTTCCCGTCAGTCCTCTGCAGGAGGCGGAGCTTTTGTCAAGGGGGAAGGAGAGAAACAGATCGAGATTGATCGTCGACTCCTACGCAAACGTGTCGACCAGCTGAAAAAAGAGATTGAAAATGTCGCTCAGCAAAGAATTACCCAGCGAAGCTTAAGACAACGGCGAGGCGTGCCCACGTTTGCCATTGTTGGGTATACCAACGCGGGCAAGTCGACGCTCCTCAAGGCCTTGACTCAAGCTGATGTCCTTGTCGAAGATAAACTCTTTGCTACGCTTGACACGACTACCCGTAAATTCGAATTGCCCAACCACCAGGATATCCTTTTGATCGATACGGTAGGGTTTATTCGAAAAATCCCCCACACCTTAGTCGCTGCATTCAAAAGCACGCTGGAAGAAGTTGTTCATACCGACATTCTACTTCATCTGGTTGATGCGAGCCATGCAATGGCAGAGAACCAGGCGGAAGACACCATGCTTGTTCTCAAAGAACTAGGAGCTGCAGAGCATCCGATGATCACAGTCTTGAACAAGGTTGACCAATGCAAAAACCCTGTGGTGCTTGCGAAGTTGAGGCTTAAGTACAAAAAGACTGTTCCGATTTCTGCGTTGCATGGAACGGGCTTTGAAGAGCTATTAGAAATGATGATGAAGGAGATATCGCTTCTTCGCAAAGTCATCAAGGCTCGGATCCCGCAGAGCCATTACGCCCTTGTCAGCGAGCTGATGCGCGAAGGAAAGGTGCTCACCTGTGAATATGAGGAGAACGATATCCTCATTGAAGCGGAAATACCATCGCGCTTCGAACATAAAGTTCAGCCATTCTTATTAAATTGAGTTTTGGGGGCGCTTTTTCAAGATTACCTCGCAATTTGCAATCATTTTTCATAAACTTGGCGGCACACTCAGGTGGTTAGGATGAGCCCATTGAAAAGTTTGCCGCAGGAAGAGAGGCCGCGAGAACGGCTTTTAAGAGACGGTGTTGAAGCGTTATCGATTCCTGAGCTGATCGCTATAGTCCTTGGTAGTGGGACTCAAGGTAAGTCGGTCTTGGATGTCAGCCAAGAGATCCTTTCCCGTTTTGGAAGCCTTGAACGCCTGCTCGAAGCCACTGTTGCCGAACTCATAGAAATTAAAGGGATCGGCAAGGCAAAAGCCATCCAGCTTAAAGCGGTCTTCGGCATTGCTTCTAAATGCAAAAAGATCAATGCCCAGGACAAGCTTCCGATCAAAAGTTCATTCCAGGCCTATGAACTAGTAAGAGGGGAGATTGCTGAATTAAAACAAGAGGTCCTTTTGGTTTTGTTGCGCGATGTCCGCGGATGTCTCATCCATCGAGAACAGGTCTCCGTCGGTACTCTTTCCCAAGTTCTCGTCCACCCCCGCGAAGTCTTCTATCCAGCCGTTCGCCACAAAGCCCACAGCATGATCATTGCCCATAACCATCCAAGTGGTGACCCGACCCCTTCTGCTGCAGACCTAGAGCTGACTCGAGGTCTAATCAAATCTAGCCAGATCATGGGGATCGGTCTCGACGATCATCTCATCGTTTGTCGCGCTGAATATGTTTCTCTGAGGGAAAAGGGGTATATCCCTGAAAAACCCCGCTACTAACCCGGATTTCTCACGCTTTTCGAAAGCGTGAAGAAAAGCGGTCGGATGTAACAAAAAATGTCACCCACACTGCGCATCGATCCCGCTATGCTAAATGTTACCCAAAAGGGCTACTTTTTGAACCATGCCCGTTTTTTGTGCAGTTCCTTATAATTCTTTGTTCAAAATCAAGGAAAATTGCATGTGCCCAAAATCCATCTCTCAGGACCAAAATCTCCTTTTTTCATCTCGTCTGAGGACGCTACTGAATCCAAATCACGAACTTCTCAAACTCGCAAAATCAATTCCCTGGGAACAGCTTGAAGCTGAGTTTTCTCCTCTATTTTCAGAAGGGCCCAGCCGTCCCCCATTGCCTGTTCGTCTTGTGACGGGATTGATGATTCTCCAGCATGTTTTCAATGTATCGGATGAACGGGTTGTAGCAATGTGGGC
>CAZOKX010000048.1:0-12940 GCA_964580785.1 uncultured bacterium
AATCGACCGTGCCTTTTCGGAGTTATCTTGAGAGATGAAATTTATAATTTAAATCGCTATATATAAAAACTAGATGAAAAAGGCTATTTTTTTTGAAAGGACCGGGCGATCATTCTGCGGCGGGTCCTTGAGAAAAGGCTGTCTCCTAATTAGAAAACCATCTGTCCTCCACAATCTTTTCATTCCGTTAAGACATGGCTTTCATCTTATCGATGAAGAAAGGTAAATAATTTTTTGGCATAACAAAGACTGTTTTACTGTGAGTGTCTTTGAAGCGTTCATCATCATGGAACCGCATCCTGAATGCTGGATTCCCTATGTGGAAGAGGGTGTCTTCGTAATGATGTCCCCATCTAAGAATCTCGGAATAATTGAAGGCTGCGGCGGTAATTGGTTTAAGTGCGATCTTATACCATTTATCAAAAATAACTTTTAGCGCATAATGTTCCGATTGTATCGAAAAATCAGAGGATTGTGCGATAGAAGTTATTTTTGATAAATAGTATTAGTTAAATCTGCATTTGAGTTGATGTCGGAAGCATCAAATATACAGCAGAGGAGCGGAGCAAGCAGAGGAGCGGAGCATTAGTAACCTGAATAATGGGTTTTTCAGATGAGCATCAGTGTGCTGTCCAACCCCTCTAAATTCAAAGAGGGTTTTTTCGGTTGAAGATCAATGCGATTCGGTATGTAGACAAAGCCTAGTAGACAGGATCTTCCAGAGCAAAACCCTTCCTGTTTAAAAGATTGAGCAGTACTTGTTGTTTATTCGGATCTTCATGCCAATTGCGCGGAGCGTTTAATGTTTGTGCAAATATAGGTTTTTTCTTTGCTTCTGCCTGAGTTGGGCTTTGCTGTTGTTACCTATCCACCACCCAGCAAAAAACGCTGGATTTCGGCAGCTAAAGGTTTGTTTTAAGTTCTTGATTAAAAAGAATCTGGGTGAGAGGATTTGAACCTCCGACCCCTAGCACCCCATGCTAGTGCGCTAGCCAAGCTGCGCCACACCCAGATAAAAATTGAATGTTACACAGAAGCAAGCCCTTCGAATTGGAACTCAGCTTTTCTAAATTCTTTGACCCCAATACGCGCGCATTCTTCGATAATTTTTTCTAAAATATCTCCAGGATGGACCTCAGCTGCAGAGATGTCGACAGTGATAGAAGCGGAGAAGTTAACGCCTCCGCGGACACCTTTTACCTTGAAGTTGGCGTAGATTGCATCTTTTTTTCTGGAAATATTTTTAAAACGTATCAAGTTGTTTTCTGCGAGGTCTTTCATGCCAGGTTACCATTAGGAATTGAAGAAAAATCCTATTCGCTTCTAGAGCTTTCTGTCAATTGAAAATTGGACGGAGCAGTTCTTGCATCTATTTTTTTTCCTTGGTACATTTTTTGGAAAATAAGGGAAGGAAACAATGATGAAGATCGAAGCGAGTTGGTACGAAAAACTCAAAGAGGAGATTGCTAAGCCCTATGTGCGCGATCTAAAAGATTTTCTGGCGGAGGAAAAGAGGAAAGGCAAAGTTATTTACCCTCAAGAGTCCCAAGTTTTTAATGCCTTTCTATATACTCCATTTGATCGGGTTAAAGTCGTTATCATGGGGCAAGACCCCTACCATGGAGCAGGACAGGCGCACGGGCTGAGCTTTAGCGTTCCTTGTGGTGTCCGCTGCCCCCCATCCCTTAAAAACATCTTTGCCGAGCTAGAAGAAGACTTGCAAGTTCCCATTCCTCAAGATGGGTGTCTTTCTAAATGGGCCAAGCAGGGTGTCCTTCTTTTAAATGCTACATTGACCGTTCAGGCGTCGGAGCCCCGTTCTCATTATGGAAAAGGGTGGGAACGCTTTACGGATATGGTTGTGGACAAATTGGTTGGGCGCGAAGATCCAGTTATTTTTGTCTTGTGGGGAAAATCGGCTCAGGAAAAATGTGAACATATCCTTCAGGATGAAAGGAAAGGGCGTGCTGTTCTAACGGCTGCGCACCCATCGCCTTATTCTGCTTATAACGGCTTTTTTGGATGCCGCCATTTTTCTAAGATTAATCAGCTACTAACCCAATTAGGAAAAGTCCCCATCGATTGGAGGTTGTAGCCTAATCTCGAATGCTTCAGATTTGCCGGCAGTCATAGTTCGGTTCTTTCCTAATTGCCAAAGGAGCTTTCCAGAGTTTGTTTTGCCAACGATCTTGTATTCAAAGGGTTCAAAAGCCTCATTCAACTCAAAGGTCCATGTATTGTTGCCGACGTAATTGAGTGGGAGGCCGCGGCTCCAGTCGCCTCCCTTGCCGCGCAGTTCAAGGGTAGTTCCTGATTTTGGCGCCCACTGGATCGTCAGTACGGTAGATGGAGCAGCTGGTAGATCTAAATTAGGGGGGATCGCTTTTGAATCGCCAACTTTCATGGTCCGGTTTTTCCCCGACTCCCATATCAATTCGCCATCTGGTTTTTTTCCGACGATCTTGTATTCAAAGGGTTCAAAAGCCTCATTCAACTCAAAGGTCCATGTATTGTTGCCGACGTAATTGAGTGGGAGGCCGCGGCTCCAGTCGCCTCCCTTGCCGCGCAGTTCAAGGGTAGTTCCTGATTTTGGCGCCCACTGGATCGTCAGTACTGTAGATGGAGCAGCTGGTAGATCTAAATTAGGGGAGATTGCTTCTGAATCGCCAACTTTCATGGTCCGATTTTTCCCCGACTCCCATATCAATTCGCCATCTGGTTTTTTCCCGACGATCTTGTACTCAAAAGGGGTAAATGTTTCATAACATGTCCATGACCAGATGTTTTCTCCGGGGTTTTCAAGAGGGATGCCTACCTGCCAGTCACTCATCCCTGGGCCATTGCCTCGAATTTCAAAGGTAAGTCTGGAAGAAGGCGTAAATTCGAAGAACAAGGCGCCTGTTGGCTTTATGAAAGATTCGGTCCAGCTAGAAGCGCTTGCGCAAAGAGGGGATAAGGCCTGAGATTGCAAAGCAGAGGGCGTAACAGTATCATTGTTATAAAAGATAAAGTAGTGTTCCCCGTTGCGGCAAAGAGCTGCAAGAGGACTCTGACCGGTGCTACCTAAATGTGTTCCTCGGTCGGTTGTGTCAATGCCGACATCATGGATGGTAAAAGGAAAGTCGAGTTCCTTACATAAGGCGAGGATGGCATAATGCTCCGCATTTTCGCCCATTTTCAAGACGGTATCTGTAATATATTCATCGAAAGGTCTGTCCAAAAACCCCTCGAAATGACCTCGATTTTTGATCATATGCTCTGCAGCGATGCATCGGAATAAATTCACGAAACAGAGGATTTTTTGGTTGTTTTGAAGACGTGCTTCCAATATGGAGGGGGTATCCGCAAGCTCGATTAAGAGTTCGATTACAACATCTCTTCCAGGAGAATTCCATTCAGGATGGTTACAAATGCGGTCGATAAGGGTCCTGACTTGGTCTGATTGAACCAAATATTCGAGCAATGTCACGGTGATTGCGGAAAAAAAGCAATTTCCATCGCCTCGGATTCGACGGAAGTTTGGGTACATAGCGCGGTATCGAGCTAAACTGTCTTGCTTTAATTGATCCTCGAGACTCCACTTCTCTCTTAGCAAAATACAGGGGTCTCCATAATTAATAGAGACATCGGGATAACTTGTAAGGAAACAATCAGTGAAAGCACGATAAGCCTTATGCAGCGTTTCCAAGAGAGCTGTGTTTTCTAGATAGCCTGGGGGCAATATGTCGTAGGAATGCTGATCAATGGTTTGGCTCATATTGCTGGAAAGGGTAGAATAAATCTGTTGGTAGTTTTTTTGGATCCTATCATAAGAAGCCTTTGCTGCTAGTTTAGCTACTATATCGTCTGTTCCTCCCGAGCGCGGGGTAAGGGCATCGATGGCTGCTCTGCTAGCAAGTTCGAACGAAATAATCTGTTGTTCGAGGGGGGGGGGTAATTGCTGAGAAATAGCGAGTAATGACATAATTTTTATTTTTAAAGGGTTTATGAAAAAGCAAATTTTCGAATGAATAAAATTAAAAATTGATAAAAGACTGCTAATATTTCAATTAATGATTTTAATTTGGTAACTGGAGCAGCTGGCGGATCTAAGTTAGAGGCGGTTGCTTCCGAATCGCCGACTTTCATGGTCCTGTTTTCCCCCGACGCCCATATCAATTCGCCATCTGGTTTTTCTCCGACGATCTTGTGCTTACTAGAAGTCCTTGTGCAAAGGGAAGGTAAGGAGTGAGATTGCAAGCCAGAGGGCGTAACAGTATCATTGTTATACAAGATAAAGTAGTGTTCCCCATCGCGGCAAAGGGTTGCAAGAGGGCGCTGGTCAGAACGACCTAAATATGTTCCTTGGTCGGTCGTGTCAACGCCAACATCATGGATGATAAAAGGGAAGTCGAGCTCCTTGCATAAGGCGAGGATAGCATAATGCTCTGCGTACTCGCCCATTTTCAAGACGGTATCTGTAATATATTCATCGAAAGATCTGTCCAAAAAATCTTCGAAACAACTTCGATTCTTGGTCATATGGTTTCCAGCGATACACCGGAACAAATTGACAAAACAGAGGATGTTTTGGTTGTTTTGAAGGCGTGTTTCCAATATGGAGGGGGTATCCGCAAGCTCGACTAAGAATTCGATCACAACATCTCTTCCAGGAGAATTCCATTCAGGATGGTTACAAATGCGGTCGATAAGGGTCCTGACTTGGTCTGATTGAACCAAATATTCGAGCAATGTCACGGTGATTGCGGAAAAAAAGCAATTTCCATCGCCTCGGATTCGACGGAAGTTTGGGTACATAGCGCGGTATCGAGCTAAACTGTCTTGCTTTAATTGGTCCTCGTGACTCCACTTCTGTCTTAGCAAAACACAGGGGGCTCCATAATTAATAGAGACGTCGGGATAACTTGTAAGGAAACAATCAGTGAAAGCACGATAAGCCTTATTCAGCGTTTCCAAGAGAGCTGTGTTTTCTAGATAGCCTGAGGGCAATATGTCGTAGGAATGCTGATCAACGGTTTGGTTCATATCGCCGGAAAGGGTAGAATAAATCTGTTGGTAGGTTTTTTGGATCCTATCATAAGAAGCCTTTGCTGCTAGTTTAGCTGCTAGATCGTCTGTTCCTCCCGAGCGTGGAGTAAGGGCATCGATGGCTGCTCTGCTAGCAAGTTCGAACGAAATAATCTGTTGTTCGAGAGGGGTTTGTAATTGCTGAGAAATAGTGGTTAGTGACATAGTGACTAATTTTAGTTTTGGTTTCATCAGAATTATAACATTTTTAATAGTGAATTGCAAAGCAATTTTAAAATGTCCGTATTGAAATGCAAATCCCAGAAGAATTAAAATTAGAAATTAATAAAAAGATCGCTAATATTTCAATTAATGAACTTAAAAATTATTCACATGCTCTTTCGGTCCACTATAAGAACGGCTGTTCGAAGGAGGGCTCACCTTTAACCTCTGATTATCAAAAGCTTGCATATATATCAGTCCGAATGCCTGCCACCTATGCTACTATTGTTCAGACGCTTAAGGAAATTTCGTTTAGAAGGTTCTCCTCATCGGTAGAGAGTGTGCTGGACGTCGGCGCGGGACCGGGGACAGGTCTTTGGGCGCTGAAAGAGGTCTTTGCTTCTTCTTTAAAACTGGTTACCCTGCTCGAAAGAGATTCTGCATTTATCCGTTTAGGCAAGGAATTATATGGTAGCCGCTCTGAAATTGATGTGAAATGGGTGGGATGCGATGCCTCAACCGCCGAGTCCTTTTTGCCTCATGACTTAGTCCTTGCCTCGTTTTCTTTAGGGGAATTGCAAGAATCTGATTGGCAAAAAACTCTTTTGGTAATGTGGCGGGCTGCTCGAAAATTTCTCGTCGTGATTGAACCTGGAACGCCAAGAGGATTTGAAAGAATTCGAACAATGAGGAAAATACTATTAGAACAAGGTGGGCATCTGATTGCGCCCTGTCCTCATTCTCAAACTTGTCCTATGCAAGGAAGTGACTGGTGTCATTTCGCAGCGCGTATCGAGCGGACCTCTATTCACCGTCGAATCAAAAACGCAACCATGAATTATGAAGATGAAAAATTTTCCTATTTGATCTTTTCTCGGGAAAAAGCCCCTTTGTTTGAGGCTAGAATTTTGACATCCCCTCAAAAAAATAACGGCTATGTCAACTTGAAATTATGTTCTTCAAACGGTATGCAAAATATAACCGTTTCTCGAAAGTCAAAACGTGAATATCGGCGCGCCCGTAAATCAGAATGGGGCGATATTTTATAAATGTATTTCAATAGACCTCATTTTCTTATTGAATTGATTTGTCTTTAATTTTCAATTATAATTGGGTTTGTTTCGTAAAAATTCTAAATTAAGGTTTTTATAAAATGTCATATAATGCTTTTTTAATTGCAGTAAGCCAGATGGCTGGCAAAAAAAAAGCGCGTGTTGTTGTTGATAATCATTTGATTTTCATCGAAGAGTTAAAAAAGAAAAATCGATGGAATATGTTTACAAAGGTTTTTCATTCGAATGGGTACCTCCCGCCAAGCGTTCAAGACTGTTTAACGAGCGCAGGGGCTTTGCGCTGGCAATGCCGCGGACCTTATCTCAGACTCGATGCAATGACCCAATCTGTGTATCTGGTTAATGAAGTTGAGATGCCCGTTGGTAAATATATCCCCTTTAGGCTGCATCTCAACGAGTTTTTGGCTGCGGCTAACGAATGGAAAAAAACGCTTGAATGTTTTGCTAAGAATGATCGGATCTGCGCGCGCGCTTGCAATTATAGCTAGTTTGTCCTGTGGAGGGGCTGCCTTCTTGCGGCCTCATTTTTCTTAAAATTCTTTTCTAAAGATCAGTTATGCTAAATGCCGTTTCATTTCCTTCTTCTTAGTTTGCTGTGCAGCTTTGAATCCTTCTGTAAATAAAAAGATCTCCCGTGCTTATAATAGGGTAAAAAACAAAAGACTTTGATATGCGCTCGAAAAATCGCCGTATACTGCTCCCTTATTCGATAGTTATCTTGTTTGCCTATATCGGATTTTCTCTCCCGTTACCAATCCTTCCTGAAATGTTTTTGGATCCTGATAAATCGATTTTTCCTCCCGAATATGATCTAAAGATCAAAATGCTGTTTTTAGGATTAATCATGGCAAGCTTTCCTTTTGGTCAATTTTTCGGCTCTCCTTTTTTGGGGCATCTTTCTGATCTGTACGGAAGAAAGAGGGTCATCCTCTGCTCTCTGGCTGGAACAACTGTCGGTTATTTGATCACCGCGGCATCTGTTTCAGCTCATTCAGTTGCTGGGATGTTTTTTGGGCTAGCTTTTTGCGGATTTTGCGAAGGGAATGTTACGATTGCCCAGTCTGTTATTGCGGATTTAACTCGCGAAGAGGGGCTTCAAGAAGAGAAGGCGATCCATTTTGGGTGGATCAACATCTTCATTTCCTTAGGATTTGTTGCTGGGCCGTTAATGGGGGGGCAGCTGGCTGATTCGAGTGTTGTCAGTTGGTTCACGTTTGCAACGCCCTTCTGGATGGCTGCATGCATGACCGTCATCGGAATTGTGGTGATTTATAAGTACTCAAAAGAAACACTAAAGTCTGAAGGAAGTAAAGAGTGGCAGTTTTTCAAATCGGTATGGGTAGGGTTCAAAAAAAAGGGATTGAAGATCTATTTGATCGCTAATTTTTTTCTGGCGATCGGCTACTTTTCTTTTTTCCGATTCCTCCCTGTTTTTTTAGAACGAACATTTAATTTTTCCCCCGCTCAGCTTGGATACATCATGGTCTACGATGCCTTGATGATCGGTATTGGCGTTGTTCTCCTTATTCCGCCTCTTGCTCGGCGTTATAAACCAGTGAAGTCTCTTGCAATTTTTTCTTTTCTTCTCGCTATTTCTTTTATCGTTTGTATATTACCCACTAATCCGTATGCTTTAATCGTCACGATCCCTCCAATTGGCCTGTTTTTGGCTGTGACAATTACCAACGGCTCTCTTGTTATTTCAAATGAAGCTTCAAAAGAGTTTCAAGGGCAGGCTATGGGGACGTTGACATCGGTCCAAGTTCTTGCAGAATTTTTAACGGGTATTTTTGGAGGGGTCTTGGCTGCAAAAACGATGACTCTTCCACTTTATGTAGGGTCGTTGATGTCTGTTGTGTGCGGTGTTGTTCTACTTACGGCAAGTCGAAGAATAATACGTAAATAAAAAGAGGATTTCATGTTTAGAGGATCGATTGCAGCTTTGCCAACGCCGTTTACGGAAAAAGATCATGTGGATGAAGAATCGATTGCTAAACTCATCGAGTGGCATATTGAAGAGGGAACGGATGGGATCGTCCTATGCGGGACAACAGGGGAAGCTCCCTCCTTGAGCCATGACGAACAAATCAGAATTATCCGGTTAGGAGTGGCTTGTGCAAAAGGGCGTATTCCAATCATTGCGGGGACTGGAAGCTATAACACACGGCACGCAATTACTATGACAGAAGAAGCGCAATCGGCTGGAGCTGACGGCTGCTTGGTCATTTTCCCTTATTACAATCGCCCGACACCTGAAGGTTGTTTCTTGCATTTTCAAGAATTGAGCAAAATAGGCTTGCCTATCGTTGCGTATAACCATCCTGGTAGAACAGGAATCAAGCCTCCGGTCAAAACGCTTGTTGCTGTCGCTGGGCTTGATGCTGTCGTGTGCATTAAAGATGGTTCTGGCGATCTCGATTACATTCTCGATTTTCTACATGCTTCTCAATTTCCTCTATTATCTAGCGATGACTCTCTTGCTATTCCGATTGTAGCAAGCGGGGGCTCCGGCGTTATTTCTATTGTTGCCAATGTTATCCCACGCCTTTGGAAGCAATGCCTTTCTTTAATGCTGGAAGGGAAAATTGCCGAAGGGCGCGGCCTCTATCGGCAGCTCTATCCAATTGTTAAGGCAATGGTTTTAGAAACCAATCCTCAGTGCGTCAAGTATGCATTAAGTGTTATGGGTAAATGTAGAGCATCGATGCGCCTTCCTCTTATTGAGCCTCAACCTGCAACGAAAGAAAAAATTGCTGAAGCCCTAATGGCAATACAATTAGAAAAGTTGGAACTTTGAAAAAGTAGATGGGTTCAAATTTGCCGGCCGTTGGAGGCAGTCAAAAACCAATTTTTGAAGCTGTTTCGATATCATGCATTGCAAAAAAATCTTTCCAATAAATCAAGTTTTGCTAATCCTCGCCTCATTAAAAAATGGAGGTCATGATGAAGCAGTTTTGGTTTGCCATCTGTTTGATCTGCTCGTGTTTTCAGTTGCAGGCTATGGAGAGCATTACAGGTTCCGATTCTAGTTATTTGAACATTTGTGAAAAAGCGGTAAGCGACCCCAATTACTTCAATCATTTCCGCTCTTTGCCGGAATATTCCCATGTATTAGAGATCTTCAATGGCCATAGATTTGCTGAGAAGATCCTAAACACTGGAGCAGATCTTATTTCTCAGTTAGAAGAATTTAGAAAATTAGATATGATTGGAGCTCCAGCTCTTTATCTATATCCAGGTCTTGGTCCTTTTTCAGCAACTACCCTTCGCTATATTGTGATTGCAGATCATATCGGTCATTTATTTGACTTGCCGCAAGATGCAAAAATTGTGGAAATAGGTGGTGGTTTTGGAGGGCAATGCTATATCTTTTCTACTCTCCAAGGATTTTCCCAATACTTCATTTACGACCTTCCGCAAGTCAATCTATTGATCGAAAAATCTTTGTCCACGCTTTTTGTTCGAGGCGTTAGCTGTCTGGATGCAAATAGTTATTTGCCTGAAAAAAAGATCGATTTGTTGATCAGCAATTATGCCTTCTCTGAATGTTCGCGAGAAACGCAGCTCGATTATTTTGAACGGGTGATTAAAAAGGCTGATCGGGGCTATGTGATTTATAACCAGATCTCAAAACCTTATTTTGGAATCAATTCATTATCTCCTTGGGAATTTTTTGAGCTTCTTGAAGGGGCTGGGCTGAACCCAATCGTGTCCGATGAGCTAATTTCGACACATGCTGACAACATTTTATTTATTTGGGATAGGACAGCTCTATGATTGCAAAGAGTCTCTTTAAGATTGTTCTTTTTTATATCGGCTGCAGCACGCCGCTTCTTGCGATTTTTGAAGAAAAGCCGATCGTTGTCGTCATCCCTTCCTATAACAATAAGAACTGGTACCAACGGAATTTAGACTCGGTTTTCCTCCAACAATACGATAATTACCGCGTTATTTTTATCGATGATGCTTCTCCAGACTGTACGGGACTTTTTGTAAAAAGCTACGTTAAGCAATGTGGCCAAGAAGGCCGCGTAACATTCATCCTCAATAAAAAAAGAAGTGGGGCTTTGTTCAATATTTACCACGCGATTCACATGTGTGATCCTCAAGAAATCGTTGTCACTTTAGATGGGGATGATTGGTTTTTTGATGATCAGGTTTTGACTAAGGTGAGTGGTGTGTATTCGGATCCTGAAGTGTGGTTGACCTATGGGCAGTTTGTCCATTATCCATGCGGTTCTCCTGGGTGGGCCTCAGAGCTTCCGGCAAAGGTGATCGAATCGAATGCTTTTCGAGAATATAATTGGGTAACGACCCATTTACGCACATTCTATGCTCAACTGTTTCAGAATATAAAAAGGGAAGATCTTCTTCTTGATGAAGCTTTTTTTCCAATGGCTTGGGACTTAGGATTTATGTTTCCAATGCTTGAAATGGCAGGCTTTCATAGCCGTTTTATTCCGGATACGCTTTATGTGTACAACATTGCTACCCCCTTTAATGACATTAAGGTCGATCCGACTTATCAGACGTATTTAGAAGGGCTCATTCGAACAAGAGAAAAATATGCTCCACTTTCTTCGTGTGATCATAGTTCACGTGATGCTGCTTTCCCTTAAAGGGATGTGCGATGAATCAGCCTCTGAAGGATCAGGGACGAAAAGAATTTGCATTCTGACGAATTACTGGGGTCCGATGTTTGCTGTCGATAATCCCTCTTTTAATCGCGATGAGTGCTTGAAGGTCTATCACGACCTGAGAGAAGAGGCCTTCAAACGTGGATATGCCATTGAACAGGTCTTTTCTTTAGAATCGATTAGCGAATGCGATCTCTTAGTTGTTTTTGATATTTTCCCGGAGCAACTTAGTCAATTGTCAAAAATTCCAAAAAAAAATCGGGTCCTATTTCTTTGGGAGCCCCCATCGACCGTGCCTAATAACATCAACTTCGATTATCATAGCTATTTTCCGAAGATTTACACTTGGGATGATGAATTAGTTGATCATCAAACCTATTTTAAGTTTTGTTATCCCGTTTTGCGTCCGATGATCGCGCCCAAAGAGTTTTCAGCAAAAAAATTGAGCGCGATGATTACATGCAACAAATCTTCTTCCCATCCCCAAGAGCTCTATTCTGAGAGACTAAGAGTGATCCACTACTTTGAAGAGAACAAAGAGGGTTGTTTTGATTTGTATGGAAAGTGGTGGCCTCAATGGTTTCATAACTACTGCGGGCCTGTTGCAACCAAGTGTGATGTTCTCCAAAACTACAAGTTTTCATTTGCCTATGAAAACATTCGTAATACTTCTGGCTACATCACTGAAAAGATCTTCGACTGCTTTCATGCGGGAACTGTCCCCATTTATTGGGGAGCATCAAACGTCGAAGCATATATTCCGAAAAACTGCTTTATCGACAGAGAAGATTTTGCTACGCAGAATGACCTTGTCAATTATCTCTTAGCAATGAACGAATTGGAATATCAAGGCTATTTAAGCCGCATTCAAGATTTTTTACAAAGCGATCCAGCAAAACTGTACTCTCCAGAAGCATTCATCCAGACTTTTATCGAGATGATCGAATCCGAATTGAATTAGGCGCGTTCACTCTATTTTTGCAACAAGGATGTCGTTGGCGCAATAGCTATCCTCAAAATGGATCTGGTAAGCAGGGTTTATCAATAGAATTGCTCTAATGATCTCATCGCGCTTAACGAAGTCGAAGTCGATTGTTCCGCAGCATCTGATATCATCAATCAATATGGTGTGTGTTTTAATTGAGTGTTTTGCAATTGCCTCCAATTCCTTTAGAATCGGAGTGTTTGAGTCTCCCCTGGCGGTTATGCCCGAAGAATAGTGTCCATCAAGCCAAAATGTGGCTGGAGCATCGATCTCACTCAATACCTTGTCTAGCATTTTTGCTGAATCTCCAAGCTTGAGATGGACGCCTGGGTTTGAGGCAAAGCGATGTTTGCAGTGTTGGTAAAGCGATTTGGAGATTTCAATCGAATAAATACAAGAAAAGCCCGCTTCGATGGCCCTTTGGATTCCGTCTCCTTGGTAGCTTCCCGTTTCAATGAAATAAGCGTTCGGGTATTTAGCAAAAACTTCGGTTCTGGAAAAAGCTTCGAGGTTTTGGAAGCAAGTGATGAATAGCGATAAAAGGAGCATGGAAAAAGAGAAAAAACGATGTTTCATATTACCTCGACTTTGTACAATTTTGCGACCAACTTACTGACGCTCGTCGATTGCCAGATTGGAAAAAAACTTAATAGAGAGCGGTTCATAGATCATACTGTTTGGTTATCACACTCAAATAGTTGAGGTTATGGGCTCTCTATCACAAAATATTCTATCGGTTTCACCCCCTTTTTCGGTACTTTTTTCGGCATGTTTCAAAGCTGGGTAACAAATCTGCAACGAAGTGCGGATAAGCGTGCTTAAAAGAAGCGTCAGAGCGTTCTTAATGTGGGGAAGGTTTCCTTCAAGGTCATTCACACTCCAGGTCATACGCCAGGCGGTGTCTGCTTTTATTGTCGAGAAAAGCAAATATTGTTTTCAGGGGATACATTTTACCGAGGTTTAATAACCTCAATAATGGGTTTAGTGGATTGAGGTTGAGTGTGATAAAGTAAAAT
>CAZOKX010000049.1:0-12706 GCA_964580785.1 uncultured bacterium
GAGTTTGCTTTTGCAATTCCTCTTTTGTTTTGGGGTATAGAGCTGGCTCTACCGACTATATCTGCTTGCGTCACTGCGCTTACATATACAGCAGTAACTGGGGCCGTTGTTTATGGTGGGTATAAACTTGCAGAAACATTCAATGATCGAGGATATCCCTCCATACAGGACTATTATTCGGGAGATTTGACGCCTGGCTTAGATAATCGGTCTTATTCGAATCTAAAGAGCGGCAGTGTAGATCCAAGCTTGCCAGCAAATCCAGATGATTTATTAAAAAGACCTGGTTGGAAGGAAACAACTCATCCTGGTGCAGGCAAAAAGGGGCATAGGACATTTGAAAATGAAAAAACGGGCGAAAAACTAAGACACGATAAAGGAAAACCTGGTGAACGAGGGCATAAAGCTCAAGATCATTATCATCGACCTAATCCAAATAAAACAAATTGGAAAGATGAATATTTAGATGGGCAAAGCAATCCTGTGCCCGACGGTCATGATAAGTCTCATATTTACTCTCCAGATAAGATTTGGTGGAATTAAATGAAAAAGATTGATTTTTTTTATTATGCTCCTTTTTTTCACGATGGAGCTATTATCAATATAAATCATACTTTCGATAAAATGGAAGTGTCCATGCAAAGTTCCCAAATAGATGAGGAGGATCTGAAAGACAAGGTCGCTCTTTCAAAATTTCATCGAATTAAGGGTAAACTTCATCTAGAAAATATAAGCAAGATTTTTTTTAACGATGTTTTATTTTTTGGAAAATTAGAAATGCTGTATGATAAAGGAAGTATATTCGATCTTGTATTACAAGAAAAAAAAATAGAGCTTCAAATACTATGGGTAAATTTTCCACCTAATCCTGATGTGAATGAGTTTTCTATTATTAGAGTACACGCGGGAAAAATATGGTGGGAAAATATCCCAGATCTTCTTGATCCATTTTGGTAAGAATCGTGGTTTCTCACCACTGCTCAAAATGTTAAAATCTTTGATATGGCTCTATGGCGATTGCATGAAAAACTCGTTGAAAAGTAATTATTTCAGCTATAAAAGAGTTTGCATCGATTTGGGTCAATGGCTTAAAATGGGCGTCCAAAATAATGAACTTGTCACTGTGAATTAAAAGTTTATCAAAGAGGGTTCTTTATGGTTCAGATGCAAGGAATTGAAAAACTTAGCTGGTCTTTTCCTGTTGTTGTTCCGCTTATTTTACAAGCGCGCTTGCACGCCATTCCATCTGTTCTTGCTTTATTGCTCCAATTTGGGACCGACTTCCTACGAAGGGCTGAGCTGAAAGTGTCTAAAACCTCTATTACGAACACGCGCGAAACTCTCGAACACCACATCATTGCGCATCGAGAAGAAGCTGAGAGAAGATTTAGATGTCAAATATGCTGGATTAGAAATATGAAGTCAGAGAATTTTAAATGACCCTTCACGCCCACGAACTCTCATTAGAACAATGGGCTGAATGGCTTCTTGCTCAGAGTGAAAAACCGTTCCGCGCTAAGCAAATATTAAATTGGGCCTATGAGCGTTTGAAAACAGATTGGAAGGAGATGACCGATTTGAACAAGCCTCTTCGCCACAAGCTCTCTTCCGCATTCCACTGGAGAAGCCTTGTCCAGGTCTCCGTTCAGCACTCCAATGATTCGGAAACGATCAAGTTCCTATGGGAGCTCCACGATCATCAGTTAGTTGAGTCTGTCTTAATTTGCTCTGGAGATAGGCGTACCGTTTGCGTCTCATCCCAAGTGGGGTGCCCGGCGCGCTGCGCGTTTTGCGCCTCAGGAAAAGAGGGGTTTATCCGCAATTTGACTGCTGGCGAGATTTTCGAACAGGTCTTTGCCATCCACCAATATTTGCAGGAAAAGGGGGAAAGGGTCTCTCACGTCGTTTTTATGGGAATGGGTGAGCCGTTTGAAAACTATGAAGCGGTCATTAAAGCGATCCAGTTCTTAAACGATCCCCTTAGGCTAAATATTTCGCAGAGAAGGATTACCGTCTCTACAGTCGGCGTTGTCGAGGGGATCCGCCGTTTCATGGGCGAAGAGCTCAAAGTTAATTTGGTCCTCTCGCTCCACGCTCCAAATCAGCACATCCGCAAAAAAATCATTCCGTATGCCCGACGTTATCAGCTAGAGGAGATCATGGGGGCAATGCTCGATTATGCTAGGACGACCCATCGGGATATCACCTATGAATATACGTTGATCTCAGGAATTAACGATCGTCCCGAGCATGCAGAAGAACTTGCAAAGTTGGTTCGTCAGCAGCCCTGCACGGTCAATCTTATCCCCTATAACCCAGTGCCAGGACTTCATCTTAACCGACCCCAAAAAGAAGCGATTGAGACGTTTCGTGAAATTTTAGAAAAGCATCGGATCATTACTACCTGGCGCTATACGAAGGGCAAAGACATTGCAGCAGCCTGTGGTCAGCTAGCTCTTCAGAAAAGAGGAGAAAAAAACCCGCTGTTTTTGATCCAGAATTAAGTAAGAAGTGGAAGAAAATAGGCAAAAAAAGTATACATCGCAAAAAATGAACTGATGGATTGATTTTGAGTATTCCAATAGCG
Source organism: uncultured bacterium (assembly GCA_964580785.1). Lineage (GTDB taxonomy): Bacteria > Chlamydiota > Chlamydiia > Chlamydiales > Rhabdochlamydiaceae > Acherontichlamydia. The sequence continues at coordinate 2,588 of CAZOKX010000049.1, forward strand.
CTTACACTTTCTCGTATTTTGCTTGGCCCGCTTTTTATTGTGGTCTATATGTATTACCAAGCATTGGGGATTACCCTTTTTTGGCTTCCCTACTTGCTTATTGCGCTTGCTGTGCTCTCCGAGCTATCAGACCTGTTTGATGGGTTCATTGCTCGCAAGCAAAAAAAAGTAACCGATCTCGGAAAGCTGCTAGACCCAATGGCAGATAGCATTTTCCGGCTTTCGATCCTCCTGTCTTTCACGCAGGGGGCCATCCAGCTTCCCATTCTCCTTGTTGCTGTCTTTTTTTATCGAGACGCCATCATCAGTGCGTTGCGCACCCTTTGTGCTTTAAAAGGATTTGCATTAGCGGCCCGCCTTTCGGGAAAAATCAAGGCGGTGATCCAAGCGGTCATTGGCTTTTTTATCCTGATTTTAATGATCCCTTATTCTCTAGGTTGCTTAGATTTAAGTTTTTTGCAGACGATCAGTTTTTATGCTGTTTTGGTTAGCGCCGTCTACACTGTCTATTCGGGGGCAGAATATATCTACGCTTATCGTGAGCATATCAAGAAAGCTTTGCGGATTTCTTAGGGATTTTTTCTTTGCTAGCAGATGGTTTTAGTTGTTCATAGATTTTCACATATTTCAGGCCAGCTTGTTTCCATGTGAAGTCGGCCTTCATCCCGTTGCGCATCAGTTGATGCCAACGATTCGGATCTTGCTGATAACAATCCAATGCCCTGTCGAGGGCCCAGAAGACACCCTGCTCATCGGGATAATCAAATGTGAAGCCGTTCCGCTCTTCCACGGGTTTTTTGGATGTTTCAATATCAAATACAGTATCTGCTAGTCCTCCTGTCAATCTAACGATAGGGATAGCCCCGTAGCGAAGCGCGATCATCTGGGTCAAACCGCACGGTTCAAACATAGAGGGGATAATGAACATATCAGCAGCAGCAAAAATTAAGTGCGCAAGCGCTTCATCCTTGTCCATTAAAATGGCTACTTGCTTATCATTTTTGAATGCCTCCTGGAGCAGTTCAAATTCCTTCCGAATTTCTGGAATAGGCGAGGAGCCCAAAAGGATAAATTGTCCCCCTTTTTCTACTGTTCGTTTTAGGGCAGACTTGATGAGCTCGGGAGCTTTCTGAGGGACGAGGCGCGTGACGGAGGCAACAACCGGCTTGTCAGAATCTTCGAGATGAAGATGGGTGCGCAGAAGGCGCCGGTTCTCTTTTTTCCCCTCTAACACCTGAGATAATTTTTCAGCCGTGTTCACCTGGTGTGTTTCATATTTTTTAAGGAGATATTGGTCCGTATGGGGGTTCCAGAAGATTTCGTCAATCCCATTGAGGATTCCTGATAGGTTAGCCTTGTGCTTCTTTAACGTCTCTTCGAGGGCGAATCCCCCTTCTTGAGTTAGGATCTCTTTTTCATAATTGGGGGAAACAGTTGTGATCTGGTCTGAATAGACGATCCCCCCTTTGAGCAGGTTAACAAGCGTGAGATGATGCGGGTCCTTCATTTTCTCAGAGGTCAGATAACTTTCTCCTCTCAATCCAACTCGAGAGAGCTGGGAAGGAGGACATCTTCCTTGGTGTTCTAGGTTATGGATTGTTAAGATGGTTCCCCTGATTCGATACCCCAATGCCATGTACATCTCTTTATAGAGGACAGGGATCAAAGCAGTAGGCCAATCATGGGCATGAAGAGCATCGGGCTGTTTTCCGGCTTTAAAAAGATATTCCATTGCTGCGCGCGAAAAGTAAGAAAACCGGTTGATATCATCCGGGCATCCATAGATCATTCCGCGGCTGAAGAGGTAATCGGGGTGGTGCGGTTCGATCAAGTTGACTTTAAGACCGTCAACTTGTGCGCTCCAGATTGTATTATTAAACCGGTAAGGCCCATCAAAAGACCATAGCTCGCGCATCTCTACTTTTAGATGTTGGATGTGGGAAAAATCGATGCAGTCGAATTTTGGAAGGATGATCTCGACTTGGTGCCCTAGTTTGCATAGCTCCTTAGAAAGTCCATAAATGACATCGCCGAGGCCGCCGGCTTTTGCAATGGGAGCAAGCTCTGTTGCAATATGAATGATATGCATGGTTACTTTAAAGCTGAAAGCTAATTTTTAAGTTTACTTGCTTGCATTTCTCTGTTTAAATGGGATCGGTTATTTTCTTCTATCAGAAAAAGAAGGTGGACATGCCTTTACCCATCGTCGTTTCTTTTTATACAAAAAATACGTTCTACCAGCTTGAGGTCCAAAATTTGATTGCCTCTTGCGAAAAGTTTGAAATTCTTTCTCATATCGAACCCATTGAGTCGTTCGGAAGCTGGGAGATCAATTGCGCCTATAAGCCTTTTTTTATCCATCGGAAGCTTCAAGAGTTAAAAAGATCCGTTCTTTGGGTCGATGCTGATGCAATTTTTAAAAAACAGCCGGAGGAGTTGCCCGTGTTTGCAAAAGACTTTGCCGTCCGGATTAATTTCGATATTCCCATCGATCATCCTTCCCATATCATGTCAGGAACGGTCTATGCTAATTATACCTCAGGGGCAGATGCTTTACTTCGCCTGTGGTCTAAGCGGAGTCAAGAGGGGATCAACCGGGTCGGAAGAAAAGAGGAGTTTTGGGACCAGATGTCGCTGCGGGATGCCCTCTACTGCGCAGAGAATACTGCAGAATTTGACAGCTTGCCCTATACCTACGCGAAAATCGTTGATCACCGAGGCGATCTCCAATTGACCGAAGAGCCTGTGATTGAACATTATCAAGCTTCCCGCCGCTATAAAAAATTAATTTAATTTTAGAAATTCCTAAGCGCAACAAGTCAGAAAAATTCTCAAAAAGTCCCTCTTCTTAAAGCAAAAGAGTTTCGCATTGCAAAATATTCTAATGGTGTTTAAGATGATGGCATTATAAATTGATCCATTGATGCGATGGGGTGTCGCCAAGTGGTAAGGCAGCGGTTTTTGGTACCGCCACTCGGAGGTTCGAATCCTTCCACCCCAAATCATTTAAGTGAACGAAATACCCAACGATTCGAATGCCAGGCAAAAACACGTTCATGCTTTTTGCAGGGACATCGCATCCTGAGCTTGCTCAGGAAATTGGAAAATGTCTTGGCATAAATCTTGGGAAAGCGGTCATCGAAACATTTCCAGATGGTGAGATAGGTGCTCAAATTTTAGAGAGCGTCCGTGGCCGGGATGTCTTCGTCTTGCAATCTATCGCACGACGTCCCAGTTTCTATCTCATGGAATTGTTGGTTTTAGTCGATGCTTTAAAGCGATCGTCAGCCCGTTCCATCAATGCCGTTATATCTTATTTTGGATATGCTCGGCAGGACAGGAGAGGAAGGGTGCGCGAGCCTGTCACTGCTAAGCTCGTAGCTAATTTGCTCGAGAAAGCGGGTGTGACTCGTGTTTTGACGATGGATTTGCATACAGAGCAAATCCAAGGATTTTTCGATATCCCGCTCGATAATCTCTATGCGCGTCCAGTGCTCCTGGAAAGTCTGCGGAGGTTAAAGATGGATAGGTGTGTTGTTGTAACACCCGATATCGGAAGCATCCGGTTAGCTCGGTCCTTTGCGGAAGCGTTGAAGGTCGATCTAGCCATTGTTGATAAGCGTCGGGTAAATGCAAAACAGGTCGAGATGAGTGCCCTGATCGGCGACGTGGAAGGAAGAGATGTCCTTCTCGTTGATGATATGTGTTCGACAGGAGGAACGCTGAAAACAGCTTCATTCGTGTGTAAAGACCGAGGCGCAAAACGTGTTTTTGCAGCTGTCACACATGGACTGATGGTTGGAGGTGCGTTCGAGGAAAGTGCGATTGAAAAGATGCTAATGACGGATACAGTCCCCATTAAAAGAGGGACAGATCTCAGTAGGATCGAAGTTGTTTCGGTCGTTCCCCTATTTAGCAAGGCGATAGAATATATTGCCGAAGCTAAGTCGATTTCCTCTCTCTACGGCTAAAAAACCACGGATATTTTAAGCTCGATTAAAAAGAATCCATGCTTACAAAGCATGCTGAATTAATATTTGGAGAAAACTTATGAAACTGACAGTGAAATCGCGCGAAGGAGACAAGAAAGGCGATATCAAACAGATACGGCGTGAAGGGAATGTCCCAGCTATTATCTATTCTTCTAGCAGTAAACCGGAAAAATTGATTGTAGAGGGCGTTGAATTTGCCGCTATCCTCCGCGGGGTCCTTCCAGGCCAGCTTCCTACAACGATCTTCACGTTGACAAACGGGAAGAAAGAAAGAAAGGCGATCATCAAGGATATCCAATATCATTTGACAACCTACAAAGTTTCCCATATCGACTTCGAGGAGCTTTTAGAAGATGTTTCTGTTAGTGTTAAAGTTCCTGTCAATTGCACAGGCATTGCTGACTGCGTGGGGATTAAGCTTGGTGGCTTTCTACGTCAAGTGACCCGTCACGTTAAAGTCGAATGCTTGCCAAAGCATATTCCTGCTGAATTCATCATTGATGTTCGCGATTTAGGAATCCGCCAATCTAGGCGTCTAAAGGACATCGCTATGCCGAAAGGAGTACGTCCTTTAGCTGGCGCAGATGAAGTTATGGTTGTGATTGCGAAGAGATAATGGTTGTGAGTGAGATTGCTTCTTTAATCGTCGGTCTTGGAAACCCTGGTGACGCTTATCGCAATACGCGTCATAATATAGGTTTTGAAGTTATCAAGGCCTTTTCGCAGCAAAGGGGAATGAATTTTCGACATGCATCGCACCTTATGGGTCAGCTTGCTCAGGGTGAGGTTAATGGGAGAAAGCTATTCCTATTGTTGCCTACAACATTCATGAATAGCAGCGGCGATGCTGTTAGAAGGTGTTTGGATTATTACAAAGTCCCGATTGATCATCTTCTTGTTATCAGCGATGATGTCGACCTCCCCTTAGGAAGGATGCGTATCAGAGCAAGGGGAAGCGCTGGCGGGCACAACGGTTTAAAAAGTGTAGAGGCGCATTTGCGAACTGACCAATATATGAGGTTTCGTATTGGGGTGGGAAGTCCCTCCGGAGGAGATCTTGCAGATTATGTTCTGGGAACGTTCAGCCTCGAAGAGGGCCCAATAGTTGATCAGATGGTGAAAAGTGCTGCCAATATCCTTCTCCTGTACATGGAGAAAGGAGGGCCAGCAGCCATGCAGGTGGCAAATGCGAAGGAAAAAAAATTAGAATCTGAAAATCAGGAGAAATAACGATGGCAAAGCAGAGAAGTCATCTTTACGAAGGGATGTACATTCTGAGTGCAACCCTTAGTGATGAGGCGCGTCAAAAAGCGCTTGATAAAATCACATCCAGCATCGAAGGGCGGAGTGGAGAGATCCATAAGACTTTCGATCAAGGACGGAAAAAGCTCGCGTATGAGATCAATGGACGAAGAGAAGGTTACTACTATCTTCTATACTTTTCTGTTCCAACAGCGGTTATGACTGAGATGTGGAAAGAGTACCATCTGAATGAAGACCTTTTGCGCTTTATGACGTTGCGTGCGGAAAAGGTTCCAGAAAAAATCGAGTTTAAACAGCTTATTCAAGAGTGAGGAAGACCATGAGCATTGCACCAAAAAAAACAGTCCCTATTGAAGGGTTTTTTGTAAAAAAACGGAAACAGTGTCCATTCACTGCCATTGGAATCCGTCATATCGACTACAAGGATATCCAAACTCTTGGCCAGTTTATCACGGAAAGAGGGAAAATTATCCCGCGCCGCATTACAGGAGTGTCTGCTTATCATCAGCGGCAGCTCGCTCAAGCTATTAAAAGAGCGCGGCACATGGCACTATTGCCATTTGTTGCTCAAGACTAAGCCGAAGTGGAGAATTAATATGGGTAATCAATTATTACTGATCGAAGATGTCGATGATCTAGGCCGCAGCGGAGATCTCGTTTCTGTTAAGCCAGGCTACGCTCGCAATTTCTTGATTCCGAAAAAGAAAGCGGTTGTTGCGGATAAGTTCACATTGCGTCTCCAGACGCGCCTTAAAGAAGAGCGTGCTAAACAAGCAGAAGTCGATAAGAAAGATTCTGAAACGCTTGCTGCGCGTGTTGATGGAATGGTCCTAACTGTTGAAGTCAAAGTTGATCCAGATGGTCACATGTATGGATCTGTCACAGCTTTAGATATCGCCCGTCTTTTTGAAAAAGAAGATGTTAAGCTTGAAAGACGCAATATTATCCTTCTGCAACCAATCAAGCAACTCGGTGTTTATCCGATTGCTTTAAAGCTTAAAGAAGGTGTTCCAGCTCAAATCACACTTAAAGTGATGAGCGAAGCGCAGGTTGCTGAAGAAGCTAATCAATAAAAAATCGTTCACCCCTTCCTTTTTCTCCTAATCATAACGAGAAGAGGAAGGGGGATTTACACTCGGTTGTTGTGAGCCTTACTCTTTTTTCCCCTGCAAAATTGAACTTGTTCTTCCGCGTGCTCTACAAACGAGAAGATGGGTTTCATGAAATAGCCTCGCTTTATCAAGCCATTTCTCTTGGCGATACGCTCACCGTGTCTTTGGCAGAAGAAGATCGGCTTACCTGTGACCATTCCGACGTTCCCTGCGATAGTTCCAATTTGATTTCCAAAGCATTAGAGGCGTATCGCTGTCAAACTGGGTATCAGTTTAAGGCCCATGTCCATTTACAGAAAAAAATACCAATGCAAGCGGGGCTTGGCGGCGGAAGCAGCAATGCCGCCACTGCGATGTGGGCGTTCAATGCCCTTTCGCCAAAACCTATTCCTGAAGAGTTATTATGCCAGTGGACTGGGGGGTTTAGTTCCGATGCCCCCTTTTTTTTTTCAAACGGAACGGCTTATTGCTATGGGCGAGGAGAACAGATTAAAAACGTTGGGAGGACGCCAGATACCCTGATATGGATTGCTAAACCTCAAGAAGGCCTTTCCACCCCGCTTGTCTATCGGCATTGCCGGCCATCTGAACTTCCCAAGAGGGATCCCGACCAGTACTTAATGGAGTTGATGGATGGTAAGCCTCATTATTTTAACGATCTTGAAGCCCCCGCCTTTTCTTTAATGCCCGCCCTTGCCAGCCTTAAGGAAAAGCTCATGGAGCTTGGATTCACTCATGTGACCATGACAGGAAGCGGGACCGCGTTTTTTTGCTTAGGCCTATGCCGTGCTCCCCAGATCCCTGGAATCGATTTCTATCCTGCCTCTTTTGTTTCCCGCACTAACGGAAACTGGTATGAATTCCCTTGTGTTTGATATACTCTAATATTCGATAGTTTTTCAAGGACTCATGGTTATGAAATTGTACGATGATCAACTGATTATCATCACAGGGGCTGCTGGCTTTATCGGTTCTTGCTGCGTGAAATATCTCAATGAGAAAGGATTTAATAACCTCCTTCTTGTCGATGACATTAAAAAGACGGAAAAGTGGAAAAATCTTGTTAATAAAAAATGTGTTGATTTTATCTCCCGAAACGAACTTTTTCAGCGGCTTGAGGGGAAAGAGAGGGATATTGAAGCGTTTATCCATTTAGGCGCCTGCTCTGATACGATGGAGACCGATGGAAATTACTTGATGGAGAACAATTTCCGCTATTCGGTGCGCCTTGCCGAATATGCATTGGCCCACGGGCATCGGTTCATTTACGCCTCTTCTGCTGCGACATATGGAGATGGGACCAAAGGGTTTATCGATAACCATGCTGAAATTGAAAACTTGAAACCCCTTAATCTCTATGGATTTTCTAAGTACTACTTTGATCTTTGGCTCAAACAGCAAGGACTTCTTAATCAGGTCGTTGGCTTGAAGTACTTCAACGTCTACGGTCCTAATGAAAACCATAAGGGGAGGATGGCTTCTATGGTCTATAAGATGTTTCCGATTGCACAAAAAGAAGGGCTGATCAAGCTTTTCAAATCATCAGAGCCTGACCGATTCGGCGATGGGGAGCAGTGCCGTGATTTTATCTATGTCAAAGATGCGGTCCGCATGACCTGCGACTTCCTTGAAAATGACTTAACAGGTATCTTTAACATTGGATCGGGCAAGACCACGACTTGGAACCAGCTTGCTAATTCCTTATTTAAGGCTCTTGAGAAACCTCCGCAGATTGAATACATTGATATGCCTAGGGGGCTTATCGGTCAGTATCAAAACTACACATGCGCCGATATGTCGAAATATAAGGAAAAGGCGGGTTTGCCAAACACCAAGTCTTCGTGTGAATTTTCTACGGATGAAGGTGTTGCCGACTATGTTAGAAATTACTTACTTAAGGATGAAAGATGGTAAAACTCAGCGGGATGTTAAGCCGATTCAGCCCTGTGCGTGTTCTTGTGATCGGGGATTTTATGCTTGATACATACACAACGGGAAAGGTGAAGAGAATATCCCCCGAAGCGCCCGTTTCCGTTCTCCATGTTCAGAAGGAGGAAAGCAGACCGGGCGGCGCTGGAAACGTAGTGTTAAACCTGGTCTCCCTCGGCGCAAAAGTGATCGCTGTTGGCCGCATCGGTTATGATCTTGCCGGAGAGCAGTTACGCGACTCTCTTGAAAGCGAAGGGGTTGATACGGAGAATATCTTTTCGCAAAAGGGGTATAAGACTCCGGTCAAAAATCGGCTCATTGCCGATGCTCAGCAAGTGCTGCGCGTGGATTTTGAGACGGTAAGTTCTTTGTCTGAAAGCGTCGAAGAGCAGGTGTTAGACCGCTTATCGCCAGTCCTTGACAAGGTCAACATCGTTGCAATCTCGGACTATGGCAAAGGATTTTTGTCTCGATCTCTTCTCAAAAAAATCATCGAAATGGCTCGGGAAAAAGAGATCCCTGTGATCGTTGATCCTAAAGGAGACGATTTTTCTAAGTACCACGGAGCAACCGTTATTAAGCCTAATTTAACAGAGGCCTATGCGGCCGCAAAATTACCTGCGGAAGAAAATTTAGAGAGTGTGGCTTCCAACATTTTAAAGAATTGCGGTTCTGAAATGCTTCTTATTACCCGTTCAGAGGCGGGTATTTCCCTTTTTAATAGTTCAGGGCACCGGGTCGATTTTCCTGTGCGCTCTAAAGAAGTTAAAGATGTGACCGGAGCTGGCGATACCGTACTTGCTATGATCAGTGTTGCATTAGCTAATGAGCTTGATATCCGCTATGGCGCGCAATTAGCCAATATCGCTGCTGGAATGGCGATTGAAAGGCTTGGCTGTGCCCGGATCAATATCTCTGAAATGGCCGAGCGGCTTCTTGAGTACGACGTCGAAAATAAGATCTTCGATGAAGAACACCTGTATGCTCTGCAGCAAGCTCTAAAGGGAAAGCGTTATTCGGTCCTTGGTTTAGATAGCAGGCAAGGGATGTCAACAACGCTTTTTAGGTCTCTGAGGAAACTGGCCTCTCGAGATTCTGAGAAAAAATTGATCGTTTATGTCCGAGATAACGATCCTGATGAAGAGTTTGTCTCCCTTCTTTCTTCCCTTGCCGAGGTCGACTTCATCGTCCTCAAATGCGAAAGCCTTAAAAACCTCTGCGAGATCATCCATCCCCACCAAGTTTTTGTAATCGAAGAAGACCGCCTGGTGACTCTCGACCATGCAACAGCCTTACTATCACGCGTCCGGGATACAATGGCTTTTCGGACATAAAGACCTCCCATACACGACAAAAATTTGGCATAGTTCAGTTTGAACCGTAACCTTGCTTCAGCAATCTAAAACTCGAACGGAGAACCGTGTGCGCAAACTTAAAGTCTTAATGTATTCCTCACGCCCCTGTTGAATTTGTTCCTTCAAAGCTCTGAGTCGTTCTCTAAAAAGCTTTTTATCGGAGCTATTCCCCGCAACTGTCTGAGCGAGTAGAGGAACATCCCCATCTTGACTCGACATCATGTAGATCATAAACTGTTTGAGATCGCTTTCGTATTCCCCCTCAACGGACATACTCGTAGAGTCCATGTGTCTGAATTTTTTCGAAACTCCATATTTTATTGCCGCTTGGGAGGCCAAGGTGGCAAAAAGTCGATCGCATCGAAAAATCAGAGAATTATGCTATAAAAGTTATTTTTGATAAATGGTATTACGAACCTATCCGAATAAATTTTTGAGCCACGTGTAAATCAACCCCATTACTGCAAA
>CAZOKX010000050.1:0-12301 GCA_964580785.1 uncultured bacterium
GAAAATATGCGAGTCAGATTTCACTGTTCAAAGTTTTCATGAAACAATTGATCAAATCCTTGTTGGAGCTCAATTCTTAGCTTCTCGTGAGGGGAGACTTGACTTTTCTGTTGGGTACCAAGGGGAGTTTGGAGAAGGGACTAAGGTGAACGAAATCAATGCTGCTTTTCGTTGGAGATTTTAGATTAATAACGGGAGTTTTAAATTCAAAATGCATCATTGAATGCTCTTTCCAAGGAAAGTTCTATGAAAGTCGGTATAGCCACCAGGTAGTTTGCTGCCACTGTAAACCCAGGCTATAGAGAAAAAGCGTTGAAAATTTTTTTCCAGGTTTCTATGCCCTGGAGCACGTCCTTAAAGTGGTTGTCAAATTTCCTGAAAATATGCTAAAATTTCTCCTTCAAGCTTACGCTGTAAAATAGTAATTTTTTTTTGAGGAAAAAGGCCTATGTTAAACATCGATCTAAAGGGAAAAAAAGCATTTATCGCAGGGATTGGCGACGATCAGGGATATGGCTGGGCCATTGCTAAAGCGCTAGCAGAAGCGGGTGCAGAGATCATCATTGGCACTTGGACCCCTCTTTTGAAAATTTTCACCACATCATGGGCTCAAGGGAAGTTCGACGAGTCACGCCAGCTTTCTAATGGAGAAAAAATGGAGTACCTCAAGGTTTACGCCCTCGACGCAGCGTTTGATAAGCCGGAAGATGTCCCCCAAGAAATCAAGGAAAATAAACGCTACATCGATGCTACAGGTTACACGATCTCAGAAGTTGCAACACAAGTTGCTAAAGATTTTGGAAAAATCGACATCCTCGTCCATGCTCTTGCCAATGGCCCCGAAGTTAAAAAGCCTCTTTTAGACACGTCGCGCAACGGTTATCTGGCTGCGCTGAGCTCATCGAGCTACTCCTTCGTTAGCCTGGTCGCCCATTTTGGTCCTTACATCAATATTCATGGATCAGCGATCTCTCTGTCTTACATCGCTTCCGAGCGCGTCATTCCTGGCTATGGCGGCGGTATGAGCTCTGCGAAGGCAGCCTTAGAAAGTGATACTCGGACGCTTGCTTGGGAAGCTGGCCGCAAGTGGGGCATTCGGATCAATGTCATCTCTGCAGGGCCTTTGCGCAGCCGCGCTGCCAGAGCAATTGGCTTTATCGACAGCATGATCGAATACTCCAGGGCGAATGCGCCGCTGAATAAAGACCTCACCGCCGAAGAGGTTGGCCAAAGCGCAGCATTCTTGTCTTCTCCGCTAGCTACAGCCATCTCGGGAGTTACCCTCTATGTTGATAACGGTCTGCATGCTATGGGGATTGCTATCGACAGTTCAGCTCTGCATTCTGAATCACAATTCGATTGCTGTGCAGCTCGAACATAAAGCCATCTGTCATAGGATTCTTCCGTGGCTGAGGAATCCTTTTGTTCGAAATTGATTTAAGTTACAGAAACTTTTAGCGCAAGCACGCAGTGAGCCGACCGCCTGATGGTGCGGATCGCAAGCTGCCAGTCATGCGCATCAAATCGGTGGGATCCGACACAGCTTTGCTGCGTTGGCCGATTACCGCGCAACAGATGTCCAAAAAAGATGCCGTTTCCTTCAACACAGGAAAATTCAATAGCGATCTTCCGTCCTTCCATGCAGATCTCAATTTGATCACCAACTTGAAAAGCTGTTCCCTTTTGTCCATTGATCGACAAGTTATGCTCCTCTGCTAAGTTACAAAACAAGCTCAAGGACATTTCGGGTTGTTCGGTAGGCTCCCATCCATCCGGTAAGGTAAAGAGAAGCTCGGCGTCCTTCTCTGCAATCTTGCCCTCCATTGAGCTCCTTCGGTGATCGCAACATAAGCTATGTGTTAGCTTTTTATCTCCCCAAAAGGCTACATACCCTTGACGGGGATCGTCTGAAAGGAAGTGTTCGAAAGACCCTGTTTTAACCGAGTCGATGGAATGGATAGGATGGACAAGAGCTGCTTGCAAGTGGATCGGATGATCGATTAGAGCGCGGGTTGCATAAGAATTCTGGGCATGCCCAAAAAACAGATCGAAGAGGGTGAGCTCAGGCTCTGTCTTTTCTTGAAGATTAGGCCCCAAGAATGTATGCAATTGAGAGTTCCATCGATTTCCTATGTTTGCAAGGCACTTTGAAATGTCAGTGCCTTTAGCATGAGCGATCTGTAAAGAGATCAGATAATGTGCCCAATCGGCAGCTGTCTTGAATGTCTGTTTATTGAGCTGTCTAGGGTCCGTGTAAGCTGTCCACTTGACCCAGGCGGCCGCTCCAAGAGGTTTTTCTGCATGGATCCGCTCCGCATGAAGCAATATTCGCTCAATCATCCTATCAAGTTGAGTACAGAGCGCGTCGCCCAAGACTGAATGGAAATCGCGAAGAGCCCAGAATAAGACGGGGAGGATGTGCAAGCTTAGGCTTCGGTCATTGCACTCAGGGTATTCATGCAAATAGATCGGAAAATTGCCGCCTACTTCAAAAGCAATCAGTTTTTCCAAGAGAGTTTTAGCTTCAAGCACATGATCGCTTAACCGGCTGCGCAGCATCGCTAGTGTGTAGCAAAAATTTTCATAGAGGGGAATGGTGTCTTGCTGCTCTCCAGGAGGGCTTGTGTAGCAATAATGGATAAACCCCGTCTGAGTGCTTTTCCGCTTTTTTCCAGCTGCTAAGTTTAATTCAACTGGCTTTCTCTTCATTTCTTCTAGGCTATCTAACATCTGCTGTCGCCTCTTTTAATGCGTCAATAATTCCCAACTCTGTTGCAGGTTTGCCGATCAGGTCGGCTTTTTCATGCATTTCTAGGGGTGCTGTCTGCATCACAACGCTAAAGTCGGCGATATTAAGCATGCTAATATCATTCCTATCATCTCCTGCAGCAATGACCCTGCCCCTTTTGCCATAATGGGCGATCGTTTTTTCTAAAGCTTTTCCTTTGTCAGCTTGCTGATCTGTTACTAAGTTGAGGTAGACCCCTTCGGCTAAAGGATCGCGGATCAACGATGTAACGATCCCCTCTAGCCCTTTTAAGGAAGCGTTGACTCGGAGCATCAACGTTTTCGATCCCAAGCATTTAATTAGAGGGAAGCTCTCGTTCTGAGCAAACTTAAATGTATCAACTGCTCGCCAAGGTTCGGGTGAAAAGGACCTGATCTTTTCCAAATGGATCGTAAGCTCTGGAGAGAAGTGGCTAGGCCTGTAGTAGCAAAAGTCTCCATGTTCGTATCCGGCATAGATAATGAAGTCCTCCTTCTGGTCAGTGTAAATTTTTTCTAGAGAAGAAATTATGCTTCTTGGAAGATAGGATCTGAAAACAAGCTTTTTCTCTGGCATCATTAAGATGTCGGCCCCGTTTTGAACGGCGAGGAAAAAAGGAAAATCAAGAAATTGGAGTGCACTAAATCCAAAAGAAAAAGTCCTTCCTGTGATGAAAACGAGCTGCCAGCCCTCTTGGTGCAAAAATTTCAGATAGTGGCAGACCTCGGACGGCACATGGTGCAGCTGGTCGGTGATCGTCCCATCGATATCTAAAGCGATCCATCCCTTATGCCTTTCCATAAAGCCTCCTAAATTCTAAAGTGCCGTTTAGACTAGCAAAATTCATCCGGTAATGCCACAATAACCGTTGAAAAAAAACGAAAAAGCATACAGACTGTCCCTTTAAGCCAGGAGGCGTAATGAACAAAAGGTTACGTTTATTTTTACTCTTATCTGGGCTTCTATTCACGAGCATCCACCCTGTATCTGCGGATGGGCCAGCAAAGAAAGAACAGATTACCCCCGCACCAGCTCCTACAAATCCTACAGAAGAGCCCTCTCCAGCTTCTGAGGTTCATGATTTCCCCTTTCATACGGAGCATTCTAGTCCAGCCTCCCAATCCCAATCGCCCTCCTATGAAGGCGCCTTCATCAAAATGATCGTTACTGTCGTTGTGCTTATCTTATTTGTCTTTTTGACTTTTTGGGTCGTTCGTAGACTTGGGCAAGGAAGATTGCGGGGCTTTGGATCGAACCTGTCTATTCAGGTGATTGAAAGAAAGCCTTTAAGCCCTAAATCCATGCTCTACCTTGTCCAAGTAGGTCATCAAAAATTTCTCATCGCAGAATCCCAGTTAGAAGTAAGAAAGCTTGGCCCCATCGGGGAATTATCGGAAGCTGCAGCAGATGAGACAAGCTAATAAAAATAACATCGCCTAGTACCCGATCTTAAAAGTTTTCATGATGACAAAGGATGCGATAGGGGTTTTACAATTGGCTCTAACAACTGGAGTTTTTCAATCTGTTCGATAATCGCCTTTTTCATTAGCTTCCATGAGTTTTAGGTACTTGTAGAATGCTGTATGGCCATTGTAGATTGAGATGATGAAGCCCTCCTTGCCGCCGAGGAACCCTCTTTTAAAAAAATAACTTTTAATAAATGCTTGCCATCCATGCAGGATAGCCTTCCAGGTCGAAGAAGATTTTTCCTGTTGGTTTTGTTCGGCAAATAGGGTCGAGTAGGCTTGCATCTTTGATAAAAAGTCGCCAATACCCCGATAGGGTGTGTGAAAAAGAGGGGCGTTTAACTCCACAACATGAAGGTGGCTGGAGATAATTTTTTCATGGACCCGTGCATCGGTGAAACGGGTTTTTTGGCGATGATAGAGTCGGACGACACGGTCAGGATGCCAGCCCCCGCACCATTTGATCCATTTTTTATTAAAAAAATTTTTTCGATTAAGCGAGTAGACCTGGTCCTGATCGAGTTTAAGCTGCTTGATCTCATTAATGAGTTCTTGAGAGAGAACTTCATCACTATCAATGGAGAGGATCCAATCATGGGTCGCTTGCGAGGTCGCTGCGTTATGGGTTGGTCCAAACCCGATAAAAGTCCCTTTGATCACTTTAACATTAGGAAATTTTTTAGCGATATCCAGGGTCGAGTCTATTGATCCTGTATCCAACACGATTATCTCGGAAAAATCTTTTAATGATTCAAGGGTTGGCCGGAGTGTCTGTTCACAGTTTTTAGTAAGAATAGTGATGCTGATCATGTTTCAAAACTATAGCAAATAATCGTTTAAGTGAAAACCCAAAGCTCTGCTATAATCTTGAATTTAACATCATTATATGAGGTGACCCCATGACTTTTCGACGAAGCTATACATTCGATGATGTGGCTTTAGTTCCCCAGTTCAATAACGTTCCATCCCGAACAGAGCCGTGTTTGGAAAGTTGGCTTACCAAAAATCAGAAAATCCAGATTCCGATCCTCTGTGCGAATATGGATACGTCGATCAGTGATGAACTTGCTGATCTGTTGATCAAGCATGGGACTGTTCCGATCTTCCACCGTTTTACAACATTCGATGTCCAAGAAACTTGGGTCAAGAAGTACGCTCAATCTACATTTATTTCCTGCGGGATTCAGAAAATTGATGAAACGAGGAAGTTGCTCGACTTAGGAGCTGCGGGAGTTTGCATCGATGTTGCTCACGGACATTCCGATCGGATGTTCCATTTCATCCACGAGCTAAAAAGAACCCACCCGGACAGGGAAATTATTGCTGGCAATGTTTGTACAGCGATGGCCTACCATGACCTGGTTAATGCAGGCGCAGACGCTGTCAAGGTCGGCGTAGGGCCGGGAGCTGCGTGCACGACACGGATCGTCACTGGATTTGGCGTTCCCCAATTTTCGGCCATCTACGATTGCGCAAAAATTGCGGAAAAGCTGCGGGTCCCTCTTATCGCTGATGGCGGCATCCGCAATAGCCGCGATGTTGTTCTTGCTTTGGCCTCTGGTGCAAGCACGGTGATGATTGGCAAGCTTTTTGCAATGACGAAAGAGAGTGCTGCGCCAAAACGAAAGTCAGACAGGTACCCATCTGGCTTAGAAGCAAAATTTCGAGGTCAGGCCAGTGAAGATTTTCAAAATGACTATTATGGCGGATTAAAGGAAAAAACAGTAGCTGAAGGGATCGATTTCTGGGGCCCTGTCACTGGAAGCGCAGAGCAGCTGATTAATCAGCTCCTCGGAGGCGTCCGTAGTGGATTGACCTACGGCGGTGCAAGGAGCATTAAGGAGCTTCAAAGAAAAGCGGAATTTGTCGAAGTGACAGCGAGCTATATCCATGAAAGCCGCCCTAGACCAGAGATTCCTAATGCTTAAAAAAATCCTAGCTTTGTGTTTAGCTTCTCTTGTACCGATGCTTAATTCTTGCAATGCTGGCTTGGCTTCTGTTTTTCCAAAGGTTAAAACAGAATCTGTGGCAGGGGATGCTGATGATTGCACGATCTGGATCCACCCGACTAACCGGGATTTAAGTCTTATTATCGGCAATGACAAAAAAGGGGGAGGGGGGCTCTACGGCTGGGACTTGCAAGGAAATATCGTTTTCTATTACGGACCATTTATTAAGCCGATTAGTTTGGATATCCGGTATGGATTTTCTTTAGGATCTGAAAAAGTTGACATTCTCGTTGTTGGAACGCATGCAGACAATACGTTGCGCGCCTTCAAGATCGATCCCGATCAACGCAGGCTCATCGATGTGACAGCGCCCGAAGGAATTTTAACAGGGGCCAACTATCAAATTTATGGGCTTACCCTCTATCAAAATCCAAAAACAAAGGCAGTTTCCGCTATTATTAGTCAGGGAAAAAGCCACGCTGATCTGATCCAGATTGCCTTAAAAGACAATGGAAATGGCTTTGTACAAGGAAAGGCTATTCGTGCCTTTGGGGGAAAGGAAATTCGAAACATTGTCGGAGGGATGTGCGCTGACGATGACCTTGGATTTATTTACTGTTCGGATGAAGACGTTAACGTGTTGAAATTTCATGCAGAGCCAGACCTTGGCGGCGAGCTCGTCGCTCGATTTGCAGCAGATGATGGGATCAAAGGGGACCGGGAAGGGATTTCCCTTTATCGATGCTCCGATAACAGAGGGTACCTGATCCTTTCTAGTCAGGGGAACAATCAACTAAAGCTTTATGACCGGACAGGTAACAATCAATTTATTATGACCATAAAAAAGGGTGGTTCGACAAAAACCGACACCCTCTCTGCTACCTCTTGCCAAGTTGGTCCTTTTACGCACGGTTTTGTTGTCTGCCATAACGATGAAAATGCCAATTTTGTCCTTTATGATTGGGACGATATTGCTCAAGATAAATTGTTGAAATGCTCTTGCAGCAGGGCTTATTAACCGATGGTCTACAATTCAGCCTGTACGAAAAAGATCTACGATGCCGTTCATGGGTTTATCCGGTTTAATGAACTCGAGAGGCAGCTGATCGATTCAGAACCTTTTCAACGGTTACATTATTTGCATCAACTAGGGATTTCGTTCCTGGTCTACCCAGGCGCTACGCACTCCCGTTTTGAGCATTCCCTTGGAACAATGGAGCTGGCAACCCGGATCTTTGACAGGATCACCTCGAAGCAGATCGGAGTAGATAGCGATCTGGGCTATTGGCGTCAGATGATCAGACTTGCTGCACTATGCCATGACCTAGGGCATCTTCCTTTTTCCCATGTTGCCGAAAAAGCGCTTCTTGGAAAAGGTGGACATGAAAAATGGACTCTTGCTGTGATCCGATCGGACCAGTTGAAGCCGATCTGGGCAACCCTCCAGAAGAAGTATCCTCAAAGCAATGTTGCTGATGACCTCATTAAAGTGGCGCTTGGAGTTAAAAAAGCGGAAGAGATTGGACTTAATCTGCGCTTTTCTCCATGGGAAAAAGTGATGACAGAGGTCATTACAGGGGATTTTTTTGGCGCGGACAGGATCGATTATCTTCTGCGCGATGCCCAATGCACAGGAGTTTCTTATGGCCTCTTTGATTATGATCAACTGATTGAAATGCTTTGCATCCTTCCAATACCGGGGGATCCTGGAGGGGGCCTTAGGCTAGGAATTGAGGAAGATGGAGTGGAGTCGTGTGAAGCACTTTTATTGGCCCGCCACTTCATGCATCAAAGGGTTTATCAGTATTCCTCTTCGAAGGCCTACAGCTTCCATTTGGCCCGTTTCATGAAGCAGTTCTACGCCCAAGGGAGCTATTTAGAAAGCCTGTGCGAGTACTTGAGCATGACGGATAACGAAGTGCTCTCTGCACTGCGGAAGGCAGCCATCGATCCTCAAGCTGTAGGCCACTGCGATGCCAGAGCTCTGTTAAAGCGTCACGATCGGTTCTTAGCCTTTGAACTGGACAAGGTGGTAGAGGAGGAAAGCTTAAAAAAGCTTCAAGAACTGCTCTCCATTGCTTCTGATGCAATCTCCTGGAGTCTTGCCCGAGAAGGAACCGAGGATCAACCTACCACTTTTCCTGTTTTAAAACGTTCGGGTGCAATCGTCGATAGCAGTCAATGCTCCCAGATCTTGGTTCCGGCGGGAGCAAAGAGCTGGGTTTTTATCGCACCGGCATTTGAAAAACCCTTAAGAGAAGCTATTGAGAGCGCCACAATATGATCCAAAAAGCATTCGCTTCATTAAAAAATGAGATCAACTCTCTATTGATCAAAGAGCGATTTTTTATTTTAAGCGCCATGTTCTGTGGCTTTTTGATTTCGGCTGACTATGCGATTGTTCGTCCCGTCAGCAACTCTGTGTTTATTTCTGCCTATTCGACTGCTTTATTTCCCTATGCATGGCTTGCAACTGTCCCGCTTAACTTGATCGTTGTAGCCCTCTATAACAAATATTTGCCGCGGCTTGGTAGTTTTAAAACCTATCTGTCGATTGCGGGCATCGTCATGTTTTTTAATTTCCTCTGTGCCTTGTATCTTAAAGAATCCTCTTTTCTACCGTTTTTATTTTATGTGTGGAAGGAGATCTACATCTTACTGATGCTTCAACAACTCTGGTCGGTTATCCATGCGACTATCGCTTTTCAACAGGCCAAATATCTTTACGGTATCTTATTTGGAATGGGTGCTATCGGCGCTGTATTTGGAAGCACGCTGCCAGGGTTTTTTGCTGTGAAAATTGGCTCAGAAACCCTCCTTTTTTCTACGCTGATCACCTATTCGCTATTGACTGTAGGATTTCTAATGCTTCTTCATTTTAGCGGGCAGGGAATAAGTCGCAATATTGTTGAAGAAGAAAAGCGCTCTTCTTGGAATGCCCTTAAGCATGGGTTTGAACTGATCCAGAAATCCCCGTTCCTACCCTTTATTTTAGCCATTGTTATGTTGATGCAAGTCTCATCTTCATTAATCGATTTCCAATTCAACTACCATTTAGAAAAAGTGGTCTTAACAAAGGATCTCCGCACAGAATACACCGCCCGAATCCTTGGCATCGTCCATCTTGCTACCTTGACCCTCCAGTTCTTTGGATCTTTCCTTCTTGTCCATTTCCTAGGCTTTAAACGGAGCCATTTGCTCGTTCCTTTGATCCTTTGCATCAATGCTATTGGTTTCTTGCTTTTTCCAGCTTTTGCGATGATTTCCTTTTCGTATATCACTGTAAAATGCTTTGATTTTTCTCTATTTGGCGTTGTTAAAGAGATGCTTTATGTTCCTCTTAAAAAAGATGAAAAATTTCGTGCTAAAGCAATCATTGATGTCTTTGCTTACCGCTCTTCTAAAGCAATCGCTTCGGTGCTTATTCTTGGAGTCCAATTCTGGGCGGGAGTGCATGCCCATCTCATTTTGAGCTGGACGGCTGGTGCAATCCTTCTCTTTTGGTGCTACACAGTCACAAGGATGTTTAAAACCTACGATCCAATCCTGAATCCTGAGTTAATAAGATGATACATCTTGCTTTTGTCACAAATTTAGATGATTTTTGTTTCTTGGAAAAAACAAGTTTTTTACTCAACATAGAGTTTTGCAAATCCTTCACCAAGGATCTGTTTTCTGTTAATATAGGAACAAAATAGGGTAGGAGAGAGTCCATGAGCACCATTAGCCGCAAATTAAACCCTGAGCAGATTTTAAATGACCCTATGCTTAACAAAGGAACTGCCTTTACTCAAGAAGAGCGCGATCTGTTTGGATTAAATGGTTTTCTTCCTTTCCATATAGCAACATTGGAAGAACAAGTTGCAAGACGGTATCAGAACTTTCAGAAAAAAACGGAAGAGCTTTCCAAATATACCTTTCTTGCCGGCTTACAAAACCGCAATGAGATCTTATTTTATCGTCTTGTCTATGAACATATTTCAGAGATGGTTCCCCTGATTTATACGCCGACAGTAGGGGACGTCTCGCTTCATTTTAGCACTCTATATCGGCAGCATCGAGGGGTCTATTTTTCTTATCCTAATAGCAATAAAATTTCAGAGACGATTTCCCGTATTCCAAACAAAGAAATCGATGTAATCGTTGTCACTGATGGAGAGCGGATTTTAGGATTGGGAGATGTAGGAATTGGCGGAATGGCTATTCCTCAAGGAAAGTTGGCCTTGTATACGCTATTTGGAGGGATCCACCCTGCGCGGACACTACCTGTTATGCTTGATGTAGGAACGAACAACCCTGACTTGTTAAACGATCCTCTGTATTTGGGATGGCGCCATAACCGAGTGACTGGCGACGAGTATGATGGCTTTGTCGATCAATTTGTGAAAGAGATCAAAAAGCGCTATCCGAAAGTGCTCTTGCAATGGGAGGATTTTGCCAAGCTCCACGCAGCCCCACTTTTGCACCGCTATCAAGACCAGATCTGCTCATTTAATGATGACATTCAAGGAACCGCAGCGGTTGCTTTAGGCGCTATTTTAAGTGCGTGCAAGGCTGCAGGCGAAAAGCTAAGAGATCAAAAGATCGCTATTCTTGGCGGCGGGTCAGCCGGCCTTGGAATTGCCGATCTCATCGTCCAAGCCATGAAAATGGAAGGACTTAACGATCAGCAGGCCAAACGCAATTTTTATATTGTGGATATTAATGGTCTTTTACATACAGGCCTGGACAAATTAGAAGGGGCTCAAAGGGGCTTTGCCCAAGATGCTCAATCGCTTAGCTCATGGAAAATAAAAAACCCCAAACAAATTTCTCTTGTTGAAGTGATGGAAAATGCCCATCCTAGTGTTCTGATTGGAGTTTCAACGCAGACAGGAGCTTTTACGGAAGAAATTGTGAAATCGATGGCCAAGTTTACTCCGCGCCCCATTATTTTCCCTCTTTCCAATCCAACCTCAAAGAGCGAAGCTAAGCCGGAAGATTTGATTAAGTGGACGAATGGCAAAGCAATTGTTGCAACAGGAAGTCCATTTGCTCCAGTTGCTTATGAAGGGAAGAGGCACCTCATCACACAATGTAACAATGTGAGCATCTTTCCGGGTCTTGGTCTTGGCGTTGTTGCATGCCAGTCTCCTAAAGTTGTCGAAAAGATGTTCATCCGCGCCGCGCATGTCTTAAGTCAATACTCTCCAATGGCCAAAAACCCAGATGCGATGCTTTTCCCGCCGTTAGAAAAGCTTAGAGATGTCAGTCGATCCATTGCAGTTGCAGTTGTTCAAACAGCTCAAGAAGAGGGTCTTTCTCCTCGGACGAGCCTGACTGAAATTGAAAAAATGATCGATCAGAAAATGTGGTTTCCAAATTATCCGGTCTATACAAGGAGCTAAGTTATGATGAAGCTACAAACCCTAGATTAAAAGGGCTGCAAGTGCCTTTTCATAATTGGGCTCTTGAACAATGTCCGGCACAAGTTCCGAATAAACCACTTTAGACTCCTCGTCAAGGACAAAAACGGCTCGAGCGCAAATACCTGCTAATGGACCATCTTGAATGAGGATCCCGTAATCGCTTGCGCAGTTTTTGTTGCGCATCATTGATAGGGGAATGATGTTAGCAATCTGTTCTTGAGAGCACATCCTTTTTTGAGCGAAGGGGAGATCGCATGAGACGACTAAGGCAATCACTTCAGGATGGGACTCAAGTACTTCGTTAAATTTTTTTGTTGATAAAGAACAGACTCCTGTATCTAAGCTTGGTACAAAAGAGATCAATTTTCTTTTACCCCTAAAATCTCTTAACGATTTTTCGGTCAGATCTCTGTCAATTAAGAGGAAGTCTGGAGCCTGAGCGCCTATTTGAGGAAGCTCCCCGTTTGTGTGGATCGGGTTTCCGTTTATCATTAGGTTTGCCATTTGTTTTCCTTCATAAAAAATAATCTAAAAACATCTTTGCGGTCATCTTAATACATAAAGAAATTTTCATCTATAAAAAGCTGGTAATACTATTCCAATAAAATAAATTCATAAATTAGCCCACTCTCTTGAACAAAGATTTTTCACATTCCTAGGAATATCGACCCACCTATTCCAGGCATCACAACAAGCCTGCACGATATCGTC
>CAZOKX010000051.1:0-12201 GCA_964580785.1 uncultured bacterium
TTCATGCGCTAGTTCCTCGGTTTTTCAGTTCGAATAGTTAGCTCTGGCTCAAGGGCATTCATCATATACAAGAAAGCCCATTCACTCGACTTTGTACAATCTCATGACTTACTCGCTAACGCTCGTCAGCCATGAGATTGCAAAAAATAAAAATTGATAGAGAGCGCCCCATTGCGGATACTCTTTGGCGTTCAAACACAAAGGCAAACGCCAATGGACTCTCTATCACGCAATATTTTATCGGTTCTCCTTCCTTTCTCGGTACTGTTTTCTAAACCCTCTTGGAAAAAAGCGCTTACTCTCCTGCTCGGCACTCTCATCTGCACTGGCAAACGGACGGTGTGTTCAGCACTTCGTGCGATGGGCCTCTGCAACGAGGCCGGTTTTTCGAAGCTTCATCACCTATTGAACAGGGCTCAGTGGTCTTCTCTTCGTGCAGCAAGGTCTCATTCTATAACCTCAATGTTTCCAGAGATTCTAAAAACACCTCCTCTTT
Organism: uncultured bacterium; assembly: GCA_964580785.1. GTDB lineage: Bacteria > Chlamydiota > Chlamydiia > Chlamydiales > Rhabdochlamydiaceae > Acherontichlamydia. The sequence continues at coordinate 497 of CAZOKX010000051.1, forward strand.
TCACCCCATCTTCCCCATTTTTATATTCATCATCTATTGCGTCTTCATACTCGTAAGGAGAACGCGATCCTAGCGATAAAATTTTCCCCGAAAACTCTCTTGTTCCCCATCCAGGCTCTTGCGTTGTAAGTTCGCAACCTAGAGCCTTCGCCCTTTTTCTGGCAAAATCGACAAGGGCATTTCCCCATTCGGGAGGGCATCCTGGAGGATAGATCCGATCAAGGAACAGGACGGGTCGGAAATCCTCCTCAGCGAAAAGAAGCTTGAATAACGCCCTAGCCAACAATTTGCCAGATATCTTCTCACGAAGGAAGACCATCCGAATCTTTGAATCCATGACGCAAGATAAAAGACATTTGTTAATATCGGGTAACCCATCGACCCTCTGACAGCTTCCAAGCACCTCATTTCCGGACAAGAAAAGGTCATGCCAATGATTGGTATCACCAACTTCAAGCAAGCCTTCTTCCCTATCCTTGTAAAGGCTTTTCAAGAGATCTTCGATATCTCTATGGAATTCTGTTCTTGGTAGCTCAGCAACGGCGATCAGCAATTGTTCAAGCTTAGCCTCGATCCCCTCTGGATTTTGACAGAGGGCGATACAGATTCTTACAGCCTCGTGTTGATCAACGCCAGTCTCTTGACGACCGTTTTCCAGAAAGTCCTTGAGAGGAGAGAATATGGCTTCAGCTCCTTTAAAGTGACCATCTGCACATTTTTCCTTTAAAAACTTTATAAAGTCAAAGGAGAGGCTTCCCCCCTTTTGAATAGAAGGAGTATAGGGGGCAAAGCAGGGAGGAAGCTGCCAAGCCTCAAACAACTCTGGATGCTTATTCGCCATCAATTGAAGATGAAGGCTTTTATCGGTGCGTGCTCTTTCTGTCAGATAAGTATCTCCGATGATGCAACGGATCATATCTTGGGCTTCTTGTTCCACCTCAGGATCGTTTAAGGAATCTAAACCTCTTAGATAAGTGACCCACGCCAAAGGGATTCTCATTGACCCCAGCGTGTTAAGGTAATTTTCCGAAATACCCTCGATTCCTTCCAGGAAAGGATAGCTACTCATTAAAACCTTTTCTAAAATGGTTGAGAGCTCTTGGGTCATGTTCGCGCTAAAATCCTTATCGCATTGATCCTCCTGACTAAAATCAATAAGGGAGGAAATTATTGATAGCCGGAAAGAAAGATCCTTTAGAGGGTTAGCAGATTCTAAAGAAGCGCAGGCTTGCTGGAAGAGTTTTAGCTTTCTTTGAGCAGATAGAGAAGATCGATTGAGAGCCAAAGAGATTAAAAGCCATGCCTGCAATATTTGATTCCCAGCATTTTTGAACGCTGTCTTATGTAGTTGGATCAACTCTCTAATCGGCTTCATATCGTCCGCGCTAAAGCTCCACTCGCTTAAAAGTAAAAAAGGAAGGTAGAGATAAGTAAGAGGGGCCTTATTTAATTGTTTCCCACAAGCGCTCCAGTAGTTAGTTAAAGCCTGAGGATCTGACAGGATTCTTTGAAAAGAAAAGCTGAGCTCATTAGCAAGGGTTCGATTTCTGTATTTGCTGGTCTGTCTAAAAACATTGTTTTCTTCGACTGTAAGCTCTTTCCTATGTTTGAAAAAATGTCGTTTTTGATGGAGGTACAAGAAGAAAAGCTGGGCTCTTTCTAGGTCGCTTCTTCTTGTTATTACCTCAAAAGCATCGCTAACGCCAGGTGGTAAGGGCTCCTCTCTATATGGAGCCAAAAGCATCTCAGCCCTCTTGTTAAAGCCCTCAATAGAAAGAGTTGCATACAATTGAAATAAGCAGGCAGAACGGATCTCAAAAAGTGCCTGCGGGTCTCGGATTCCAAAGTTTTTGATGTACTTGACTGTTCCCTCCCCATCTTGCTGAACGCAGAGCAGGGCTATCTGAAGAAGGGCCTGCTCGCTTTTGATGCCGAAGTTTTCGATATGTTCGCCTACTTTCAGGCCGTTTCTTTGCTGAACGCAGACCATGGCTATTTGAATAAGAGCCTCTTGGTCTTTGATGCCAAAGTTTTTGATGGATCTGACTAATGCCCAAGAATTTTCCAAGGCGCAGGACATGGCTATCCTAATGAGGAAGGACTGTTCTTGGATGTTGAAATTCTGGATGTATTGGAGTGCTGCCCAGGGATTTTTTTTGGCACAAATCGTAGCTAGCTCCATGAGGTCCTCTTCGTTTCGAATCCCGAAGTCCTGGATGTGCTTAGCTGTTTGTTCGGGATCTGCTTGAGCACAGATCACGGCTATCTCGACCAGATCCCGGTACTCTTGAATACCGAAGTTCTGGATTTGTTCAGCCATTACCCAAGTATTGAGAGGTGTGGGGGCGTAAGGCTTGGCTGCACCATCAACAAAATTATTCAACACGTAATCTGACCAAGGCTTTATGTAATCGGAACGGCTTATTAATATTCTGGCAATCATTTTTTTTAAATTATTCCATAATTCAGTACCTTTGTCCCCAAATGATAGGACTGTGAGACCCGCTTTTACCCAAACACGCTGTGATTTTGGAAACGAAAATAAAACCTCGAGAACAAATTCTGTAAGCTGTACTCTTTGAGTTAAGGCCTTCTTGTGTGTGCTGTTTTGCTCGAGCATGAGGCGCTCTATTGCAGAGGATCTGACTTTTCGCATTGCTGAGAGGCTCATTTGTTCGCGTGGTGCAGAGAAGTCACAAATTGCCTGTATTAAGTCTTTTTTATTTTCGCTTCCCTTTTTGATAAGCTCTGCTAGCTCTGTTTCATCTGTGTAAGAGCTTATTATCTCTATCAAGGGCGAAGCGTCTTTGGTCAGATGGTTACTCCCTTTAATGAAATCTTTTTGGTCTTTCTCGAAAAGCGGAAAGTTTTTTGAAACAATCAAGTAAATCGTCTGACGCAGTCGAGGAAAGTCTTCAGGGGCAAGGATCTTTAAATTGGGGCCGATTGGTCTAGAGGATAGCTCCCCAATCTGATCCAAGACTTTCTGACGAAAAAAATCAGATAAAGAGTCCCAACTTTTTTCTAGTTCGTCTTTCTTGCGACTATTATACAACGTTAGCAGAGCATGGAAATCTGTTGAAAATTGCAGTTGATTTTGAATAGACATTTTTTTAAATTTTCTTTTATTCTTTTTAAGAAAAAATTGTTAAAATAGTAAAAAATTTCGATAGAATATAAAGGAGAAAATTATAAAAATAGAAAATAAATCTATTCTATAATCTTAATATTTCCAGAGATTGTAAAAACTCCTTTTCTTGTAGGTGTTCACCTGGCGCCTTCGGCGCGAGGTGAACACCCACCCTTTACTCACAGACATTGCCTCAGAAATCAAAGGAGGTGTTTGAGTAAAAAATAATCAACCGCTTGCTGCACAAAGCGCAGGATATTCCCACTCAGTGAAAAATCCGGGCTAGATCCATAAGACCGGATCGATTGCTACACCTTATCCGATATGATCCTTTGTGATCGAACCTCAACCAACGATTGTAAATGCCGCAGCTTTCTCTAGGGTAAATATTTAACCCCCTAGCGAGACTGCTCCTTGCGAAATCCTAAACCGAATCGAAAATAGGCCAAAGCCCCGTTCATAAGGCCCGAACCAATGGCAACATCCACCAACCCCCTCATATCCAAAGGAAGCTTGAACCACTTTAGGCTCATTCCCAGCAAGACCATGACCACAATCAAAGCAAGGTACCGAACCCCATAGACCTTCGATAACTTCATTGGAAGAGGTAACAAAATGATCCTCTGCACAACCCGCTGTACAGTTTTTGATAGGACATAACGACCCTTGAGATATCCGATAAGAAGTCCAATAACTATTAGGAGAATGCTTGCTTGCTCTCGACTCCCTGCAATTAGAGAAAAGGCCCCTATTAAAGGACTGGTACTATTAACAGCTCCTGTTGCCGTATCAACGATAAAATGCATACCAAGAGATAGCAGATAGATTCCAATCCCAAACCAGACCAAGCCGGAAAATAAGATCACTTTAAAATGGCTTAGCTTCATACCTTCCTCCATCTGTGTTGAAAAGGAGGAGTATAACATTTTTGGCACACATTGCGAAGTTAAATTTAAAAACTCAGCGATCCGGCTATCGACAAAAATCTTTAGCAACCCTACAATTCGTCACATCACTCTAATAATTTAAGGAGCATAATATGAATATATCGCTGACATTTCTCCGCTTGTTCTTCTTGATCTTAAGTATTTTTTTTATGACCACATTTATGCTTTCAAGCCCAGAAGGAACAGCGCATGCAAACGCCCTAATTGGAGTCGTGATCGGCGTCATCTTTGGCTTTTTGCTGATCGGATTCGACGTCCTCTTCAAGCGGTTTAATCTCCGTTCATTCAACATCGCAATCGTCGGAATCTTTATCGGTTATTTGATGGGGCAAGCCCTCGTCCTTGTTTTTAATGCCGTTCTCGACATCAGCCGGATTTCGATCATCTTGCAACCGCAAACACTTGAGATCATTAAAATTGCCCTTTTCCTCTTCGGAACTTATCTGGGAACAATCATGACCCTTCGTTCCTCTGACGAGCTATATGTCAGCCTCCCCTTTGTCAAGTTTGCCCCAACGGTCCAAAAGAAAAAGGATCTGATCATCGATAGTTCTGTCCTCTCCGACGCACGCATCATTGATCTTGCAGCAACGGGACTTTTGGATCACCAGCTCGTTATTCCCCGTTTCATCATTAAAGAATTGTATGCATTTGCTGAAATTGGCGATGAAATCTCAAAATCTAAAGCACGCCGCTCGTTAGAAGTCATCAAAAAACTAGAAGCAGTCCCTGATCTTGACCTCCGTTTCAACGACACCGACTTCCCTGAAGTGAAAGACTCCCATGGAAAACTTATCCGCCTTTCACGGCTTCTGGATGGCAATATTCTCACAGCTGACATCACCCGAATCCAAACCGCCTTAGTCGAAGGGATCCGGATCATCAATATCCACTCCCTTTCGAATGCGTTGAAACCGCTCATGCAAGCAGGCGAATACATCAAAATCAAGATACAACGCTATGGAAAAGAGCCTCGCCAAGGGGTTGGCTACCTCGATGACGGCACGATGGTCGTCGTTAATGGCGGCGGCAACTATATTGGAGAGACCATCGATGCTAAAGTTCTTTCCGTTAAGCATACAACATCCGGCAGAATGATCTTCTGCAATGCTTGTGACGATGAATCCCTTTCCCATGAATTTAATGAAGACGAGGAACATGACGACCAACGCTGAAAATTCGGTCATCCTAGGGTTAGGCAACGATATTATTGAGATTGAACGGATCCGCAGCAGCATTGACAACCATGGATATCGCTTGATCTCCCGTTTGTTCTCAGTCAAGGAGCAGGATTACTGTTTAAAGCATAAAGACCCGATCCCCCACTTTGCAGGACGCTTTTCAGCAAAAGAAGCAGTCGTTAAAGCGCTTGGAACAGGATTTGGCGAGCATGCATCCTGGCTCGATATCGAGATCCTCAATGATAAGGCCGGCAAGCCTCATGTCTATTTCTCAACCAAACTCCAAGAAAAATTGAAGAATACATTGGTTCAAATTTCAATTAGCCATTGCCAACTTTACGTCACCGCCGTTGCAATCTGGTTCAGTAGCACAATTGTATCAGAAGGTACACTCCTTAAAAAATCTGAAAGATCTATAGAAAGCTAAATCTATACGAATCTTTTTTTAAAAATCCCCAGACTTCACGTCGACCCAGATATTGCGTATTTCATCTTGAGGCAAAATATTTTGAAAGAAATGGTATTTGCTGAAATTTTCTTGTGAGTTACGGAGGATTTCAGAGGCTTGCTCATTCATGTGCGCAATATTTTCAGCTTTCAGACTAGCGGGAAAGAAGCCATAAGTCTCATAGTGAGAAGCAATCGATTTAGGGGTGTAGAGATAGTTGATAAAGCGATAGGTCAGGTCATCTTTGTTAGAAGGCCTTGGAATACAGAGGCTTTCGATAGTAATAAACGATCCTTCTTCAGGAACAACAAAGCCGACAAAGTCAAACATCCGCATGGTGCGGCAAATGTAAGAGCTGGACGCAATAACAACGGCACAGTTTTTCGTTGCTAAGAAGTAGTCGCCACGAAAATCAGCATAAGCTTCCACCCAGGTTTTTTGCTGCTTGAGGACAGCTTTGACTTGCTTCGCTTGCGCCATGTCGATACTTGTGACTGGGCCATAAAGATAAAATGAAGCAAATTCAACGGCCTCGATCGGGTCATTTTTCATCGTAATCTTATACTTAACCACTTCAGGATCGAAGATCATTTTCCAAGAAGGGACGACCAACTTATCCGCAAAATAATTTTTATCGATCCCAAAACCGTAAAGCTCCCATTCAAATGGGATCGAGTAGGCGTTATCGGGATCGAAAAAATGACCGATCAAATTGGGGCTGACTTCGTTCCAAAAGTTGAGCTTAGACTTGTCGATGTCTTTGAGCAACTTTTCTTGGATGAGCACATTGACGGCGTAGTCAGAAGGGATAATGAGATCGTACCCCTCTCCGCCAGTCGCTTTTAACTTGACGATAAGCTCTTCATTGGAAGAATAATACGTGAGGTTAACTTTGATCCCAGTCTCTTTTTGGAAGTCGGAAACGATGGCAGGATCGAGGATATCGCCCCATGCAAACACATTAATCGAATTTTCCTTGTAGCGGAAGATCTGCCACTTAGGCCAATAAAGGCCGAAGGCGATGAGGCCAATCCAGAAAAGGATAATTCCAAAGCGGAGGAACAGTTTACGCATCGTCTAAGACCTCTGTCAAAAGATACGGGAGCGGGTTTTAAGAGAAAAGAAGAAGAACACCATCAGACTGCTCAAAATTAGTAATATGGCAGACAAGGCGTTTACGACCGGGGAAATCCCCGATCGGAGCATCGAAAGGATATAGAGGGAAAGGGTTTGGGATGAACTTCCTGCGCAGAAATAAGAGAGGATAAAGTCATCAAAGGAGATGATAAAGACCAAAAGCCCTGTTGCAATGAGCGAAGGGCGCAGCAAGGGAAGAGTAACTTTAAAAAAGGTCTGAACGGGTGTCGCTCCAAGAACAAGGGAGGCTTCGGTCATTCTGAGATCAAGCTCTAAGAACCGGGCATAGACGATTGGAATCACAAAGCCGAGGCCGAGGACACTATGAGCGAGGATAAGGGTCAATAGTCCAAGCGGGATTGAAAAAAGGCTAAAGAACCCAAGGAGGCTAACAGCAAGAACGGTTTCTGGAATAACGAGGTTAGCATAAAAAAGGTTGAGGAATTTTCCGATTCGGCCGCCTTGCGCTGCGTAAAAAATGAGGAACACGCCCATAGCAAGACTGATCAGTGTCGAAAAGATCGCAACGATCAGGGAGTTCATAAACGAATGCCAAAGATGGGTCGATTCGAAAAATAATTCGTTGTACCACTTCAGAGTAAAACTTTTCCAAGGAGATGGGAACCCCTCCGTGTTAAAGGAAAAAACAAGCAAGACAATAATTGGCACGTACAGGAATAGGTAGATGCACGCAATGAAGACCAGGTTAGAGAGCTTGCAAACCTTGTTCCGGTTAGCCATGTTGCTTCCCTGGAATGAGACGATCAATGATCAAATAGAGGACAACTGCAGAAAAAAGGAGAAAGACCGACGAGACGACAGTGAACGCAGCTCCTAGCGAACTTGTTTCATCGCCCAGAATATAGTTAGCAACAACAGATCCTACAAACATAAAGCGATCCCCCCCCATGAGCTCCGGGATTGCAAACTCTCCAAAGGAAGGGATATATACAAGAAAAAATCCGGCCTTCAGACCTCGCTTTGTTAGAGGAAGAATGACACGCCGGAGCGTTTGCTGCCAGGAGGCACCAAGATCATAAGAGGCCTCAATAATGCGGATGTCCATTCTTTCTAAAGAAGAGTAGAGAGGCATAACCATGAATGGAAGGTAGTAGTAGACCATCATGATCATGATGGCAAAAGGGGTGTTCAGATAAGAAAAGGGGTTATGGAGCAATCCGAGGCTAGTAAAAAGGTTGTTCAAAAAGCCTTGTTTTTCCAAAACAAAAAACCAAGCGTAGATGTGGAGCAGGAAATTTGTCCAAAAAGGGACGATCAACAAAAACAAAAAAAAGTTGTTATATTTTTTCCCTCCAAAAGCAAGAAAATAGGCTAGCGGGTAAGCAATGAGAAGACAAAGTACTGCGTTGCTTAAAGCAAGAAGGAAAGAAGATGCAATTACCTTTAGATAAAGGGGATTTAAGAAAAAGAAGATTTTGGAGAAGGTGATGCCTTCAATTGTACCAGATTCGCTGATAGAAAGGATGCTCGATACAGTCAAAATAGCAAGGGGAAGATAGAAAAAAAGCACCTGCCAGATCATAGCAGGAACCCCTATTGCAAAGGGGAGCTCCGATGTAGGGGGTTTGGGAAAGAATTTAATTTTCATTTTTCAAGCATTACCACGTTTTCTTTTTGCCAATAGAGGTTGACTTCGTTGTCGTAATCGATTACTTCTTGTGGGAAATGCTCTTCATTCTGTTCGAAGACTTGGATCCGCGATCCATTTTTTAATAAAATGTTATACTGTGTCGATCTACCATGGTACACGATTGACTGGACGGTTCCTTTAAGGGTATTGGAGAATTTTTTTACCTCTTTTTTGGAGATGAGGATCTTTTCTGGACGAAGACTGATCATCGCTTCTCCATTTTCCCGCATCCAATCTTTTTTTTGAGGGATATAAACACGGAACCGGCCAAGCTCAGGTATTTCAATTTCAGGATCAGTGTCGATACTGCACAAGTGCCCCCCTAAAATATTGGTCGTTCCAACAAATTTGGCAACAAATGCTGTGTGTGGGAATTCATAAATTTCTTTTGGCGTCCCAATTTGCTCGATTTCTCCCCGATGGTTCATGATGGCCATTTGGTCGGCAACAGTAAGGGCTTCGAACTGATCGTGCGTAACATAGACAAAAGTGGTCTTTAGCTTGTCCTGGAGTTCGATTAGTTCAATCAGCATTTTTTCGCGAAGCTTAAAATCAAGGGCTGCTAAAGGCTCGTCCAGAAGGAGAACATCAGGCTCATTAACAATAGCTCGTGCTAAGGCAACCCGTTGCTGCTGACCGCCCGAAAGTTGGCTTGTGAGCTTATAAATATGGCTTTCTAAATGAAACGCTTCTAAAATTTTTAAAACTTTTTGCTCGATAACGGCTTTAGGAAGCTTTTTCAGTTTAAGGCTATAAGCGACGTTATCGAAAACATCCAAGTGGGGGAAAAGGGCATAGTTTTGAAAAACGATGTTAATAGGCCTCTGATGAATAGGCCAGCTGGAGATATCACTCTCCCCCAGGAAAATCTTGCCTGAATCGGCCTTCTCCAATCCCGCAATTAAACGGAGTAAGGTTGTTTTTCCACAGCCGCTGGGCCCCAGAAGAGCAAAAAATTTGCCAGCTGGAATATGGAGGCTGATATCGTTAATAATCGTTCCGCCATTAAGCGATTTTTTCAATTTCTCCAGCTTGATGCTTCTCATCAGATAAAAACCTACACAATCCAAAGTTAAAAGATGAGGTGATTTTAGAACCCCTGAGAGTTTTTTTCCTAGAATTATTGTAGAGAGAGCCGATGTTTTTTTGAAGAGAAAAAGAACCGGTTTTTTGATCGTGAAATTTGGAGGCAGTCTCTAAAGAGATCGTAAAGCTATTCATTTACTCGAATATTGACATTTAACAGCCTCATCTTTCGTGGGCGTTCTGCTTTTTTTCTGGTTTGAATTTTCGATTATCCCTAAACTCAGCAGATATTCATAATTCACTTTTTGAGTTTAAATCATGGAACGGAAAAAACTTGTCATCATTGGGTCTGGGCCCGCAGCATACACTGCAGCCATTTATGCTGCCCGAGCAAATCTTCATCCTCTCCTCTACGAAGGTTTTTTCTCTGGTCCGGCTGGTGGCCAGCTTATGACAACTACCGAAGTGGAGAACTTTCCGGGTTTTCCTGAAGGGATCACAGGGCCAGAACTCATGGACAGGATGCGCAAGCAGGCAAAGAGGTTTGGAACGACGATCATTACGGAAGATGTCGCCTCTATTGATTTTAATGTAAGGCCTTTCCTTGTTAAGGGGAGCCCTACAAGCATACGTGCCGACGCGGCTATCATTGCAACAGGCGCTACGGCAAAACGCCTAGACATCCCAGGAACTAAGGACGGAGAATTTTGGCAAAAAGGGGTTACCGCGTGCGCTGTGTGCGATGGCGCCGCACCCATTTTCCGCAATAAAGACCTCTTTGTTATTGGAGGAGGCGACAGCGCGGTTGAAGAGGCGATCTTTTTGACAAAATTTGGGAAAATGGTTTATTTGGTCCACCGCCGAGACCATCTCAGAGCATCGAAGATCATGTGCGATCGCGCCTTTAATCATCCTAAGATCGAAATCTTATGGGATACCGTCCTTGAAAAAGTCGAAGGAGATACTGTTGTCCAATCTGCCACCATGAAAAATTTAAAAACAGGTGAAGTGGTTAAAAGAGAAGCAGGCGGAGTTTTCTTTGCCATAGGCCATCAGCCCAACACTGGTTTTCTCAAAGGACAAATCACTTTGGAAGAGACAGGATATATCAAAGTAGCTCCCTACTCGACGAGTACGAATATCGAAGGGGTATTTGCTGGAGGCGATGTCCAAGACCATATCTACCGGCAGGCGGTGTCTGCAGCAGGTTCTGGCTGTATGGCAGCGCTTGATGCGGAGCGATGGCTTTCTGAAAAAGGACTTGTGTTCTAATGCGGAAGTGGTTCGTCTATTCCATTCTGTGCGTAGCTCCTGTAATAGTCTCTTCTCTAGAGACTAGGCCGTGGTTTGACTCTGTTTGCGAGTTTAGCTTCGCCACAGAATACACTTATAGCCGCTATCATCATGTTCAAGATGCATCTGTCCAGCTAACCCACCCTTCGAATGACCAGTTGCTTCGTTTAAACCTTGGCTTCACCCCTTCCGAAATTTGGGACATCCAAGCTGAAATCGAATTTGTCGATACCCCTCGCCAACGCTTTAGTTATCGGAGCGCGGCAATTCAAGCACGTATCCTATGGTTTAATGACATTGTTGGAGATCCGGTAAGTTGGACAACCGGGCTTAATATCCGTGAAGTTTCTGATAAAAGCCTGAGCGATGTCAGCTGCCCCTACCATGCAATGGTTGATTTTGAGCTGACTACAGCAATCGGAAAAGAGTGGTCGAAAGGTCCTGACTGGACATCTAGAACATGGGGCAACATCGGCTTAGGGACTGCCAATGAAGGCTCTCCTTGGCTCCGCGGGCTTTGGGTCTTCCAAAAGAACTGGAGTAATCGCCATCGCGCCATAGTGTTTGCTCACGGATATTTTGGATTTGGAACAAAACAACGAGTGAATGTCGATCACTTTAATGGATGGGCAAAGTTCCATCACCAATCAATCGATTTAGGGCTAGGATATCAATACCATTTTGATTTATGGGGTGACATTACCCTTTCTTACGCCAGGCGCATATATGCACACTCATTCCCAGAACACGTAAACTTCTTCACAATCGCCTACGAAGTCCCTTTCTCAGTCTTTTAATAATGGAATCCATAATCTAATTAAAATTTAATTAGTCGCGCCTGATTTAGTCGATTTTCTTCTATGAAATTCTAGTGAAAAACCAAGCGTTTTTT
>CAZOKX010000052.1:0-11078 GCA_964580785.1 uncultured bacterium
TGACATTCCAACTAGAGTGAAAAATCTATGTTCTAGATCTTGGGCTAATTTATGAATTTATTTTATTGGAATGGTATCAAACATTTTTAAAAAACTTTTATGATTGGGTACTAGTCAAAGAGATCTTCCAGCAGCGGTGAATTTTTTGATTGTGAAAGTCGATCGGGATTGTTTTTTTAGAGATGTCGATGATTCTGCAACCGTCGAATAAGTGATCGTCAAAATCAAAATCGCGCGAATTTGTGCTAAAAATAAGGGTCCCACCTGGTGATAACAGTGCAAGCGCCCTAGAAATTAAAAAGGGATAATCCTTTTGAATATCAAACATCTGGTGCATTTTTTTGGAACGGGAAATTGTCGGCGGATCGATCACGATCAAGTCATAGGCACCCTGCTCCTTATCTAGGAACTGAAGGCAGTCTTCTCGGAGAATGACATTGTTTGTTATGGGAAGTGAGTTCAATAAAAAATTCTCTTTTCCCCAATCGGTGTAGGTATTCGAGAGATCGATGCTTTTAGTGAAAAGCGCCCCGGCGGCTGCAGCATGAACACTGAATGAACAGGTATAGGCAAAAAGGTTCAGTAAGCGTTTTCCCGCTGCCATTGAAGCCACGAAGCGGCGCGTTTCCCGATGGTCAAGGAAGAGGCCCGTGTCTAGATAATCGGTCAAGTTGACCCAGAACTGTACCCCATATTCAAAAACAACAAAAAACTGTTTAGCCTCGCCTGCTTTTTCATATTGCTCTGTCTTTTCCCTCTTCATCCTTATCCGCCAGTAGATCGACTCGGGGGGTGCAGAAAAAAGCGAGCTGAGAGCAGTCATCACTGCCTCATAATGCTCTTGTCGAGGCTCATCACTATCAGGGGTGCTTGTAAAATAGTGGACGCAGAAACGACCGTCGTAATAATCGATTGCCAGAGGATATTCCTTAATATCCTTATCATAGATTCGAAAGCAGTTTGTCTTTGTCCGGTTGGCCCATTTTCTCAAATGACGGTAATTCTTCCGTATCCGATTTTTTAACGGAGAACTTTTATCCTCATCATCTGCAATTAAGGGTAAAAATAAGCCTGATCCGTTCAATAGGCCTCAAAAGTCAATTTAGACTGCAACAGCTGGATTAGAGTAGTGTCGCTTTTATGATAAATGCTGGTACATCGCTTGTTTTTTGATTTCACTAATCAGCTAGTAGTTGGCTAACCAGATCTTTGGTTAATTTGCCATCGACTGTACTGTTGAGCTTCATAACAACTTTCATGACCAATCCTAAATCTTTTTTAGTCTTGGCTCCGGTTTCAGCGATAGCTTGCTCAACCAACCGTCTCGTTTCTTCGGCTGAGGGAGCTTTTGGTAAAAATTCTTCAACAATCTTCATTTCGCTTTTCAAAGACTCTGCGAGTTCAAGGCGGTTTACCGCTTCCGCTTGCTCTAAGGCTTCTTGGAGATTGCCAAAGTAGGTCTTGAACAGTTTGAGCACTTCTACATCAGGCAAAGAGCAACGGGCATCAACGGCCATGATTTTAGATTTGAGCATGCGCAATACGCCCAGACGGATTTGGTCTCGGCTTCTCATTGATTCTTTAATGCCTTCATTGAGTTGATCAATAATTGTCATAATACATCCCTGTTTGGACATCATAATAGGAAGGGGGATCAATTTTTCCCAATATATTTTGATGGGGCTTTAGATCTTTTTTCAAGATGGCTGGCTTGAGCGGCAGCAATCAATGAGATGATCATTAACTAGCCCAACTGCTTGCATAAATGCATAGATGGTCTTCGGCCCAACAAAGGCCATTCCCCGTTTCTTAAGATCTTTTGAGAGAGCTTCGCTTTCTGGAGTACTACAGGGAACGTCTTTGAGATGTTTCCGATGGTTCACAAGCGGTTTCCCATCGACAAAATTCCATACATAGCGATCAAACGATCCGTATTCTTTCTGAATTTGTAAAAAGGTCTCCGCATTGCGGCGGGCAGCATAAATTTTCAGCCGGTTTCGAATGATTCGTCCGTTTTTAAGAAGAGCATTTAATTCTTTATCGGTCATTTTGGCTACTTTGATAGGATCAAAATAATGGAAAGCCTTCCGGTATTCTTCTCTCCTCTTGAGGATCGTTTCCCAGCTTAAACCGGCTTGAGCCCCTTCGAGGATCAACATTTCAAAGAAGCGCCTATCGTCATGAACGGGAACGCCCCATTCCTTGTCGTGGTACTCTGCATAAAATTCCTTGCCGGGGCCTGATCCAAAACAGCGTATTTTATTTTTTTTCATGATTAAGAAGCCACTCCTTATTTGTTGTAATTTTGATAGGGTGTTTGAACGAAGGGAGGATTTTGCTCAAGGCCGTTCGGACACTTTCAAGGGTGTGTTTGGAAGAGTCTTCAACCAAATAGGCAATAGGTCGTTTTCCGAACTCAAGGTCATCGATAGGAACCACGTGCGCAGCAAGGATGCCTGGGATCTGACACAACGCATTTTCAATTTCTTCGGGCTGGATGTTTTCGCCGCCGGAAATGAACATTCGGTCTTTCCGGCCTAGTAGGAAGAGGTTGCCTTGTTCGTCAAGCGTTCCTAAGTCTTTTGTAGCAAACCACCCGTGGGATGTCGAGGAGAGGATCTCGTGTTGAAGCGGATCTAAATATCCTGCAAATAGAGTTTTTCCTCGAACTAGGATTTCTCCTTTTTCATCGATGCGTATTTGTCGGTGGAGGAGGGGCTTGCCCACATGTAGGCTCTCAATGATCTCGTCTGGCTGAGCCAGGGTGATCATCGAGCCCATTTCGGTCATTCCATAAGTGGTGAATAGTGGGAGGCGATGGTCAAAAGCTTTTTGAGCAAGGGGTTGCGATAGGGGAGCTCCACCGATGAGAAGGCAGGTCGAGGTTTGTGCAACTCTAGAGATCCGTTCTTGGGGTTGTTGGAGAAAGCGGAAAAGTTGCGTTGGAACAAAGGATGCATGTGTAATCCTCTTTTCCTCTAGAGCGTCATAAAGAGATTGATCTGTCAGGATGATGGTGCCTCCTGCTAAAAATGTTCGAAACAAAATGGCGAGGCCTCCCACATGGAAGAGTGGGAGGGAAAGGATCCAACGTGTTGTAGTTGTGCATTGAAGAGGAGCTAGAGCGCCTTGAGCATTAGCAAAATGATTTTCTATAGTGTGGCAGGCAGCTTTGGGTTTTCCGCTTGATCCCGATGTCATGAGGATAGTAGCAAGATCCTCGGAATTATAGATTGGAAGCGGAGCTTGAAAGGGTGTTACCTCGATGGGCAGGTCTTCTGCGTTTAAGAGGTAAGCGGCCTTGGATTGTTTTGCAAGTGATGGGAGTTCCCCTAGAGGAATGCGGAAGCTGAGGGGGATAGCAGTGGCTTTGACGCGAAACAGGGCAAATAAAAGGAGAATGGAAGAAAGAGATGTTTTAGCGATGAAAGCAACGCGGGCTTTGGGCTCCATTGATAAGGTTTTAAGCGCGTTGCATTGATGTGCGATGGCTGCGTCGAGTTGCCTATATGTCAGAGTGCACTTAGGTGAATCGATCGCGATTTGATCAGAATTTTTGACCCCATGCTCATGAATAGGACACAATATGTCAGCCATGAGCAACCTCGATCAGATGTTTGAAATTTAAGTGGAATTGAAGAGGAAGTTCTAAACTCCCTTTAGAAAAATCAAGGGGAGGATCGAGAAGGTCTTCTTGAAGAAAGCGGTAGGTGTCTAAGCCGAGGGGGTTTTCTATCAGGTTTAAACGGTGGGCTAGGGCAGCGATCTGCGCGGTGCCGATCCCGCTTTCGAATGCACCTGTCAAGATGATCTGTTTGCCAAGCTGCTTAATCATTTTGAAAGCGTAGCTGCCGCCGGAAATGGTAGGCTTGATGATGAGTGTGGTTAAACGGGGGAAAGTTGGGATTTTAGAAAATGGGATCTCGTGTAGTGACTCATCAAGAGCAAATGGAAAAGGGATAGCGGAAAGGCGGTCGAGCTCATAGGTCGGTTCTTCGACACAAGTGATGGCGTGTTCAGGAACCCGAGAAAAGAAATCCACTGCTTCATCAAAACTCCAAGCGCGATTGACATCGACTCGCAATTGAAATCTATCAATCAGGGGTCTGATGATCCTTTCTGCATCTGAGGGGCTTAAATTACAGACTTTGATCTTAATGGACCCAAAGCCTTCTTGTTCTGCGCGCTTAGCTTTGTTATGGATTGCATCAGGCGTTCCAGCTAAGAGGGCCCACAGGGGAAAACGATCTGTTGGAGGCATATAAGGGGTAAGCGCACACTCAAGTCCGAACGCAACCGATGGGAAAGCAGAAGTGCGGAGTTTTCCGTGAAGCACTTGAAGTAGCTGCTCCTTGGCCTCGGCTAATGTCTCCTTGCTCCATCCTGGCAATGGGGCGATCTCTCCCCAACCCATTCCACCGTGTGAAAAAGCTGTTTGGAGGATCAGCCCCTCCCGTTGAGTACCAAAGGTTGTTAGGGGAAGGGTATAATGGTAGAGCCTCCACGACGCTAGAGCATCCATCCAAGACAAAAAAGAAGTGTGTACAACCATAAGAGCCTTCCTGTTTGCGCGAACAAGATGTTGAGTTGAGAGGATTCTGTGTGGTTTAGCATAAGCCTCATAGAGGGAATTGCTGGCAAAAAGATGCTTAAAGTGATGAGTATGAATGGACGGGATCTAAAAAAACAGATCAGTGGAAGAAGTGTGAGCAAAATAGTAAAGAGGTACTCGATTTTTCCAAATGTCGGTCCAAAACGGACGGCGAGGGTTTTTTTATTCGCTTCTTTATCTTCATCGATATCGCGAACATTGTTAACGATCAGAATAGCTGTCGAGAGCGCTCCAGGAGCAATACCAGCAAGGAGGGAAGTCAGGCTCACAGTTCCTGTCTGCAGGTAATAGGTTCCAGAGACGGCGGCAAGTCCGAAGAACAAAAAAACAAAAAGTTCCCCTAGCCCGAGATAGGCGAATGGAAAAGGGCCTCCTGTATAGACGACAGCGAGAAGAAGCGAGATTGAAAGGAGGCATGAGAGGAAAATCCCTCCATGCCAAATGAGGTAGCATCCCGATAGGAATGTGAGGAACAGGCAGACTAATAGCCCTGTTTTCATTTGCCGCAAGCTGACTAATCCTGCTTGAACGACACGTCTTGGACCTTTGCGCTTTTCATTATCGGCGCCTTTGATAAAATCAAAATAGTCATTAGCAAAATTAGTCGAAATTTGGATTCCGAGCGCAGTTGCTAGCGTGAATAGGAACATTTTCAAATCGAAATAGCCTTGGGAAAGGGCCAGCGTTGATCCGATTAAAACGGGGCTAATGCTGGCGATCAATGTCTTTGGCCTGCAGGCCGCTGTCCAAATGAGGATCTTGTTCATATTTGTTAAGGCCTTTTTGGAAATTGGGAAAAGTCGGGACGTCGCTTTTCTAAGTAAGCGTGGTGTCCTTCTTTTGCTTCTTCCGACATGTAGTAGAGTAATGTAGCGTTGCCGGCAAGCTCTTGGAGTCCCGCTTGCCCATCGCAATCGGCATTGAAGGCTGACTTTAAGCAACGAATTGCAAGAGGGGAGTGAAGGAGGATTTCACGGCACCACTGAACAGTAGTCTCTTCGAGTTTTTCATAGGGAACAACGATGTTAACAAGCCCCATTTCTAAAGCTTCTTGAGCATTGTAGCGTCTGCAAAGATACCAGATTTCGCGCGCTTTTTTCTGTCCGACAATTCTCGAGAGGTAGCTTGAGCCGTAGCCGCCATCAAAAGATCCGACTTTGGGACCAACTTGTCCGAAGATCGCGTTGTCTGCGGCGATAGAAAGATCGCAGATAACATGCAGCACATGGCCTCCTCCGATGGCAAAACCTGCGACCATGGCGATTACTGGTTTAGGGCAACTGCGGATTTGACGTTGAAAATCGAGAATGTTCAAGCGGTCGATCCCATTACCGTCGGCATAACCAGCATCTCCGCGGGTCCTTTGGTCTCCACCGGAGCAGAAAGCCTCTTTACCTTGGCCTGTCAAGATGATGACACCGATCTGTTGATCATCGCGCGCATCATTGAGGGCGTGAGCCATTTCGTTCACTGTATGAGAACGGAAAGCGTTGCGCACTTCGGGACGATTGATTGTGATCTTGGCTATTCCTTCTGCTTTATGATAGAGGATGTCGGTGTAAGAGCCGCAGCCAGTCCACTCGATGATCTCTGTTTTTTCCATTGTTTGCATTGGTTTATCTCCATTTTTCAATTGCCTTAACGCACGCATCGGGGTTTTCCAGATGGACGGCATGACCTGCCATAGGGATTTTCTTTCTTAAAACAGTCGGCGGAAGTGTAGCGTAAAGCTGTTCATATTTCAAATCTTCTTCGCCGAATAGGAAGAGTGTTTTCGGATGGTACGCGGTGATTTTTGTCTGTTTTCCCAGACTCATTTGGCGCAGGAGTGTAGCAAGTTTCAAGGGATCTTGTCGGGACCTTCTTTCTAGGACTTGCTCAAATAACATACGCTGTTTGCGAAGCGGTTGAAAAATGGGCTGTGCATACCATTTTTCTAAGAACGATTGGATCGGTTGGCTTTCAAGTATCTGGGCCCAATGGAGGTCCTCTTTCAAGCGGTGAGCCTTTTCTAGCTCTGTATCTAGGCCGACGTGTCCAGAGAGGATAATTGATGGATGAATAGGTGGAAGTTGGAGGGCGGACCGCCCTCCCATCGAATAGCCGACATAGGTAGGATGATGCAAGGATAGTTGTTTTAGAGTGTGCTTGATTGCATCAAGGGGACCAAGCTCCAACGTCACGCAAAAAAATCTGTCCTTTAATTGATCGATCATCGGGCCCCAGTCTTCTTGGGCACCTAAAAAGCCGTGCAGGAAAATCAGTGCCGGCAGATCTATATCGCCGTGTGTTCTGCATTCAAGCATCTGTGTATAGACTGTTGAATTTCTTGATGGAATAACAGGTTTTCAGCGCGCCTTGTTTGGACTTCCACAATAGCGGAGCAGGGGTTGTCAAGCAGGTCTGAAAAGAGTTGCTCCCAATCCTGAGGATTATGCGGACGGAAATAGGGGATTTGGAACAGTTCTGCAGCGCTTTGGAGGTTGTAGGGATGGGAAGCCACGAAGAATTCTTCTAGAACGTCTTTGCGCTGTGCAACCGGTAGAAATGAAAATATGGCGCCGCCATGATTATTAATAACAAGGATAACAACAGGATAGTGCGCTTGGCGCAATTGAGCAAGAGAGTTAAGATCGTGAAGAAAAGCTAGATCGCCAAGGAGGGCAAAGGTAGGTTGTTGTTTGCCTTGTGCAACCCCGATAGCTGTCGCAATGTTGCCATCAATGCCGCTAACGCCCCGGTTTCCAAAGATAGGACCGATCGGTTGCTTCGGAAATAAGAACTGGTCTGAATCGCGGATCGGCATGCTGCTGCCGATAAATAGCGACCAGGAAGGATTCAGGTTATTCGATAATGAACGCGCGATGCCCGGCTCTGTTAGGTCGGCCTGATTATCGATCATTGTGCTTAAATGGTGTGCGATTTTATCCGAAGCGGTCTTCCAGCTGAAGAACCAATCATTAGGAGATCTCTCTTCAAGAAAACAAGCAACTTCGCGGCAAAATACAGAGGGATCGACAGAGAGTCGATGCAGCACAACGTGGTTAGGATCTTGCCGACAAGGGTGGTCAGAGACTTGAAAATAAGGACGGTCCAGAGTTTTTAACCATTGTTCCAATGTTTTGGACACAAGCCTGTCTCCTAAGTGGAGGACGAGATCGGGCTTATAGCTTGGGTCGGCTTTGAGAAGAGCGTCATAATGGCGGATCACTTCATGCTTATAGCCAGAGGATCTGACTTGAGAAAGGATATCGGGAAGAATGGGCCATTTAAGGATCGATGCGAGTTGGAAGATTGGGTCCATTTTTTGGGCCGTAGGTAGAGAGCCCACGACAATGATTCCCTTAATTGTCCCTTGGAAGTACTCAGCCCAGCGTTCAAGGGTTGAAACAACCGGGATCGTTTGTGTCGTTTCATACAAAGTCGGAGAAACGTCTGAGATCTTAGGAAAAGTTAGAGAAAAAAGAGGCTCGCGAAAGGGGCAGTTAAGATGGACAGGACCTGGATGCCCATGCCGGCTACGGAAGACTGCTTGGGCAATCGTTGTTGCAACATAACGTTCAGGGATCTCCGTTGCTGGACAGGGTAGATCGCCCTGCCATCTGACATAATCGGAGAACAGTTTGATCTGGTCGCAGGTCTGGTTAGCGCCACAATCGCGTAGTTCGTGGGGTCGATCGGATGTCAACACGATCAGAGGGACCCTCTCATTGCTAGCTTCCATGAGAGCAGGGAATAAATTGGCGGCAGCAGTTCCCGATGTCACGACGATGACAGCCGGAAGTCCTGTCGCTTTTGAGTAGCCGAGGGCATGGAAACCGACACCCCTTTCGTCAAAATGGACTAAGTGCTGCGTATCGGGGTGATCGGCGATTGCAAGGGTCAGGGGTGTTGAGCGGGACCCCGCCCCCAAGCAGAAGTAGTGGACTCCTTGTTTAAGGAGTTGATCGATAATGAGGTTAGACCATTTGAGATTAAGCGATCCTAAATCTGTGCTCATAGGAGGACTTTTTTCAATGTTTTCATTTTTTGTTCTAGTTCATCCCACTCTTTTTCCGGATGGCTTCCTTTGACGATGCCAGTGCCAGCATAGAGATCGATCCCGTTTTCGCAGATGAGCGCAGAACGGATGGCAACGGCAATATCAGCTTCTTGCGAAGAGATATATCCAATAGGAGATCCGTACCATCCCCGCCGAAAGGGCTCGAGCTGCGTAAGCAAAGCAAGGGCCCTGCTGCGAGGCTTCCCACCAATTGCAGGGGTGGGATGCAGTGTTGCGATCAGATCGTGGTCGGAAACCCCATTTTTCAATAGTCCCGTTAGATGGTTGCATATATGTTGTACATAGGGCATTTGCATTACGCTGTCTTCGCCATTCCATTCCATATTGATGCATAGAGGTTCCAAAACGGTTTGGATAAACCGCTTGACGAGGGCAAATTCTCTACGCTCTTTGGGATTTTTTAATAGTTCTTTGCTAAAGAAGAGGTCTTCTTCAGGAGTTTCTCCTCGAGGTCGGGTACCTGCAACAGCGTTGGTCTGGATTTTCCCTCCCTGCCTTCTGTATAATCTTTCTGGTGTTGCACCAATAAAGCAGGCTTCAGGGGTTAATTGAAAGGAGAAAACAGTTGCTCTTTGCCCTTGAGCTTGCAACTTAGTCAGCAAGGCGTAGGGATCAAGCTTCTGATCAGTCAATAGCCGTGTTTTTCTTGCTATAACGACTTTTTCAATTAGCCCATTCTCAATTTTTTCAAGAGAAGCTGCAACTATCTTTTCCCATTCGGGATAAGTAGGAAAATCTTGTCTTGCTCCTACAACGGCTCCATGCCATGGTAATGATTGCTCCTCAAAACAAAGCTGGCGCATGGCGCTGGGATTAGCATCTTGATTCAAGAAGTGGATATGCAGTACTGCGTGTCCTTTTTCCTGGACGATTTCAAACTGTGGCAGCCAAAATGCGCAGGAAGGGAACGGCCGCCAGCTCGGATCAATGGAACCGGAACTAAACTGCCTGCCTCCATAGATCCTTACTTCAGGATGCGAGTTAACAGAGATATGCGGAATAGAAGGAAAGCAAAGAAGATTTCCAAGGACAGCCCTCTGAACCTGCTCCCCTTGTTCCATCCAGCAAACCTTCGGGAACAGCGTCTGCGCTTTGAGCCAGGCTGGAATTGCAACAGGCGCAATCTCGATGGCAAGGTGTTGGTAGCTGTAAATATGACCATTGATCTCAAGATAATTGGAAAAAGTGGTTTCTTTACGCTTCTGGCAGAATTCCTCATCTTCAAGGTCGATAACAGTCTTTTTATCCACCCCGTTTTTCTCCCTGGTAAACGGTGACAATCCCTCCTGTTAAAGGATGAGCGCAAGGATCGGAATAGCCAGCGGTTCGCATGAGCTGCAAAAAATGCTCCCCGCTAGGAAATGTTTCAATAGTATCATTTAAGTAACGGTAAGCCGACTGCTTTTTAGAGATCAATCCGCCAATCCTAGGTAGGAAGTGGCGCAAATAGAATAGGTGGAATGCTCTTAAAATGGGATTGTGGGGAACCGTTCCCTCGAGAATAAGGAGGCGTCCGTAAGGCTTTAACACCCTTAAAAATTCCTTAAGGGCTAGGGTTACGTCCGTGACATTGCGGATTCCGAAGGAGATCGTCACACAGTCGAAAGTGTTGTCGGGAAAGGGGATTTCCAGGGCGCTAGCGACCTTCATATTAACGGAAGACCCGTAAGATTTTTTAGCGATTTTTTTAACCCCAATTGAGACCATATTTTCAGCCAGATCGATACCGACGGCATGAGAGAATCGCCCCGACTGCTCCATAACAGCGATGATCTGATCACCTGTTCCCGTTGCGCAATCGAGCAATTTAAGATTGTTGCCTTGGGGGAGGAACCGGCACATTATTTTGCGCCAATGTTGATCCAGTCCCAATGTCATGATTCGGTTAACGCGGTCGTAGGTGGAAGAGATTTGGTCGAACATCTTCCAGATCTCTTTGCGAGATGGTTCTTGAACTTTGCTATTCATGGGACCCTCTGATGTCACTTAAGGGACTATAGCAAATTCGTAAAACCAATGCAAATCGTAACAGTTCAGATACCCCCTCCTAAGTCTGGGGCATCTCAACTGTTGCAATTGAGCTTGACTTATTTCTAAAAATAATTATAAAAAAACGTTCAATGGATAATCTAGCTTGCCCTCGAGCCTCCAGACTAAGGGAGAAGCCGATTCAACTCATAAGCAAGGGTCATATGGCACACACAAAACTTTCATTGTTCGGGTTAGTTTGTTTCACGGCGTTTCTGGGGCACCAAGGGCATGCAGCAACTTTTACCGTAACTACTAACGCAGATGCCGGAGCTGGCTCCTTGCGAGACGCGATATCCTCTGTCAATAATAGCCCAGATCCTGCTAACACAATTACAATCAACCCTGCTATCGGAACCATTGCATTGGCTTCTA
>CAZOKX010000053.1:0-10289 GCA_964580785.1 uncultured bacterium
CCGTTGCTTCCTTTCTCTTTCGAATCAAAAAATGTCAGCCACACTGCGCATCGGTTCCTCTATGCTAAATGTTACCCAAAAAGGCTACTTTTTGAACCATGCCAAATTTCAGAAAATTAAAAAATATACATTTACATCAAACGGTCGCCTATAAGAGAAGGTGAAAAGCCCTTCTATAAGGAACTCAAGGTGCAACGAAGAAGAATTTTTGTAACATCAATTTATTTTTCTGGAATGATATCAGCTTAGCTTGAAGAGAACCGATCTAAAAATAGCGGGGCTTTATGAATCTTCATCAGCAAATGATTGACAGGGAAGCCCTTATTGAATAATATCGTTGGCATGATGTTTAAAAAAAAACTCTACGTCGAATTGCCATCGCCAGCGCTTGGATGGGAGGACTCATCCTTCTACAGCGTTTTTGTCATCAACAAACAGACGGTTTTTCCCGCTATAAAATCTCTTCCGATCTGACCTTTCATCCTGAGTGGCAGACTGCTCCCTTAAGCGCGCATGAACAAGAGCAGCTTTCCATCATTCTAAGCCAGCCCTTCGAATATTTAACTAAGGGTGCCCAATCGTATGTATTCCTTTCCCGAGACCAACGCTATGTGCTCAAGTTTTTTCGGATCTACCATTTGCAGCCCCCTTTCTGGGTTACCCATCTTAAATGGCCCCGGTTCCTCCAATCTTACAAAGAGAGTAAGATTCTAAGAAAATCGGAAGAGCTCCATAAAGACTTTGCCAGTTACAAGATTGCCTATGATCAATTGCGCAAAGAGACCGGCATGCTCTATTTGCACCTGAACAAAACAGATTCGTTGAAACAGACGCTAACTTTTTATGACAAAATAGGAATTCAACATCGGGTCGATCTCGATCAAATGGAATTTCTTGTTCAAAGGCGGGCGGAACTTGTTTATCCAGCTCTTGCTAAAATGGTCGAAATGGAAGGAATTGAAGCCGCTAAAGATGCCCTTTCGCGGCTCATCTCCCTCTTATGCCTACGCTCCACAAAGGGGATCGATGACAAAGATCCCGACCTTAATACGAACTTTGGTTTCATCGGTCATACCCCGTTGCAGATCGATATCGGCAGGTTTCGAATTGAAAATGCCACAGTACATGAAGAAAAAGTAGATCGCAATGAGATCATCCGGATCACCGATAACCTCAATCAGTGGCTCCAGATACGCTACCCGGAACTATCCAGACATCTTGAATCAGCCATAGCCCAAATCCCCTCATATCATGACAAATAAAACAGTATCGAAACACTTTTCATCTCTCCTGTTGACAATTCTTATTTTGATAGGGCTATACTCCTCCCTTTCTCGCTTCTGCAAAAAAAAGACCGACACGTTTACTATAGGAGCGATCTCTTCCAGCCGCCCCTTTGACCCTGCATGGCAGACTCCTCCTCTATCTTTAAGTGAAGAAAGAGAATTGGAGGATGCCTTATTGCAAAAATACCGGTACTTTGGGAAAGGGGGACAATGCTATGCCTTTTTCAGCGAAGATGGCAAATACGTGATCAAGTTCTTCAAACAGCGAATCTATAAGATCCCCTTATGGCACAACTTTATCCCCGTCCCTTATATTTTTGACCGATATAAAGAGAAAAAAAGATTGAAGCGTCTGGATAAAATCCAAAGAGACTTCTTTAGCTACAAAGTGGCTTTTGAAGACCTGCAAGAAATCACAGGGGTTCTCTACGTGCACTTAAACCCAACCCAAGATTTGAAGCGCTCGGTTGCAATCATAGATCCCCTTAATATTGAACATCACCTTGATATCGACCAGTTCGATTTCATCCTTCAGCGGCGTGCCGACATGATCTATCCAACGCTTACCCATCTGATCGAGAAACAGGATCGCAACCAATCCCAAGAGATCATCGACCAAGTAATCGACTTGATTCTCATTCGCTGTCAAAAAGGGTATGAGGATTGGGACCCTAACATAAGGACAAATTGCGGGCTTTTACACGACCGGGTAATCAAAATCGACGTCGGCAGGTTTATTTCCAATGAGCAGATGAGGTCTAAAGAGCTATGCTACTCAGAACTGCTCCGCATCACAAAACCTTTCAAAGAATGGCTAAATCATAAAGATCCTGATCTTGCCAAATACTGTGACGAAGCGGTGGCAAAGGCGGTTGCAGCTTTATGAGCCCAACCCTGAAAAAAGTCAAAGCAACCCTCTTTCAAATGGGCATCGTTATCGCGATCATCGCATTCGTTCCTGACTTTTGCTTTAAGCAGACGGATGGGTTTTCCGTGTCCCGCCTCCAATCGGCATTTCCTTCTGATCCTCATTGGGACATTTCCCCTTTGTCTTCATTAGACCAAGCAGCGTTCGATAAGGCCATTGGACAGAAATATCGGTATTTAGGCTTTGGGGGGCAGTGCTTCGCCTTCGAATCGGAAGATGGCCAGTACGTCGTGAAGTTCTTTAAACACCGCCTCCGCAAACCCCAAGCCTGGTTGATGACGTTGCCGCTGCCTGAATCCCTCCAATCTAAATGCAGTAAACAATACAAACGGATCCTGAGTAAACACTATAGAGATTTCAACAGTTATAAGCTTGCTTTTGACTTTCTAAAAGAAGAAACGGGCCTTATCGCTATCCATCTGAACAAGACCGATAATCTCCATAAAAACCTAACAATTTCCGACAAGCTTCAGATCTCCTACCAGATCGATCTTGATCAAACCGAGTTCATTGTTCAAAAGAAAGCTCAACTTGTGTACCCAACCATTGCAGAAATGATGAAACATGGGAATATCGAGATGGTGAAAAAATCTCTGCATTCAATCCTGCATCTCATTGTTTCTCGGTGCAAAAAAAAGATCTTCGACGAAGATCCTCGGATTCACCGCAATGTCGGGCTCATTGGAACAGATGCGATCTTTATCGATATTGGCCGGTTTAAGCCCGACGAACAGCGTTCGAATCCTGAAATTTATAAGCGTGACCTCTCGACCATCACGAGATGTTTTAAAAAGTGGCTCGGGGAAAACTACCCCGCGCTGATACCTATCTTTGAAGAAGAAATGATTAGGGTCAATGAAGATTATTAAACTGCTTCTCTTGTGTGCAAGCCTAATCGGAATCGCCCGCTTTACCCATCATCAAACCCATGGTTTCCGTTTATCGAAAATTAAGAACAACTTCTGCGAAGAACAAAAGTGGGTTGTACCCGGCTGCCCCTCTGAAGAACTTTTTTCTCAGCGCTATCATTATCTTAGCAGAGGCCTGCAGAGTTTTGTTTTTGCTTCAGAAGATGGAAAATATGTGATCAAGCTGTTTAATAACCGCTACCAGCGTCATATGGATTTTTATCTCCTCCTTTCTAACCTTCCATTGGTCGGTCCATGGGCGCAAGAACGCTTTGCCTATTTCCATGCAAAACTCTTTAGAACATTCTCTAGCTATCAAATCGCAGAAGAGGAGCTCAGCCGCGAAGCAGGATTAGTTTTTACTCACCTCAACCAGAGCACTGACCTCCCGCAACATCTGACGATCGTAGATCCCCTCTACATTGAACATACGATCAACCCTAATGCCTACGGCTTCATCATTCAAAAGCGGGCAAATATGGTCTACCCAACCCTACTGAGCTACATCGAGGTTGGAAACATGGAAGAGGCCAAACGTGCCATCACCTCGCTGATCAATCTTTTTATTGGAAAGTATAAAAAAGGGATCGCAGACAACGATCCCCTCATTCGAACTAACTACGGTTTTATTGATGGACAACCTGTCCAAATCGACGTTGGCCCCTTCACCAAAGACCCTCTAATCGCCAATCCTAGCCGCTACAACATTGAGGTGGTTAAATCAACTACTAGCCTAAAACATTGGCTAGAAGAGCGCTGCCCCCTCCTGTGTCCGTTCCTCGAAGAGACTATCAAAGAGCAAGTCTCGTTGAGTTTGGACTAATTTAGCTCCCCTTAGATGCAAAATTAGTCTGCTGTTTTGTAAAAGATTAATGAAGTGTATTGTTGATGAAATGAATTAGGTCGTATCTTTGCAGATACCTCCACCATATATCTGGATACGTCTTTTTTGCGAAATAGTCCATTTCCATCAACTCCAACAGAGGAGTTCGGCGCGAATGATAGAATAGATCCTCTCCTTTTGAAAAGGGATTAAATCCTCTAAAATAATATCTATTTAATGCGTTTTTTTTATGTGTATCATAAATTAACATAAAATTATCAATGAAATCAGAAGAGTCAAAGCGAAGAAATGCAAATAAGTCTTTCAAGGTTTCTTCAAAATTAACCATCAAATCTTCATAATAAACTAGTTTTCTCTTCTCCGGATTCCAAGATTCAAAAAACTTAAAATTTTCAAAGTAATCACTCATAAAATGATGAGGATTCTCATTTGGGACCCTAGGAGTAGCCCTTATTTGATCTCCCACTGCGCCCTTCCAAGAGCCAAAATGCCTGAGAAAACATTCCATATAGTTTCGAACAACTAAAATAAGAATATCTTTTTCTTTATCAAATCCACGCTCAATTGAATTAGGATAATAGTGATCATGCTGAATATTAAACGACTTCTGCGAAAATTTTTGAAATTGTTGGAAGCAATACAAAAGCCACGTCGTGCCACTACGGGGAAACGTAACAAGGAATATTTTTGGGCATTCGGTTTGTTCTTGATCAAGCTCAGAAGCGGGGAGCTTAAGCGAGAAAACAAAAAAAATTATAAAGTAAAAGCATAAAATTTTTTTCATGTTCTCAAGATAGCAAAATTTCATATAAAGTTTCTATATAAAGTTTGATTGGCATCTCGAATCTTCTGGGAGTCAAATAATTTATCATGTATTCGCCCTAGTTGTTTGCTTGTGTGCCGCGCTTGTTTAGGCTATTATTTAGAGTATGTTTAAGGTAAAAGTCTTTTCTATTTTAAAAAAAATCGGGGTCTTTGCTTCCTGCGCGAGCAGCTACCTTGGGCTCGAACAGTTGATCGAGATGCAGACCAAAGGTTTTTGCCTTCAAAAAATTATTGCTAACGACCTTCCGTATCAGCCCCGCTGGGAAACACCCCCCCTTTCTAAGCAAGAAATGGTCGAAGTCGACCAGGCTCTTAATCAACCATTTAGACTAATCGGTTCTGGCAGCGAGTGCTTTGTTTTTATGAGTGAAGATGGTCGAACAGTAATCAAATTTTTTAAATTGGGATTTGGAAGACCGGTCTATTACAACAAAGGGCTCTTCTCTGAAGACCATCGAGCCTATGCAGGTACCCTGTCTAACCACCCATTAATCCAAAAGAACAAAATGGGGTGGTTGGCTGCCTGTCGCCAGAGGGTCTTTGGAATTCGGGAATTTCGGTTAACCCGCACTTTTTCCAGCTGCAAGCTGGCCTATGACAATCTTAAAGAGGAAACGGGGGTTTTTTACCTGCACCTCAACCCATCCGACTACTTTCATAGGGACCTGACGCTGATCGATAAAAATGGGATCGCCTATCAGGTGCCGATCGACAGAGCAAAGTTCTTGCTGCAAAGAACGGCGGTGCCTTTGGAGGAGCATTTCGCGGAGCTTGCCCGCGAAAAGAGGTATGAGGAGGCCAAGCAAAGCATCGATTCGTTATTCGCTTTGATCACCAACCGCTGTAAAAAAGGCTTTTTTGACAGAGATTTTATCAATCGAAACTTAGGGTACATGGGCAATCAGGCAATCGAGATTGACGTGGGTTCCTTTATGCCAGACCCTAACATGGCTAATCCGATGGTCTATAAAAAAGAGCTTTTTTTTGCTACGCTTGAACTAAGAGAGTGGCTTGAGAAAAAAGCTCCCGAGTTTCTCCCTTATTTCGATGAGCGGCTGCACGAAGAAATCTGCTTATCCGGTAGCGCCCAGATAAGGGAATAGTCCGAGAACCCCTTTTGAGATTGTTTCGATCGCAATGGCTGCTAAGATCAAGCCACTCACCCTACTCACAATGTTAATGCCTGACTGCCCAAGCACCTTTTCTACATTCCCTGCAAAATAGAGAGCAATAGCAAGAGTTGTCGCAACCAAAAGGGCGCAAATACTCATATAAAGTTGGCTTAAAAAATCAGGAAACGAATAGACTTGGACGATGACCGTGCTGATCGCACCCGGACCTGCCATGATAGGGATAGCAAGCGGAACAACAGCAATAGAATCTTTTCTTTGAGCCTCTTTCTGGTCCTCCGAGTTCTGCTTTATTCGACTAACCTCCGCATTGAGGCAGGAAAGGGCGATCATGAAGACGACGATCCCTCCGGCCACCTGGAAGGCCCCAACGCTTATGCCTAAAAATTGCAATAAAGGTCCCCCAACCCAAGTGCAGAGGACTAAGATCACCGCAACGGCGAATCCAGCTAGAACCCCCGTTCGTTTCTTTTCTTCAAGGGTTCGCCCATGTGTGAGAGCAAGAAGGGCCGGAAGCGCTGAGAGAGGATTACAGATGACGAGGAGTGAAACAAAGTAAGAAAGAAGCTGGGTAAATTCCACAAATGCGACCTCTTATCGAGAGTAAATTTCTGCGTGTTAAAAAAGAAATTATACTTTTTAAGACAGCTCGGGAACGGCAAATAAAGCAACGAACACTCCTAGACAATACTGAAAACAGCCGTTCGAGATTCCTTATTAATTTAGTCCTTTATTGTACGACACAAAAACAAATCCTGTCTATTTACAAATTCACCAGACCGTGGTATTCTCCCCTCTATTCATTTGAAATTCAAGTGCTTAAATGAACGAACTTCTATTCTTTATCCAAGTAATCACTGTCTTTGCCTTTGGGATGGTTGCCCTGAGGCTTGGGAAAACTGCGCTCGTTGCATGGATCTCTCTACAAGCTGTTCTTGCAAATTTATTTGTCCTTAAGCAAATGACATTTTTTGGCTTTTATGTCACATGCAGCGATGTGTTTGTCATCGGAAGTATTTTAGGAGTGAACTTACTGCGAGAATACTTTGGGAAGCAGGCCGCTGTTAAAGCATTATGGGCATGTTTCTTTTCGATGGCTTTTTTCGTCGTCATGGCCCAATTACATCTCATGTATCAACCAAGTCCATTCGATACAACCCAAGCGGCGTATCAGATCCTCCTCTTTCCAGCTCCTAGGTTATTGCTCGCATCGATTGCCGTTTTCTTTTTTGTCCAACAGATTGACCTCCACCTCTTTGGTTATTTGAAGGAAAAGCTTACAAACCTCCCACTGCCGGGACGAAACGCCCTTTCTTTAGCACTTTCCCAGTTCCTCGACACAGTCCTCTTCAGCTACCTAGGTCTATATGGGCTCGTCTCTTCTCTCTGGGATATCATCGCCATTAGCTTCCTAGTCAAATTAGTCATCATCGGCTGCTCTACTTCTCTCATCGCATTTTCAAAGCGGATTGCCCAACCTGAAGAAGGACTTTCATGACAACCCTAGAATGTACCAACCAATCCAAAGAGAAAGCGGCTTTGGTAGAATTTTATTTTGAAGTATTCCACACATCAAGCAAATCGCGAGCGCGCGTTGGGCGGATCCATACTTCTCACGGAGTGATCGATACACCAAACTTTGTCGGCGTTGGAACAAATGGAACCCTAAAAGCTTTAGATAATGCTACAGTCCAACAGATCGGGCTGCAGCTGATGTTTTGCAACACCTATCACCTCTTGCTCCAGCCCGGAGTCGAAATCGTGGAAAAAGCGGGAGGCTTGCACCGATTCATTAATAGGACTCTTCCAATCATCACCGACTCAGGGGGGTTTCAAGTCTTTAGCCTAGCCTATGGCTCAGTAGCTGATGAATTGAAGAGCCGCGGAACTAAGAAGCAAGAGGGGCATGTTCTCAAGATCTCAGAGGAAGGGGTCCTCTTCCGCTCTTACCGCAACGGAGAAAAAGTCCTTCTGACTCCAGAAACATCGATTTTCGCCCAAAAAGCTCTGGGTGCAGATATCATTATCCCTTTCGATGAACTGCCTCCTTACCACATCACTTCCGAAGACCTTCAACAATCACTGAACAGGACCCACCGCTGGGAAGAGCGTTCATTAAAGGCCCATCTTCAGAATCCGCAGAACCAAGCGATTTA
Source organism: uncultured bacterium (assembly GCA_964580785.1). Taxonomy (GTDB): domain Bacteria; phylum Chlamydiota; class Chlamydiia; order Chlamydiales; family Rhabdochlamydiaceae; genus Acherontichlamydia. Next base: position 8,078 of record CAZOKX010000053.1, read on the forward strand.
CGCGGTCGTCCATGGCGGGATCAACCCTGAAATGAGGAAGTCCAGCTGCGATTTTCTCACACAACTCCCTTTCGATGGATTTGCCATAGGCGGCAGCATGGGCAAGACCAAAGAAGAGATGCACACGATGCTATCTCAAACAACTCCCCACCTTCCGAAAGATAAGCCCAATCACCTTTTAGGCATCGGCGATCTTGAATCAATCGATCTGTGCGTGCCTTTGGGAATCGACACATTTGATTCTTCCTATCCAACTCGCGCCGCCCGCCACGGAGTGCTTTTGACAAAACAAGGCCCACTAAAAATCACCCGAACCGACCATGCAACCAATTTCGGACCGCCCGAAAAAGGATGCTTCTGCCCGACTTGCCAACAGTTTTCTTTGGCATATCTGCACCACCTTTTTAAAGCAAAGGAGATGATATGCATGACACTTGCGACGATCCACAACCTGCATTTCATGGTGCAGCTGATGCAAACCTACCGAGAAAATATTCTCAATAACGAAGTTTAGATCAACAACAAAGGGTCTATTCAGTAACATTGTCCCTTATTGAAAGGAGTCGATCGATGTTGAAGCACCTTCTTCTATTTTTTGTTGCCCTTCTAACCCACGGGTACAGCATTGAGCCCCTCATCGTTGGGGTTGCTGGGGGAACAGGGTCTGGCAAAACAACACTGGCGGATAAGCTCATAGAAGCATTTCCAGGACAATCTATCCTCATCTGCCAAGACTCTTACTACAAAGGCATCTCCGGCCAGTCGCTTGAAGAGGGGTCGAAGACCAATTTCGATCATCCTGATTCTTTAGACTTTAATCTGCTTAGAGAACACCTGATTGCCCTTAAAAACAATCAACCAATCTCAGTTCCTCAGTACAATTTCCACACCCATTTGCGGGAACCGAAGTCAACAGTGGTCAAGCCAGCAGCTTTGATCATCGTGGAGGGCATTCTCATCTTTGCCGTCGATGAAGTGCGGGATCTCTTCGATATTAAAATCTACATGGACACAGACGATGATGTCCGCCTTTTGAGACGGATCGAAAGAGACATGAAGGAGCGCTCACGCGACTTCTGCAGTATTCGGGACCAGTACTTAAAAACTGTCAAGCCTATGCATGACTCATATGTTGAACCGAGCAAACGGTTTGCCGATGTGATCATCCCTTCTGGTCGCCATAACGCCAAAGGCTTGAGCATGATCGTCTCCAAGCTCAAAGAAGAACTTCAATTGCACCAAGAGGTCCTCGCATGCAAGACGATCGAGTGCGGCTACGTACAACCCAAGCATTGACGCTGCAATCTTATCCCTTTCAAATGCGGTTTGTAATGAACACCTTCGAATTAATTTAAAAATATCCCTAAGAGCTGTTCCTAAACTCTTGCCAGATGAGACTTACAAGGTTCTACAAGCTTAAGCTCCTGCGCGTAGCAACGGTAGCAAACGGGAAAATAACTCTCTTCTGCTCCAAGTTGAACAGTAGGTCCTTGTAGAGTTGGAGCTCCGCTAACGTGTTTGATGTTCATGATCGATTTTCGGTTGCAGTAATGACACGTTGCCTTTACTTCTTCGATCGAATCAGCAAGCTCCATAAGGCGCAGCGAACCTTCAAAGAGCTTTGACCTGAAATCGGTTCGAAGGCCGTAGCAAATAACCGGGATATCTTTAAAAAGGGTGATCTGCCGTAACTGTTCGATCGAGTCTGTTGAGAAAAACTGGGCTTCATCGACTAAAATGCAGCTGACCCCTTCTAAATTCATATCGAAGATATTGATGTCAGAGGAGACTAAGAGGTCTGCCGCCATTTCCAACCCCGCTCGAGATTTGATCTGCTCCCTACCAAACCGTGTATCCATTTCAGGCTTGAGCAGCACGATCCTTTTTCCCTGTTGACGGTAATTGTGTGCGACAGCTAGAAGGTTTAGCGTTTTTGCACTGCCTACAGTGCCATACCGAAAATAGAGCTTTGCCATTGGTCGTTCCCCTTTTTATCTTCAGCAAAATATAGTGATGAGATTTCAAAGGTGCAATAAGAAAAAATCCCTCAAAGAATTACACGCTCTTTAGCTCGGCGGAAAAATTAGGCAGATGCCCCTACTTGCGGGACCGTGCGGAATAGGGATTTAACGTTTAGCTCATTTAAGGCTCTTCTGACAGAAATTAATACATTTCGAACATTTTCCTTGCCAAAATCAAATTTTATCAACTA
>CAZOKX010000054.1:0-9971 GCA_964580785.1 uncultured bacterium
GTCTAGCAGACTTTGTCAATTAAATTCATGAATTTATTTTCTTGGAATGGTATAATTCTTTGTTCAAAATCAAGGAAAACTGATTAGAATTTTCCAATCCAAAGTCCCTATCAAGATGCCAAGCAAGCAGCATCCATTGGCAAACCAATTGACCCTTTCTTTATAGAGCCACTGTCCCCAGAGATTGCAGTATAAAATGCTTGTAACGGCAAAAATAGGGAAGATCATGGCATGCTCAAAAGAAGATGAAACCTCCGTTGACAAAATCATGAAAAACGTCCCAATCCCATTTGCAATTCCGCCCAAAACACCATAAATTGTCTCAGAACGGTTCGGCAGCCTTTTTTGCGTCGCTAGATAGACAATGATCTGGATGAATGCGGCAGCACAAAAGACCATTGGCATGAACCACTGACTTTTCGCATCTTCGAGGTCAAAAGAAAGGAATAGACCATTTTCTCCTGGAAAATTGATAAAGAGCGCGCGCCACTGCATAAACACTAAAAAAATCACATGGAGCAGAAATGCACCTATAATAAAAGAGGCCCATTGCATCTTCTTTTTCAGACGCGTCGCCTCCCATCCCGCCCAAAATAGACCAGCAACAACTAGCAGCGAACCTAAGCCATTTGTCAATGTGTAGATATAGCCAAAGGGCGAACCAAAAAGCATAACCATTAAAATCATCGGCATCACGGTTGAAGCATTCAAAGTTGCAAATGTCAGTCCAGGGGGCCCTTTTTCAAGAGCTTTGCCAAGAAAGATCATCATCAGAGCAAGAACTAACCCCCCAGCCAGGCCAAAGTAGGCCATGCAGCCGCTCCAGACATACTCTCCCGTGCGAACCGGATTAAGCAAGATTGCGATCAAAAAAACTAAAAATAATTGAATCATTAAAAAGGCTTTGCTCGATCCGCCAGAATCGATGCTGCGTCTCATGCAGTAATTGGAAGCTGCAACGAAAAGGGAAGCAATCATCATGAGTTGGACGCCCATCACAAACGTTCCCCACTAGTTTTAAATTAAACGCCAAGGATAGCAAAAAAAGCCCTGACAAGAAAGAGGGAATTGCAAATCTTACTTTGGTCTAGCCAGAGAATTTGGCGCTTCCCTGAAAACCAAACTTTTTAACCTTCTTCAATGTGATTTGATTATTAATAATGCGTGCGTATAATCAAAAAATCAATGGCTGGAGTCCACATGAAAAAACGCTGGCTTTTCTTGCTAACTGTTTGCGCAGCTTTCCAACCGATTATCTATTCCGCTGAAAGAGGGAATCCGGTTGAAGAGAGCTTGTCCTTGCGAAGGATCGCTGAGTATTGGAAAGAGGCAGATTTTGCCATTGTTAAGACACAGATCAAATCTTTTCTTGCAGAACACCCTGAAAGTGCTTACACCGATTCGCTTTACGCCATGCTCGGCGATCTTCTTTTTAAAGAAAAAAAATACAAAGAGGCGCTAGATGCCTACGAACTCATCTCTAAAGAGCCTTTTCTGCAAAAGACCGAATTTAATCACCTCTACTGTCTTTATGACCAAGGCCTGTACCACGATCTGGTCAAATGCGCTGCTGCCTACTTAAAAAAGTCAGAAGGTTCAAAAGATCAAGAGAACATAGCGCGCTTTCAAATGGCAGATTCCCTTTTTCGTTTAGGCAAAGCAACTGACCACCCTTCCGTAAAAGAAGATTTTTTTAACCAAGCACTTGCCCATTTTAAGGTCCTTGCACAGACCGATTATAATGAACAAACGATCTATCCACTCGCGATCATCTACTCCTATTTAAAGGAGAATATCCGAGCAGCAGCCCTCTTTGAAAAGTTAGCGGGGAAATATCCTGAACAGCAAGAGGCGTTTTTGTTTCAAGCAGCATCGCTGCTGCTTGAAATTGATAAAGATGCTGCAATTGAAATCTACGGCAGGATCTATCCATTGAACGGCCCCCATTCAGGAGCAGCTGCATCTAACCAAATTCAACTGCTGTTCGAACAAAACCGCTATCGCGACTTGCTCCTGATGCAAGAAAAAGTTCTTAAATATGTTCCTTTGGAACAGCTGAATACCGCGCGTTATTACATCGGAAAAAGCTTGGTATCCTTGCAAGATTACCACCACGCAGTCCCGCACCTTGTCCAATTCGTCGGTGGCAAGTCAAATGACCTCCATCTGGTAAAAAATGCCTACTTAAGCCTCGTTATCTGCGCTAAAGAAACCGATGATCTACCCCTTTTTGATCAGAGCCTTGAAAACCTACTCGGTTTATTTCCCAATGAAAAAGAGACTGCCCAAGCGCTTCTCTTGCACGTCCAGTTTTGCAAAGACAAACAAGAGTTCAAACGTGCCCAGCAAGATCTACTCATTCTCGCATCCGATTTCCAAGAACACTCTGATCGGGAAGCTGCCCTTTACGACTACGCTGTTTTATTTTCCCAGTCTTACCAATGGACCAACGGAATAAAAGCCTTTAATGAATTTCTTTCTGCTTATCCGTTAAGCTCTAAAAAGCCAAATGCTTATCGCCATTTGATCATGGCCCAGCTCGAGGAGGCTAAATCCACTTCCCCTGAGACCTCCAAAATTAAAAAAGAGCGGATCATCGAGACTTTGGTGATTGCTCTTGGGGAGAAAAATATTTTTTCGCCCATTGAAAAAAAACAGATGCGCTTTTTGCTCGCCAAGACAATGTATGAAATTGGCCATTACAGAGATGCCGTTGTAGAAATGGAAGACTTTATCCGTGATTTTCCCTCGGATTCTTCGTGCGGAAAAGCCCATTTGATCTTGGCACATTGCTATGCTAAAGACAACCTTGACCCACGTCTATTTGCGCTACACGCAGAAAAAGCTCTTGCTCTTGATAAAGAAGCCCCAAAAACCCTTCATCTACAGCTCTATAATGCCTACTTGCTTCTTGCTGAACAAGGCAATGTCGATGAGAAATCTCTGTTGATCGACCAAGCTGCTGGCCATCTCTTTCTCTCGTTCCATCTAGGAATAAAGAAGGAAAATCGGGTCTGGCTCGCCAACTATTATTTTAACTGCTATCAGCACTCCCCTCCAGAAAATCAATCCCTCTACCTCGTTCGGGCAATTGCAGCCCTTGAATATGTGCTTGGTTTCGACGGAAACGATTTTGATCTAGGGGCTTCCCCAGGAAACCTTGAAATCGAAGCTGAAACTATCAGGCTCAGCCAGCTGTACACAGCTGCGCAGCGCTTCTCCGACTCCATTGCCTTGCTCACTGCTCTGAAGAGAAGGTATGAGGCTTATCCTGACTTTAACTGGAATTACCGACGTTTGGCACTCTTTGAATTAGGCCAAAATTATGAGCAAATCGGCGATGTTGATGAAGCGACTAAAACCTACGACTCTTTGATTGCAACTGCAACCCACGTACATTCTTACTTTGGAATAGCGGCCCGCCTGCAAAAAGCCAGACTTGAGTACACTCAGCTCTCCTTCAAGGAGAAACAAGAAAAGAGCAAGCACTTGCAATCCATTTATGATAGCCTTAAAGACCTAGAGCTACAAAAAAAGCTTGTTACCGAACCTTGGCACTTAGAAGCCGCCCTTACTTATGTTGATTTTAAGACAGCCTTTGCCCCAGAAAACGAGAAAAACGATCTTCAACTCCAACTCATTTCCCAAATCCACACCAACTTTTCTGCGACTAGCGATCGAACCGTTCAGAACTACCTCTGTGCATCAGAGCAATTTCCCGAACAATTTTTAACCTACAAACAATATATGAAGTTTCTCAATGCTGAAGAACTTCGCCTGTGTGGATTAAAAATGGAAGAGGCCGAATCTAAGGAGTCTCTCAGAGAAGCGCAAATCATATATGATGATCTCATGAGCCAACCTATCCACGACTTTCTTAAAAGTCGCGTTACGAAACGGATAAAGGAATTGAAAACCCTATGACTTTTATATTCGATTTCATCAGGCAAAAAAACCTGTTCATCAAATGTTTAACGGTTTCATTTCTCCTGCATCTGTTTGCTCTGCTTTACTTTTATACCCATCCAATCGTGATCCATTCAAGTTGGAAGTCTTTGTTCGGCCTCTCTGCTGCAACTCCCAATATTCTCGATTATGAAGAGGAAAACCCAGAGTTAATTGAAAAAAGCAAAATTATTCACGAAGCATTTCATCAAATCCTCGTTCTATCCCCCCATTTTCAACAACCCCTTGATCTCGCAGAACTACCCAAAGGAATTGCCCTATCACCCAATACAGAAAGCCCCCCTCTCGAAGGGATCGAATTCGAATCAGGTATGGACTGGGAAGACTCTTTTTCCATTGAAATGCTCTCTTCCGATCAGAGACCGTTCTTTTATGAAGATTCTGTCCTCCCATCTCTTTTTATTCCTAAAGAAGATACATGGAACTTTGCAACGCAACTTCAAATCGATTATGACCCGATCCAAGGAGACACCCCATCCCTTTCCATTTTAGACAGCTGGCCTGACACAAATGCAGCCATCGAACATGACTTTACCTCCATTAGTAGCGTATCGATCGAAGCCTCTCAAGAAACCGATCCAGGCGGAGTCAACTTAATCGACAGGTTCCCTAAAGTGGAATTGACCATGAACGACCCGTTTACCTTAAAGACAGATTCGAGCCCGATGCTAGCAGGCATAGATTCACTACCTCTTTTTGAAGAAAAGACCTCCGCATCCCAATCTTACTTCGTCGCCACAAAGGCGCCGGAACTGCAAAAGACCCATCTAAAAATGGCCCCTACCTCAACTCCTCTAGAGCTTGATGATTACCAACTTCCCAATATAGCCACGGCAATGTCATGGAACGATGATTTCCATATCGATTTGAAATTCTTTCCTGAAGAAGAAGGCAATGGATATATTTTCTCGGTAGCGCTTAAGTCGAACTTCGACCTCAGCGAATACAGCTTAAAACAAAACATCTATTTTATCATCGACCGCTCAAACTCTGTTCAAAAACACCGCTTTGCCGTTTTTAAGCGTGCCGTGATTAAAGCATTGGCCAGCATGCAGGGTGGCGATGCGTTCAATATCTACGTTGTTGATAAGTCCATAACAAAATTCACTTCGACACCTCTGCGCGTTACCGCTAAGGCCATTAAAGCTGCTGAAGAATTTTTAGAAAAACAGGATGCTGGCACGATGTTCGCAGGGTCTGACATTTATGGATCCTTAGAAAAGCTCCTCCCTGAAATGGAATCAACGGATCAAATCCATACAGCCATCCTGCTAACGGATGGAAATACTCTATACAACACGCCCAAACAACAGCATGTTTTGAGAAAATGGTTAGAGAAAAACAGTGGAAAAATTTCCCTCTATACCGCAGCTGTCGGGCAAAAAAATAATCTCTTGATGCTCGACCTGCTGAGCTCGATCAGTGGCGGCAAGCTCCTTTATTCAGATACCCACGCTTCATTCCCAAGAAAACTTGCTAAATTGATTATTGATCTTAAAAACCCTGTTGCCAAAGACCTGATGATTGCAGCTGTTCCCCAGTACCCTGATGCACAGATCGAATTCTATCCCGCTTCAACCCACCTTCCTTTACTCTATGCCGGCCAACCTTACATGATCTATGGTCATATCGATGAACCCTGTAATTTCGATCTTATCATTCAAGGCCGCCACAGAGAAGAGTGGATTGCTATCAAGAAAAACGTCTCCTTTATTGATGGTGAAAAAGGAACGCGCAGTTTAGAAAAACAGTGGAAAGCACAAAAAGCAAATCTCTGCTATTCCAAATTCTTGAAAGAAGGAAAAGCGATTTACCTTAGAGATGCCAAAGAGATCTTGAAATCAAATCGCGCGGAGATTGCTTTTGAATGAGTCTCCGCATCATTGGCGGCACATTCCGCAACCGCTTTCTTAAAGCTCCCAAAGGTCCTCAAACACGCCCTTCTCTTGCTATTTTGCGAAAAGCGGTGTTCGATATTCTGCAGCAAGAAGTTGTTGATACGGAGTTTCTGGATTTATTTGCTGGAGCCGGCGCGATGGGCCTTGAGGCGATCAGCAGAGGGGCCAAGCATGCGACATTTGTCGATAAAGATCGCTACGCTATTCGCTGCATCGATGAAAATATCAAAAACTTTCATGTGGAAAATCAATGCGATCTCTTCGGAGTAGATGTTTTTATTGCTCTTGAAAAACTGAGCAAAGCCGGTCGAAAATTTGATCTGGTCTATATCGACCCGCCTTATGCCCCCTCCGCTGAAAAATCTCTGATCCCGAAAATTTTGTCCTTATTAGAATCCCTTGATCTACTTAAGGATCGTCCAATCATCTTTGCCGAGGAGGCAGCTTTGCACCAACTTAAGCGTCAGCAGATCAATGACTTAAACTTACGCTTAGTAAACACTCGGCAGTTCAGCCAATCGGTTCTCCATCAGCTAAGAAAACCCTAAGATGATTGCCTGTTAAGAGGCTCTTATGGAAATCAATTTTAAGAGAGCTTCTTACCTTTGTCGTACTTCGATTCGGTCAGCTTGCCGTCTTTGTCGTAGCTCTTTTTAACGCCGTGCAGCTCATCGTCAGCAAATACCTGGAGGACCGAAGGCTTGCCATCTTCATAAAACTTATTAAACCTTCCCTGGCGCTTTCCCTCTTTATATTCCCCTTCAAAAACGAGCGTTCCGTTTGCGATCCATTCTTTATAGATCCCATCAATCTGTCCATTTTTATACGGAATAACTTTGGCAAGCGCTCCATCTTCGAAATAAGTCCTTTCTTCGCCTTCAACAAGATCATTGACAAAGTGCGCCTCCCGGTAGATCTTTCCATCTGGATAGTACTGGACAGCCGGGCCATTGCGCTTATCATGATGGAATTCCACTTCCATAACGAGCTGCCCTTTCGGGTTATAAATATGGGATAGACCTTCTTTTAAACCGTTTAAATAAGGGGTCGTCGCGATTTTTGCGCCCGACTCATGGTACTCCACAGCCAGCCCCTCAGCTAAGTCGTCAATGAAGTTAACTTCAAGAGCTTTCACTTTTCCAAAATATTCGTGTGAGGGATAAAAAACTTCATGGATGCCCTCACGACGGTTATTTTTGTAATGAAAGATAATCTCTTTTCCATCTTTTGCCCGTTCGAAAAAGCGTCCGTTCAATTTGCCATTCTCATACCAGGCTTCTTCGATTAAGTTGCCGTTTTCATCCCACATTGCTTTCATTCCATGCAGATCACCCTGATTATATCCGACCACCGTGTGGATAGCCCCATTGGGAAAATAGGCCTTTTGCTCACCGTGCAGCTGCCCCTGGTCATTGTAGATAAAATGCCGAGCAACTTGGACCGACTGTTTTTTTTCTCCTGGCTCAGCAATAAGGGTTTCTTTGGCAAAGTACTCCTTTTGTTCTCCGATAGCGACCCCATCACGGAAGGCTTTTATTGCGCATAAGCTCCCATCCTCATAATAGGACTTCACCTCGCCCTCAAGACGACCTTCCTTATAACTAGCAACGGCCTTTAATTTCCCGTTTTCATAGTATTCTTCATCTTTGCCGTGGCGTTTCCCATTTTCAAAGTGGATCACCTCTTTAATTTTATTTTTTGCATACCAGGCTTTGGCAACGCCAGTGGGTAGGTCTTGGCTGTAACGCACCTCCATTACCATCTCATTAGCATCATTCCACTCTCGATGGAGCCCATCTTTCTTACCCGCAATAAAATCCCCTTGGTATTTGAGGATCCCGTTTTCATACCATTCCTTTCGGGCCTTATTCAATTGCCCATCCGTATACGATTCTTCGAGCTTTTGCTTTCCATTCTCATACCATTCTTGGCAAAGGCCATCTTTGACGCCCTTGATTAGAACGGCACGCATACCAAGGGTTCCGTTTTCATACCATTCTTCAAAAAGGCCATCTTTGACATTCTGGAGGTATTCGGCCTTGACTTTGAGCTGCCCGTTAGAAAAATATTCTTTTTGCTCTCCTTCGAACAACCCATGGTCGTAGTTGTAGTCGATATACGGTTTCCCGTCTTCGTACCAGAGCTGGAAGTGGCCATGCCTCTGTTCAGCAAGAAGGAAGTATTCTGCAATTTTTATTCCGCTTTCAGAAAACTCGAGAATTGGTTTAGAAAGTTCCCCCTTAGAATCATATTCTGCTAAATAAACTAGTTGGTTATTGGGAGCATTCCTCCAATGTTTACCCATTGGCACCCCTTCTTTAAACTCCCCCTCCCCTAGTAATTTTCCATCTAGCGCAAAAAATTGCTCCTTGCCTTGTTTCTTCCCATTTTTGTACTGAACCTTGTAGCTCTCTTTTCCATTAGGGTGGTATTTGAGATGAGTCCCAATCGGCTGGCCTTGGTTGTAATCTTGCACTTCTTGGATCGAACGATCTTCTCCATACACAACGAGGGCTGGATTTTTTCCATCAGAATGGAGCATGCCATTTTGATAACGGAGGCTCGCCTTTAATGTCCCGCCCTCATACCATTCGAGTGCGTTACCATGTGGAACTCCGTTTTCGTAGGGAATAAGTACAGCTCTGTTCCCTTTTTCAAAATAACGGACAACCTCGCCGATGATCTTGCCCTCTTCATAAAAGATCTCTTCTGCTTTAGTCGCGTCCGGATAGTAGGAGACCATTTGTCCATGCCGCTGTCCGTCTTTGAAACCGCATTGTCCATGAAGCTGTCCATCTTCGAAGAAAATTTTCATTTCCCCGTGCAATCGACCCCTATCATAAAATGCAATTTTTTCAGCCTGTCCGTTAGGGAAAAAAGTCACATTCATTCCATGAGGAACAATGGTTGATTTCCATTCAGTAAAAGCTGGATCGGATTCGGAAATCGTGATCAAGTCAGTTTCATTGTGGACTTGATTGTTGGGATGAAAAAGGACCTGCTTGACAGGCACTTCACCAGCTTCAGTAATTTGCTCGTAGAAAAGGACGCGCTTAGGCTGCCCTTCTGGGTGATGTTCGACGATTTTAGGGCGCCAGTGCGGCTGTCTTGGCTTTAAGTTTTGTGCAACAGGAGCAACGGGTCCGGGCGCTGCACAGACCATTGAGATACTTAAACAGAATAGAATTGGCAAAAACTTGAATTTCATAGCTTCCCCTTGCAAGACTTTTCTCTAAATCATAATCAAAAGGAGGGCTTTCCAACAAGACTGGAATTTATCCTTCAATAGCTTCCTCTACAAGCCAGCGCTATTTCTTAGAAAATAAGTAAATTGACAAAAAAAATCTTTAGTCTTTAAGGTGAAATTTAGAGACTAAATCAACCTTTTTGGAGGAGATGATGCAGAACGCAATGTGGTTGGCCAGTATTTTTGGCCCTTTAATGGTCATTAATGGCCTATGGATGTTGTTTTATCATGAAAACATTTCCAAAATCATGACATCCGTCAAAAACACGCCAGCGCTTTTTCATTCTTGTGCAATGATCAATTTGTTGCTGGGTTTAGCGATCGTCAGCCAATATAATATGTGGATGATGGCACTGCCTGTTTTTGTGACTCTTCTAGGATGGCTCTTGATCATTCGCGGTGTTATGGCTCTTTTTGTGCCACAAATGATGCTCAAAATGATGATCGGCAAAGGCGCTAATACGAAAGTTTGGGGCTTTGTTACATTCATTTGGGGCCTTCTTCTTTGCTGGCTTGCATTTTGGATATGATCTCGACTTTGTCTAATCTTACGATCAACCCGCGAACGCTCGTCGGTCGTAAGATTAGACAAAAAAATTGATAGGGCGAACTCCATGGAGCATACTCTCTAGTTATATTCGTGAACGACGCCTTTTTTCTTAGCTTCAAAGAGCCAAGGTTCCTCTTTGATTGTTGTCGATGGCCCATGTCCTGGAAAAACGACAGTATCAGAAGAAATTGTTGCTATTTTATCCAGGCTTGACCACATGCGTTCTTCTTGGCCAGTAGTAAGGCTAAAATTCCCTATTAACCTGAATAATGGGTTTTTCAGATGAGCATCAGTGTGCTGTCCAACCCCT
>CAZOKX010000055.1:0-9877 GCA_964580785.1 uncultured bacterium
TAGAGGGGTTGGACAGCACACTGATGCTCATCTGAAAAACCCATTATTCAGGTTAGGTAACGATTGTTTTGGAGCCTTCTTCATCTATCGCACTTTTTTGCAAGCCAGTGGTGCACGGAAATTGTATCAAAGAAAGTTTTCTCTTCTGAGGGAAAAGGGATTTTGGATAAGATCTTTTTTCTTTCTTATATGAAATAATCAATTATGAAATGGCAGCATTTTTTTCTTATTATCTTTTTTCTCCACACCTTAATGTATGGCCTTAACCAAGAAGAATGCGCGAACATTTTTCACAAAATTCTCCCCGAATGGAATCGACACAATGAACTAATTCAGCAATTTCAGGAAAAGCCGTATACTCAAGAAGGACTTCAGCTCCTTAAGGAATCACTCGCATGTTGCCAAAGGGCCTTGGGACACTGCAATACCACTCTAAATGATATTGCCAGTAAGAAAAAAGATGATCGCAAAAAACGGTGGAGAGTGGATTTAAAAAGTCGATGCGAGAAAGAAAAACAAGGGTTAAATGCAGAGATTAATCAACTGCAGATCGACATCGGCAGGGTTGAGGCGAATATTTCTGCTACAGCTCTTTATAATATAAGCCTGGAAAAAGCAACAGACTCCGGAAATAAAGATAGAAGTTGTGAAAGAGGATTTAATAATGTCGATGAGGTTGTTTTGGTTCTCAATGAAACAGCAAAACTCTATGAAGAGGCTTCTTCTCTTGCAAATCAAGCTCTATCTCTTATCAATCCTTATCCTCAAGAAGAGGACAAAGCAGCCTTAAGGCGTCAGGCAGCAAATTATCAAGAACTAGCTGGGAAATACAAAAACGAAGCAGTTGAGTGGCCATCTATCGCAGCGAATAATAGAGCAGCCCGCAAAGAAAAAATAGCAGAAATCAAATCAGACTGCGGGCTTTTGACAGAAAAAGGATTAAAGCGAAGCTGCTATGACTTACAAAAACACGCCCTTTTCTTATTAGAACAATTACTTGATGGCAATACCAACGAGGAAGCCGCTGCTCTCAAACAAGAACAAACGCAATTACAAGAATACGTTGCTGCTTTTGAGAAAGAAGCTGATGACAACCGATTAACAGATGTAAAACCAGTTTTTTCTAAAGAGGAATTCGAGGCTCGGGAAAAAGAGAGAAGAGAGTTATTTTTCAAAAGTGATTTCCTTTTAAATCCCGATCTTTATTTACCTGAAACGGTTAAAAATGAGGCTCTTCCTAGAATAGTTCCACTAGATGGGCAAACAGGGAAAAAGGAAGGGGATTTTTCTCTTTATACAGATCAGTTTTATCGATTTTTGATCCAAAGCCACACGTCCGAGCCCGAGCTCACCGTCAAAGTTCTTGAAAATGGACAGGAAGTCCATACAGAAAAAATCGCTCTTCCTTTTAAAAATACCGATAGTTGGGAAGACTATCTAAAGAATGGAATGATTTTCATTCCGGATACAAAACTGAAGCCAGACTTCGGTTTAGATCTGCGTCTAAGTTTTGCTGCTGATCCACACAACAAATTTTCTTTGATTGTTTCACAAAAAAGTACGGACTTGCGTTACCAATTTGCGATTTCTTTAGGAGAAGAATGTGTACACTATGCGTGTCAATTTTCAGCTCCTCCACCATGGCAGCTCGAAACCTTAAGAAAACCAGTTTCGGCTCAACCCAATAAATCTATAAATTCTACTTCGCTACCCTCTATAGATGTAAAGCTGAAAGAAGGAGAGCAACCGCTCATCACTTCGTTAGAATCGCTTGTGTATCCTGTATTGGATCAGCTCGTTGAAGAGCTTAAGAAAGACCCTCTAGCGTTGGCTAGCTTTGTCCAAAATGAAATTGCTCTCGTTGATGCATTTCTCCATCAAGAAAATGGGATCATTCATCCAGTAAGTGTTTATAGAAATCCTTGTACCACCTTTCTTGAAAAACAAGGTTCCGCTTGGGAGCAATGTCAGCTACTCGTTTACCTTTTACGCAAAGCTGGTTTCAAAGCAGTCTATGCTTTAGGGGACTCTTGCTCACTTCCTAAGGATTTTGTAGAGCGAATGCTTTTAACCAAACTGCCGGAAGACAAACAGGAAGCTCTGCTTAAATATCCATGGGTCTTATTTTTTGACGGTAAGGAATGGCTCTCTCTTTTTCCTTGGATGAAGGATATCCAAGTCCATGAAGGACATGACCTTTACAGCTTTTTACCAGAAAAATATGCGAGCGCCGATCGATGGATCTTACAGTACCTGAAAGGTGACCAAGAGATCTTAAAGCATATTGGACCTGACGGAGACGACACGGCCGGGGTACTTTTTGTCCGTTTTGTGGAAGAGAATTTAAGAAAACAGGGGTTACACTTAAGCGATGTTGGCATTCATCGAACTTGGGCTCAAAAACAATACTCCTGTTGGGGAGATTTCCCACATCCTACTATCCAATGTCAACCTCAAATTTATAACTCATTAGATGCGATTCCCCAAATATATGCTTGGATGAAAATAGATATAAATTCTCGTCAAAATCCTAAAAAATTAATCTCTTGCACATTTCCGGTACCTTTCTTCAATTCGGGAGCATCTTTTATTCGTTTTGCTACCAATGGGAACAATCAGACTCTTTTTGCTCAATTGGCGGGAAAAGATTTATCTGCAGTTCAGCTAGATTCCTCAGATCGGGTTATTGATGTCTCTATTCAAGTAGAATTTCTTCTTGGGAATCAGAGTCTTGCCCAAAAACAAACGTTCTGGATAGAGAAAGGGACCAGTGCAGCTCTGTGCTCACATTTCGGTGGAGATAATCCAAAAGTAACCTCCCAATATTTTGAGCAATTTAAAGTTCAAAAAGATGAGAAAAAGAAACTTTTATCTCTTTTGGCCTTTGTTGGAGCCTCATATTTCGAAAAATGCAGTAGATCAACCAATATTCTCGCTGCTTTGCATAAAGTCAATCCTACATCCCCATTTGCTTTTGGCCTAGCCAAGCTTTCTCCAGATCTGTCCAAAGGTCCTTTTAGAGGAGAGGAAGACTTAGTACTTCCTCAAGTCGATATGTTTCGCTTTCATGCAGGTCCTTCGGAGTTATCAACTCCTTCAGCCTGGCATCAGGAGCCGCATACAGCCAGGACTGGTTTTGAAGCGCTTTCTCTGATCGATGGTTCTTCGAATGAACATCAGATTTTACGGGAAATTTTTAAAGACGACTATGCTGTTTCTACGGTGAAACTACTGCAGTTAGCTCATCTTGAACAACAAAAGCAAGGATTGGAAGGGGAGGGGTTTTTGATTCTTACTCCAGCTAGTTTTGAAGCTGCCAATAAAAACCCCGAATCCGCTCAAAGCCAGTATTTTTCTAACTTAAAAGACTTCAATCTTTCTGATTTAAAGACCGTATCGCCGTGGCAATGGAACATGCTGCAAACTCTTATGGATCCGAATCAAACATGGAGCAGTTGGACCTATGCTTATATGACTCCTGGATTGGTCTCTAGCTTAGATGGAACGCGTAAGGAAATGGGGACTATCATTATAAGCCCTCATGCATGGTATGCCCTGATTTCCATTAACGACATCGTAACCAATGGAGGGCTGGGGACCCCACTTCCCAACTACTATCTCTCTCCTTGGGCGATTAGAAATTGGGATCTTGTCCCTACATCTAGTAGCTATACGAATGGCTATGCACTCCAAGTTCTTGCGCAGACTAATTTCTCGAACCTTCCAGCTCATCCTGTTCCAACCATTGAAAAATCTATACCAGGGAAGAGAGATTGGATTTCTGATGTAAGAGCAGGTTTTAGAGACAGCTGGAATTTTGTAGCAGACCCCATTGATATTGTGTCAGGAGCGTTCTATATCGATGAAATCGATCTGGTTCTTCCAGGCCCTTTCCCTTTAACTATTCGCCGTAACTACAACAGCCAAAACCCACTCATTGGAGATCTCGGTTGCGGATGGAAGCTCAGCTTAAATCCGTTTCTTGTAGACCAAGACGGTAAACGCTTTGCTGCTGAACTAGACGGAACGGTGATCGTTTACAGCTACAATCGGCAGACCGATCGATGGGAAGTCTTTCCCGAAGAAAATCCAGAGCTCGCTAATTTTAATCAGCAGGGGATAGGCAGCTCTCTTGGCCCTTTCCATTCCTACATCGAAAATGATGTCTTATATGGAGCGGATGGATCAAAACGATCCTACAAAGAGGGACTTCTTCAACAATGGGCAGATGCTAGAGGGAATACCCTTTCTTTCTCGTATAAAGATGATCGTTTGTCCCGTATCGAAAGTTCCAATGGGGATTTCTGTGGTTTCCACTACAATCATGAAGGCAATATCTCTGAAATCTATGCAAAAGACGGCCGGCGTATTTCTTACGATTATGATTCTCAAGGAGATCTTGTTAAAGTTACGCTCCCCAATACGGCTGAGATTAGCTACACATACGATCGGAACCATCGGATTATTCGAGAAACAAAGCCTCATGGGAAAGTCCTAGAAAACATCTATACCGATAAGGGACAAGTCAAAGAGCAAAGATCTCCCATGGGTTATAACCAACAAATGATCACGACAGCTACATTTGAATATGCCGATGGAAAAACGATTGTCACAGATGCCGAAGGAAATAAAACCACATATCAAATCCGTGATAAACAGATCTACAAAATCACCGATCCTCTTGGTTTTATCACTCTTCAAGCTTGGTTTATAGACAAAGAGTCGTGGTTTGATCCAAAAACTGAGCAAGTTGTGGAATGGAGTCAAAAGGGCGGAGCTACCCGAAGCCTAAAGTCCATAACGGATAAACGAGGCCTCATAACCTCTTACTTTTACGACGATCGTGGGAATCCTGAATTCGTCACGATTGAAGGTGAGGATCTTACAGGAAGCGGGGAATCAAAGGTTGCCAAGAAACTTGCCTACAATGAGAGAAATCTCTGCATTAAAGAAGAAGTCTATGGGCAAAAAACGCTCATTATCTATGACACTACCTTTCCTTGTTTGCCAAAAAGAATTAAGAAATACAGCGAAAACACCCTGACCTCCTACGTTGATTTCGATTACAACTCCTTGGGACAACTGGAAAAAGAAGACCGTTCTGGGTCGATCACTGTCTGGCATTATAACGATCGAGGGTTCCCAAAAGAAAAAATCCAAATGACGGGAACGGACGATCCAGATGTTGTTACCTCTTATGCCTATAATCATCAGGGTCAATGCATAGAAATCAAAGCCATCGACGGAACCCAAGAAAATGACTACGATCTTATGGGGAATCAAACCGAATCAAAGGTGTTTTCACCTTCGGGGGAGCTGATTGCTGCATCATATATCGGATACGACCTGAATAGAGCTCCTACATGGAAGCAGACAGAGAATTCTGAGAATATCGTCTATTTTGATTATCACGCTTCAGGGCTCATTAAAGCCAAAAGACAGTCGCTTTTCCCAAGTCGTTCAATTGCCTACACCCTTTATGAATACAATTCTTGTGGATATCTCATCGAAGAAACAGATCCTAGAGGATATGTCACTTATAGAGGCTACGATCTTCTTGGTCGATTGAAATCGGAAACTAAAGAGGGACACACTGCTCTTTTTTCTTATGAAGCAGGGGGGCTCCTTGAAACTCTCACATCGCCATCTGGAGGTCAAACAACACGTCATTACACCACCAATGGCCTTCTCAAAGAGGAGATTTATCCAGATGGAACGAAGAACACGACAGTTTATGATGTTTTAGGACGTCCGGTCCTAGAAACGAACAAAGGGATCGCCTGGGAAATAAAATACGACGATGCTAATCATCGAGTGATAAGAACTCATCTGACGACAAAAATTTCTGAAATCAGCGAATTTGATCCAAGGGGCAATCTCATCAAGTTTACTGATGCAGCGGGCTATACTTTAGAAAAAACCTACGATGGCCTTAACCGCCTTAAAACTGAAATAAGTCCTAGTGGCAAGTCCACTAGTTGGTCCTATCAGGATAACCTTATTGTCTGCTCTCTTCCTAGTGGTGAAACAACCACCACTCAATATGCTGGAGCAAGAGCTATTAAATCAGAGAACAGCGACTCCAGAGGGATTCTTATTGCTGTTTCAGAATTCCATGTTGATCTTGAGCATGACAAAGAGGAAGTCATTGAAGGAGATGAAAGAACGGTCACTTGGAAAAATGCTCTCGGATTGCCAATCAAGATTGAAAAAGGCGAAATCACGGCTAAGAACGAATACGACGCTTGTGGAAACTGCATTGTTTCAATCGACGGAGATGGAAGAGTCACTCGCCAAGAATTCGATGGAT
The DNA here is from genome assembly GCA_964580785.1 of uncultured bacterium. Taxonomy (GTDB): domain Bacteria; phylum Chlamydiota; class Chlamydiia; order Chlamydiales; family Rhabdochlamydiaceae; genus Acherontichlamydia. Next base: position 6,311 of record CAZOKX010000055.1, read on the forward strand.
TAGGCCGCTTGACCCAAAAACATTTGCCCGACGGAACTGTTCTTGAATTTGTCTATGATTCAGACTCTAACTTAGCCGAATACCACCTACCTAACGGCAATGTCTGGAAAGCTTCGTATGATTCAATGCATAGAAAGAAATCAGAGGAGCTTATCTCTTCAAGAGGTTCCTCTGAACGCTGGACCTTCTCTTATGAAGCCGGTTATCTCAAAACAGCTACAGACCCTCTGCAAAGGATTCATACGTATCTTTACGATCCATATGGAAGAGTCTTTCAAGATATCGTTGAAGGAGGAAAACGTACTTACACCTATGACTTAAGAGGGCTCCTTAAAACGCTTAATCAGACTACAGGCATAGCCTCTTCATGGTTATCTAGCTGGGTATATGGATCGAAAAGCGAAACTTCATTCGTAGAGCGATCTTATGATGCAGATGGTAATCTGGCTCTTGAGTCAGTCTATTTGAATTCCAATCTGATCCAACAGACAAAGCAGAAATGGACGGCTAATAGTCGTTCTTTGCAGATTGGAAACCATGTTCGTGATTTCACCTATCAAAACAACCAGCTCGTGCAGGTTTCAACTCAACATGTAGGGGTGTCTTACTCATATGACCTCAGAGGAGTCCTAAAGAGCAAAAATAGCAGGCTGAGTTCTACTACGATCGATTATAACGCATCTGGGCTACCGGAGACCATTCTGACCCGTCTACCCGAAGGCTCCTATCAGGAACAGCTTGATTGGTATCCTTCAGGAAAAATCTACACCTACACAGCTCCTGAAAAAGAACAAAGCTTCTCTTACAATGAACGGGGATATTTAAGATCGACAGGATCTGAAAAATATGACTTTGACTTTGGTTCTGCAGGCTCCGGTGTTCGAACAGCTGCCCACGGTTGGTATGTGCCGCAAAATGGGTTAGATGACTTTGGTAGAATTCTTGTTTCGGTGTTTGAGAAGATGTCTCTTTCAACAGGTTACAATGTAATGGGGGAGGTGATTACTTATGGTCAAAAACAATTGTCTTGGGATCCATGGGGCAGATTGACCAAAGTGACCGACCCTTCTTATTCATGGGAGGCTTCTTATGATGTTTTGGGTAGAAGACTCCAGACTCGCTATACAAAATCAGGAGAGCAAACTTTAATCACCAACTCTCTCTACGATCCTGAGGAAGAATTTCAAGAGATCGGGGTACAAATCGGAGGGAAAACCTTCTGGAAAATTTATGGGCCGGATGCTTGCGACGCGATCAGCGATGAAACAGGAGCATCCGTTACCCTAATACACAATGCATTGAGGCAGCTCACAGGAGTTGTTTCTCATCAAGGAACCCTCTATAGCGAAAAGCTTCCTTCCTTCTATGGGCCTCTTGAGATAAATCCTTCTGTTTCTTCAGATCTGATTTCCTATGCTCAGTCTTTGAATTGGCATAGTAAGGCCCAAGACCCAACAGGTTTCATCTCGATGGGGGATAGATACTATGATTCTAGAAGCGGTCAATTTTTAAGCCAGGATCCGGTGTCTTACCCAATGTGCCTAGATCTATATGCTTACGCTAATGGAGATCCAGTTAATTACTTTGATCCAGATGGTCGATTTGCATCACCAATATATCAAATGATAAAACCTAAGGTTATTGCAGGGCTAGATCATCTTACTGGTTATAGCCAAACTGTTAGAGCTGGCAATTGGCTTTCTGCTTATTGTTATGATCACAATCTTACCCATTCAGAGTCTTTTCAAGTTGGCTTATTTAATTTGCCAAATGGCGCTATCGGCTTTATCAACGGCATTGCAAATACTAAAGAAGAGTCAATGGCAAAAGCAAGATACCTAAGTGGGTATGCAGGAGGGGCAATAGTTTATGGGGTATACAATGCATCAAACAGCATTATTGGAGATCTAATTGATTCTGGACTAGGGCGTATTGGAATTATGACCCCTCCAACTCAGAAAATAAAAGATCGATGGCATGATTTTTTTGCAATAAGTGGACCTGAAGCAAAATTTCTTCAGCATTGCCATAGCCATGGAGCTACTCACGTCAAAAATGCACTCTTAACCTCTCCAAAGAAAGTTCGACAACGGATTATTGTTTTAGCGATTGCTCCTGCTGAGATTGTACCTAGAAAGTTATGTTTCCGATCCTATAACTATATGAGTAGGCATGATTTTGTCACTCACTTTGATATTGTTGGAAAAATGAGGCACAGGGATGAGTTAATCGTATTAGAACCTCATCTAGACGCCAATTTTTTTGATCATGATTTTTTAAGCCCTACTTTTGCAGAAACAATCAAGCGTCATACTAAAGACTATATAAAAAAATATGGAGGAGTGCAATGAAGCGGTTTTTAAATTTTTTACTAGTTTTATTGATAATTTCATTATATTTTGGCTGTAACTCTATGACGTATAAATTGTCAGATGATGAAAAAATTGCTAATCAAATTACTCAAGAGACCGCAAAAAAATTAAAGGAGAAAAAAAATCTGATCTTAATCGGAACTGGTGGGCAAATGATGCATGAAATAGAAATGCTAGCTATGAGTTTCAATTATTATCAGGAAGTCAATTTAGAGCAGGCAAGGGAATTGCTAATTTGTGCCATTAATGAATATCTTTCTGATATCAATAATAACCAAGATGTTAGACATTACCTTCATGAATATCCATTTACTTCTAAAAATGTAGAAATAAGAATATTTATTTATGGCCCAGATAGGAAAAAACTTCCTTCCGACAAGATCGGTTACATTTCATCTATTGATGGTGTGTTGGAATATTACACTCGTGCAGATGATGATCATCCCGTATGTAAAGAGACATATGCTGAGGCTTTAAGCGAGATAGCTTTCAGTCAAGGAGTAGATGCAGGAGCTAGAAATACAAATGAAGAAGAAATAGTAGTTGCTGAGGCTGTGGTAAGGGATGGAGCTAAGGTGAGTGTCACTGTAGATAGCTTTAAATATTCTATATATCAACTCAGTGGCGGAGGTTTTAAGCCTCATGAATCTTTAAATTGTATTTCTACCTCATGTGATGAAGTCCTTTATTTCCAGCTTAAAGCTAATGAAAATGGTGAATTTTCCGGCGTAGGGTCAATGCCAGCGGTAATCGGAAAATCAGGAGGCATATGTCGAATTGATATAATTCGCGAAGGCTCTCCTATCCATATAAAGTATCCATGGGGATCGGAGGCATTAAAAAATTAAATTCTCTCATCAAGCCAAGGGTCATTCCTATTCTTAGGTTTTAAATATGTAGACACGATCAACTTTATCTTCAGGAACGACCTCAGCAATATTTCTTTGAAGTTGGTCTTTTGTTACGCCACTTGCGATCACGGTGTTATCAATGATCCCAAACCATTTTTTTTCTAGCCCAACTTTTTTCAGCTGTTTCGAAAAATAAGATGCGTTCGCTTTTCCCATTTCCTGATATAGTGGTTTGAATTTAAATTTTTAATCATCTGCAAATCTCTAAAAAAGTAACGTCAATCGCTTCAGCCGTGATCCCTCACCAAAAAAATAAATTTTTGCAAAAGACGGTGTATTGATAC
>CAZOKX010000056.1:0-9198 GCA_964580785.1 uncultured bacterium
GAGCTCCTACGAAAATGGGCCATTCCAAAGCTTGCATCCTAGAGTATTGGACTATGATATTTTCCCTACTAACCTGTACCCGTTTTTTTCATTGCATAAAACAGTTGATCTTATCAAAAATGGATTTTAACAATACTCAAAAAAAGATTGCACCATGACCTTTCGCAAAATTCCTATTCCTAAAGTTGTAGAAAGCCAGATCGTCCATCACGGTTTTTTTGATGTAATGGTTGATACCCTCCAGCTGCCCGATGGGCCCAAACGGCCTTATACAGTATTAAGCATCAAGGCCCACGCTGCGGCAGTCATTGCTGAAACCAAAGATGGGAAGCTCCTGGTTACTCAAGAATACCGACATCCTACGGGACATTGGCTGTTGAGCTGCCCTGGTGGACGAATCGATTCAGACGAATCTCCTATGGAAGCAGCTCGCCGAGAACTGTTAGAAGAAACGGGTTACGGCGGAGGAGAATTTTCTCTGTTAGGATCAATTTATCCGTACCCTTCAGTTGCCAATCAACAGATTTTCTTTGTTCATGCTAAAAATGTCGAATACCTCCAGCCCCCGACCTTAGAGGATTTCGAGTTGATTCATTCTCAATTAAAAACACCTGAAGAGCTATTCGACGCGATTGCAGCAGGCCCCCCCATTGACGGCGTCTTCTGCTCCGGGCTATTTTTGTGGAGAAATTGTAAATAGTTAACTCACAGATCCATCCAATCGACCTTACCACCTAGGAAATAAAACTTTTTTTTAAACTGGGTCTGTTGTTAGATCCTTTTGATTTTTGACAATTCAGTTTAAGCGTGGTATCCTATCGACACTTTAACCATCGGAGGGTCCTATGTCAGAACAAACTTTAAGTGACCAGCTCCCCAAGGCCTACGACCCGAAACTTATCGAAGAAAAATGGTATCAATTTTGGGAAGAAAAAGGTTTTTTTAAAGCCGATAGCCAATCTGCAAAACCTGCCTACTGCATCTCCATCCCCCCTCCTAACGTCACCGGTATTTTACACATGGGACATGCCCTTGTCGATACGCTCCAGGATATCCTCGTGAGGTGGAAACGGATGTCTGGGTTCGAAGTCTTGTGGGTGCCGGGAACCGACCATGCAGGGATCGCCACCCAAACTGTTGTTGAAAGACAACTGATGGCTTCGCAGAAGAAGCGCCGCAAAGACTTTTCGCGAGAAGAGTTCTTGGAGCATGTCTGGACCTGGAAAGAGCAGAGCGAATTGCAAATCCTAAGCCAGCTCAAACGCCTGGGGTGCTCGTGCGATTGGTCCCGCTTGGCCTTTACGATGGACGATAAGCGGAATCGCGCAGTCCGCGCGACGTTTAAAAAGTTATTTGATAAAAACTTGATCTACCGAGGCGACTACCTCATTAACTGGGACCCGGTTACTCAAACTGCTTTAGCAGACGACGAAGTGGAATATGAAGAAAAAAACGGATCGATCTGGTTTTTCCGCTATCCTCTTGAAGACAAAAGCGGGTATGTCGTCATTGCCACAACCCGTCCCGAGACGATGCTTGGAGATACCGCCTTAGCAGTCTCGCCCCATGACGAACGTTATAGAAAATTTGTTGGGAAGAACGTCATCCTGCCGATTATGAACCGCTCCATTCCCATCATTGCTGACAGATATGTCGATCCTGACTTCGGAACGGGTGTCGTTAAAGTCACTCCAGCCCACGATCCCAACGACTATGAAATAGGCCTTACCCACCAGCTTCCTCAGATCAACATCATGACGCCTGATGGGAAAATCAACAAAAATGGGGGAAAATTTGCGGGAATGACAATGGCCCAAGCCCGCGAAGCTGTCATCGAAGAGATGAAAGCGCTTAAGCTCGTTGAAAAGGTTGAGCCACACAAAAACCGCGTCGGCATTTCCTACCGCTCCAAAGCTGTCATTGAGCCCTACCTTTCGAAGCAATGGTTTATCCGGATGAGCGGATTTAAAGACCTCTTACGCACTTTGGTCGAAGAAAAAAAAGTGCGTTTGATCCCCTCTAACTGGGAAAGCACCTACTTCCACTGGATCAATAACTTGCGTGATTGGTGCATCTCGCGCCAGCTTTGGTGGGGGCATCGGATCCCCATCTGGTACCGGAAAGACGACCCTAAAGTAATGGTCTGTTATGACGGCGAAGGTCTTCCTCCCGAGGTGCGTAGCAATCCTGATAGCTGGAAACAAGATGAAGACGTCCTCGATACCTGGTTCTCATCAGCCCTTTGGCCATTTAGCATCTTAGGCTGGCCCGATCAGACCCCCGATCTGAAAAAGTTTTATCCTAATTCGACGCTCATCACCGGCCACGACATCTTGTTCTTCTGGGTTGCCCGGATGATCCTAATGGGTGAATATATGATGGAAACCCCACCATTTCCTGAAACCTTCTTACACGGGCTCATCTACGGAAAATCCTACTGGCGGCAAAATAAAGATAGTTCGATAACCTATGTCTCCTCTAAAGAACGTCTAGCATTCGACCTCGGCCAACCCACTCCACTTGACGTCCATTCCAAATGGGAAAAAATGTCAAAATCAAAAGGAAACATCATCGACCCTCTTGAAATTATCGATACGTATGGCACCGATGCGATGCGGATGGCCCTTTGCGCAAGCGCAACCCACGCTCGCCAAATCGATCTCGACAGGCGCCGCTTTGAAGAGTTTAAAAACTTTACGAATAAGGTATGGAACGGAGCCCGTTTTGTCTTCATGAACATCGAGTCGCTCAATAGAGAACAATTTGCAACAGGGATCGATCTTAATAATGTTGCCCTAGAAGACAAATGGATCATCTCCCTTCTTAATAGAACAGTCCAAGATGTCAATAAGCACCTTGCTGACTACGCCTTTGACCGCGCAGCCATGACTGCTTACGACTTCTTCTGGAAGGAGTTCTGCGCCTACTATGTAGAACTGGTCAAACCGGTACTTTTTGGCAAGGCTGGGACACCCGATCAAAAAGCGACCAAGCAGAAGATTTTAAGCATTGTCCTGTCCAATGCAATTCGACTGATGCATCCGATGGCCCCCTTCATCACAGAAGAGCTCTTCCAAATGCTTAAGACCAAGCTCTCCTCTCGCAAGATTCCTTCAAACATCGACCCTTATTCAACAGAAACATTGAGAGCTTTGTCTGCCCCTGCTTGTATTGTTTCAGATTACCCGCAGGTGATCCGCCCGCAAGACATCGATTCTGAAATTGAAAAGACCTTTTTGTTTCTTGATAAAATTGTCTATGCGATCCGAAACATTCGCGCCGAGATGCAGCTTCCTCCCAACGTTACCACCGATTTGTTCATCCATACATCCAAGATCAATCCAGACCGACATATCGTCGAAAAAAACCTGGTGATCATCAAGGCCCTTGTCCGCGTGAATGCAGTCAATATCTCAGAAATAGAACAGAAACATCCGCTCAGCGCAAGCGCCCTTGTTGGCAGCTTAAAGCTTGTCGTGCCTTTACCTGATGAGCTTAGAGAGAAAGAGAAGCTCCGCTTGCATAAGGAACGAGATAAAATAATCGGCCAGCAAAATGGAATGCGGCAACAACTTGCAAACGCTGACTTCATCGCCAAAGCCCCCTCTCAGCTTGTCGAAAAACTGAAAACAAGCCTTACGCAATCTGAAAAAGAGCTGGCCGAGGCGATGAAAAAGCTCAATGACCTAGGAGCTTAAAAACAGAAACCTTTAGCGACTAAAGACTAGGCATTTTTTAGTTTTGCGATCTTTTCTCTATCAAGAAGATCAAAAAACGCCCTTGACTCGGTCGTGATGATGCCCGTAAGGCCGATGATCCCAATAAGGTTTGGAATCGCCATTAAGCCGTTCATGATATCGGCAATTGGCCATACCAGTTCAAAGCTTATTACGGCTCCTAAGAAAGCAAAAATGCAAAAGGCAACCCGGTATCCGAAAAGGACTTTTTCACCCGCCAAAAACTCGACGCAACGTTCTCCATAATACGCCCAGCCAATGATCGTTGTATAGCCGAATAAGATCAAGCAGATCGTAACAAGGACATCTCCGCCTGGAATGACAGAACGGAAAGCCTCCATAACAAGCAACGCACCGTTAAGAACTTTGCCGTCAGTTCCTACTTTGCCAAGCACTCCTGTGACGGAGATGACAAGAGCTGTGATCGAGCAGACAACCAGGCTGGATAAAAAGACACCGCTCATTGAGATCAAAGCTTGCCGCCCTGGCACATCCGTCTTTGCTGCAGCAGCCGCAATTGGTGCGCTTCCTAAGCCCGCCTCATTCGAAGAGACGCCTCGGGCAACACCCATTTGGACAGCGGCCATGACCGTAGCACCGAGAAATCCGCCAAAAGCGGCTTGTCCAGTAAAGGCTGTTGTAACAATAGCGGCTAACCCAGCAGGAACTTGATCGATCTTCAGAACGATGATGAGCAAACCTCCTGCAACATAAGTCAATGCCATAATTGGAACGAGGTAGCTACTGATCTTACCGATACTTTTGATCCCACCAAGTAGCACAACGCCTGTCACAAGGCTTAGAATCAAGCCGATCCATACAGGAGAAAAAGGGGTGACAGCAGAAACAGCTGCGGCAATCGAATTAGCCTGAGTGAGGTTTCCTCCTGCAAAAGCAGAAAGCGCACAAAAGATTGCGAAAAGAGCTCCAAGCCATTTCCATCCCAATCCGTTGGCAATATAGTACATCGGCCCACCGCTCATCTGCCCTTTTTCATCGACGACTCGGTACTTGACAGCCAGGACTGCTTCAATGAACTTGGTAACCATCCCAATAAGAGCGATAATCCACATCCAGAACACAGCCCCAAAACCACCGGCAACGATTGCAGTAGCAACACCAGCAATACTTCCGATTCCGATCGTTGCAGCAAGCGCTGTCATCAAAGCTTGAAATTGGCTGATATCCCCCTGCGCTTCTTCATCCTGTCGCGTAAATGCCAGCTTTAAAGAGTACACCAAGTAGCGAAACTGCATTCCGCGAAACCTTAGGGTAAAAAATAGTCCGATGCCGACAAGTAAAATTACAAGGAAATGCCCCCACATCCATTCATCAATGAGGTTTAACCAATCCACCAAAGAGCGTTCCATATCTCACCTAATTTCTTAATCTTTCGATGCATTGACATTCTCTACGTTCCTCCTCTTTCTTTCCAGAGAGATTTCGAATTTACCCTGAAACAATTGCAAGAATGCATCCCCATGTCTTTTTTAATTAATTAAAAATATTTTGAAAAATTTATGAAACCTCGACTTTTTCCAATTGTTTAAATGTTAAGCAACAGCAAGTCAGTCAAAAAATTGGAGAAAATCTAGATAAGGTCTTGTTAAAAATAAGGTTTTTTGATTAGAATGGCGTCTCGCTAATCGGAGCATAGCGCAGTTTGGCTAGCGCAACTGCTTTGGGAGCAGTGGGTCGGGGGTTCAAATCCCTCTGCTCCGATTGGTTTTTATTGCCCTGTCTGCTTTAGTTAGATTCAATTTTATTCAAGACTTAGAAAGCGTGTTAGCGTCAATCATAACACCCCCGGCAGCAATAAAGCCTTGTAACATTCGCTCGCCTTGAACGCTGGTCTGATCAGGAAACAGGATCAACTGGTCCAAAACATCCCATTCTTCACTCAGACGCTCTTCGCAAACCAACCTAAACGGTTTTCCAGATCTCAGCAAATATTGAAGCAAATTCTCCAACTTGTCAAGAAACAGCGCGTCGCAATTGCGGTCTTGGGGTATACAAACGGCCCGATTTGGCGCAGAAGCCAGCTCTGTCATCGGATTCACAGAACCGATCCACCCCGCAAAAGACCCGCCGACACGCCAACATAATCCTGGGATCGGAAGCGGTGTGCCAGACACAGCAAGATGGACGTGCTCAAAGCGACGACGTGAATAGATCAAAGCAGCCTGGGCCAATGAGGAAGAGTCGGAAACATTGATCATTGCGATCGGCGCAAGTCCTTCTGGCAAAAATGAGACCAGCCGATGTAAATATTGTGCAAATAACTCTGCCGCATAAAGCTCTTGCTGAAAAGGGAAATCTTCAACGCCCTTGCCCTCTAAAAATCTCTCTCCAACATTGGAAATCCTCTTGGAGAAGTCTCCATTACCCCGATACACGATTAATCCGAATGTCCCTGGAGAAAATTCCTTCCAGACTCTATTAAGAAACTCCTCAATGGCAACAGCGCAAGAATAGAACGTTGTTTGATCACTTAAGTCGATATCTCCTTCGCCAAACCCGAAGTCGAGTTCCCAAAGAACCCATTTTCCTGCGCTGAAGATCTGTTGAGCGGTTTCAATTGCGCAAGACCAGTCCAAGTCATCTCGCGCACGCGCCTTCAGACAAACAACAACAGCATCCGCCCAATTAGATATCGGATAACCCCCGTCTTGGATTAGAGGAAAAAAGGGTTTTGCAGTCCGGTAGCAATGCAGATGGTCAATAGCAACATCTAGAGGAGCATTCACGAGCTATTTCCTCCGCTAATAAATTGTAGGTAATGGATCGTTTTTCCCTTTTCATGCCAAAGATGGCCGAAATAGGAAAAGCCATAGTTGGGCCAATTGGTCACAAAATAAGGGTGGGGAAATGCCGACTGAAACCCCTTCTCTTTAAAAAAAGCTTTGCAAATCTGGTCTGACCAGGCCTCGTCATCTGTTGCAATAGTAAGCTTAGCGCCATTTGAAAGGACGCGTCTCAGCTGCTGGATGAACGAAGGCTTAAATAATCGGTGTTTGGCATGCTTACCTTTTGGCCAGGGATCTGGAAAGTTAATAAAGCAGCCAGCCACACAATCCCCTTTTAAATAATGTTCTGTAAAAGAAAGAGCCTCTCCACTAACGACCAATAAATTGGAAACGTGTTGATTTTTTAGTTTCGACCAAATTTTACGGACCCGATCAAAACGTTTTTCGACCGCAACCCAATTGTATTGAGGGAACTGGATAGCTTTTTCCACAACCCAATCCCCATTTCCGCTGCAGTACTCGATATAAATTGGCGCATCTCGTCCAAACAGTTCCGGGACATTAAATTCAGGAAGGGCGAAATGGGCATGCTTGGTATAATGATGAGGAACAAAAAGGACCCGATCGCCAAGATGCGGTCTTCGATCATCCCACTGAAATGGAGCTTTGAGTTGTTTAGGTTTCATAGAGGAAGCATTCTCTCATATCCGATCCGGTTATTGCAAGTGACAAGATATCAATTGATCAATACTCATCCAAATTGATAAGCTGAAGGCAAGATTAAGGTAAATTTTTATTTGTCATAACGCCAAATGTGGAGTCAAAGCGAATATGAAATCCTTTTATATTTTGATAGCGGGCGCTTCCCTCTTTTCTATGCTCTCAGCTCATACTGAGCCGATTCAAACCCATGAATCCCCATCGTTTTCCTCATTTTCTGATGAAGCCTGCCCCCTTTCTTCTTCATTTATTGATGAAGATCTCTCTCTTTTTGATGAAGAAATAGATGAATTTGAAGATGAGATCTTAGCCCTTGAAGAAGAGCTTAAACGAGATGCCGAATCCTTTAGAGATATCGATAAAAAAGAGTCGGTTGCCCTCCAAGCAATTGCAGAACGGCAAGCTGTGTTCGATCAGATGGAAGTAGAATCGATGGTCTTAGAAACTCCAACAGAACCGCTTTCTGAAAATTTGATCTTCGATGTCCAAGAACTCGTTGCCCCTTTAGTCCCGGTCGATACAGTAGAAGCAAATCCCGATTTTGCGCTTGTCCAACCGCTCGAACAAGAAACCCCTCCCCTTGCTAAAAAAGAACTCCTTCAGACCAATGCCCCAACCATCCCCCTAACCTCTGACACATCCTCCTCTGAGGCCTTTTCTTCGAAAGATGAAGAGGTTGCCTTCCTAGAGAAAGCCCCCAAAACTCAAGAAGGTTCTCCATTACTCAATGTTGATGCCTCTAGCATGGCGAAAAAAAATGAAATGATTGAAGTCAACATTCAGCAGGCGTTTTCTGGCTCGCCGATTATTTACACAATCCTAGGCGCCATGTCAGTCTTTGCGCTTTGCGTCTGGCTTTACAACATCCTTTCTCTGCGCAAATCTGTCACAACGTCTCCAACGTTTCTCAAGAATGTCAAAAACAGTCTTAACAGCAACCATTTTGATAATGCCCTTTCACTATGCCAACATCATGAAAATCTCATCAGCAAAATGATTGCAAGCGGCATCAATTCCCGAAGGCATGGTCTTCCGATCATGATTGAAGCCATGAAGTCTGAAGGCAAACGCGCTTCCATCCACTTCTGGCAACGGATCGGCCTCTTGAACGACATTGCCATCATCGCTCCCATGCTTGGCCTGCTTGGAACCGTTCTCGGAATGTTCTATGCATTTTATGATATCAATCGATCGATTGAGAGCATCTCAACGCTTTTTGACGGCCTTGGCGTTTCCGTTGGAACAACTGTTGCTGGCCTGATCGTTGCGATCTTAGCCCTGATCCTTCATTCGATTGCAAAATACCGCCTTGTTAAGGTCCTGGCAACCGTTGAAAATGAAGCACAATCTTTGGCAACTTTGATAGATGACCGGTCAGACGAATATAAAGGATAATCGAGCCTATGAACATTATCCCTGAAGAAGAAATCAAAAGTTATGGGAGCTTAAATCTAGCTCCTATGGTTGATTTTTTGTTTTTGGTCGTTGCTGTCTTTGCAACCCTTGCAGTAACGCGCGCAGCCCTTTATGACAACGAAATTAAACTTGTCAAAATCCACCCTGCAACGGAAGAGGCTTCCTCCATAGGACAAAATGACAGTTACATCATTAATTTAAGCGTTAATGAAAAAGGGGAATACAAATGGATCACCGAGTTTGCGGAATACCTGATCCCAACAATCGCAGGGATCCAACAAGAGCTACAAAAGCAGCAAACTCTTGGCCTAATCCCTAAAGACACGTCTAAGACGAAGGTACTGCTCCATATTGACAAATCTGCCCAGTGGGAGCCTATTGCGCAAGTGATCTTTGCCGTACGCCATGCAGGCTTTGATATCCACCCTGTCTACGACTTGGAAGAACCTCTTGCCCATTAGAGCCTTTGCCCTTAAATCTTACGTTCCACAAGCGTCAGCATGGGCTGATCGTAAGATTATACAACCGTGATCCCTCACCAAAAAAATAAATTTTTGCAAAAGACGGTGTATTGATAC
>CAZOKX010000057.1:0-9000 GCA_964580785.1 uncultured bacterium
GTTTTTCACTAGAATTTCATAGAAGAAAATCGACTAAATCAGGGGCGACTAATACGGGATCTGTAGTAGTTAAACGTACTCGTTAGTTTCGATAACGTAGGCATCGTAGAAAGAAAGGAGCTCTTCTGCTTTGATATCATGCGTTTTTTTCAGCTGTTCATAGAGACGCAGGCCTTGGGCGTTTAGCCCTTGTTCGAAGTACAGGACGCCTAGGCGAAATAGAATGTCCCGATCTTGGGGCGATGACCTTAAAATTGCCTCATACTCTCTGATCTCTTCTTGGGCCAAGTTGAGGTCATGAAAGATGGCAGCGAGTTGAGCATGAACCCATGGCTCATTAGGTGCGTAATAATCGAGAATCTTATACTCTTCAATGGCTCTCCAAGAAGTTTTCTCAAATTTTTTTATCATTTCAGAGCTTTGGTACTCGGGCGAGATCCATAAATGTTCTGCTTGAGGATTCACAATCCGCGGATCTTGGTAATGTTTGGCTAAAAGCCTATAGCTATTGGCAAGCCCTGAGTGAGTTTCAAGGTCTGTTGGCGCAATTTTAACAAGCTCAACGTGTTCTTTGATCATCATAAGAAGTAAAAATTCGTTCATCTGGTGTAGGTCCTTCCAATGGCACCAGACGCTGAACTTTTGAATTAGGGGTGCAAGAGTTTTAAATGTCGAAGGAAGGGAGTAGTAGGTGTACTCTTGGCGATGCAGTTGATTGAGCAAATGATAAAGAGCTGCGCTAAGTGAAAAATGAAATTCAGCCGACCCTTTTTTAAAAGGGAGGGCTTTCTTGCACTTCTCCAAAAAAATATGGCGGACAGCTAGAAGTTGTTCTGGTTTTTTTGCCTGAAGGTAGAATAAAAGGACAAAGTAGGCAAAACCGGTCAAAAAGATGCCAGCAAGGGAAAATGCGAGGATTGTGGATTTAGTTAAAAAGGAAAAAAATAAGGCAAAGGCTAAGAGTTCAAGACAAGCAATTGTAAAAAAAGAGATGTGAAAAATAGAGTATTGGCTGGTGATCTCTTTGAATTCCTCAATTGCTTTAGTTGCGTCTTTTTCCATTTGTTCTTGGAAAAGGGCCGTGTTGAATTGAAATTGGGTCTGTTGTTGGTTTTTTTGAAAAGTTTGCGTTGTGGTCATGGCTTCGTCTGGTTGTAGCTAGTTAAGAATCTATCCCATTAAAATTTTCTGCGGATAGATTTTTAACGATTCCCAGTTTGGACCATGTAATCGATGACCCGTTGTGAAACGCCGGCATTTTTGAGGTCGATGACTTCGTTTGTGGATAAGTAATAAACACTGTTGGTTGCTTGGATCTGTCCGATGATCACATTATCGCTAAGGCCGTTCTCTGACATTTTTTTAATATCATCAATAGTGAGTTGGTGTCCATGATCGATTCGTTCGACTGTGTCAGGAGAGTTCTTCTGCATGACCTCTCGGTCCTGGCTATCCAATGACGCTCCAATAATTGCACCTGTTGCAGCGCCGACAGCGCCTCCGATCAGAGCTCCTTGAGGTGTTGGACTGATTAGCGCCCCAACGCCAACGCCAGCAGCTCCACCAACAAGAGAGCCCGTTCCTGCTTTGCTTTCGCACCCAGTCATGAACAGTGTTCCGATAGTCAATGCAATTATGCTCATTTTCATAATATCCCCAAAAAATAGTTGTCCATATTATGGAAGAACTTGTACCTTTTTTCTGTGCAATAAGCAAGAAATATTCGTTATTCTGGTTCAGGGCCTTCTTCCCCTGTTCTCTTCTTCAACGTCAATTTTTACTAAAGAAAATTGTTGTTCAGCAATAAGTAAAAAAGTATGAGCTTTTAACGGTTTGAGGAAGATTCCTAGAGATATTTCATAAGCATCGCCAAATAGTTTGCCGATCTTTGAAACGGCATCACCATGGTTGACATAGACGCGAAAAGCATTTTTTGCTTCTTCCGATAAACCGTTCCATTTCTCCAAGGCCTGGTCGGAAAACCCTGGAGGGTTAAATGCAACGCATCCTTCTGAATTTATCCAATCTTGTTCATATAGATACGTATAAGCAGCAAGCGTTCCACCTAAACTAAAGCCCAAAACTTTAGCTTTTGGTCCTTTCTGCCCTACTTTGATGAGCCAGGATCGGATTTTTTCGCGAGACCTGTTAAAAGCAGTCAGCCCAGGTCCTGCTAGATCGACGTCGCTCATAAGAGAAGCCCACCCCCGTTCCGAGTCTAGTGAAAAATCTGTTCCCCGAAATAGCAAAATAGGGACTGCGCCTCTATCGCTAACAAGACCGAAAGCCGGCATGCCATGCCACAGATCAAATACGCGATCAACTCGATAGACGACAAGCCTCTCTCCTTTCTGAGCATTAGGAATCATGATCTTATCATCTACTTTCAAATCCCGATATGCCATGACCTTGGCAAGAGCTTCATTGGTAGCAAAAGCAAGGGCGTCTTTATCGGTAATATCCCGGGAGATCTTTGCCAATAGGTTTGTTGCTACCTGCATCCCTCCTTTTTCATTGGATACTTTACCAACTAAAGGGTCATAGAAAGAAAAATACCCATACCAATCTATGAACTCTTTGCTTTGGGACAGCGCGAGCCTAAACTCAAGCAATTGTGTGGGGGTTACTAACGCATAAGTGCGCATATGCAGGGGTATAGTCCAATTAAGGAAATCATCGAAGTTCTCAAGGCTTCGGACCCTCATACGGCTTTTCCATTTTACCTTAGCTGCCGGGGGCTTGAACGCATCGCTCTGTTCTTGGGCAAATCCAAATAACGGAGAGATGATTAAGAATAAAAGCAAAGTGAAAGTTTGAGATGTTCTTGCCATGTCACGAACCTGTAAAGTTTTTTGTTGGGATAGACTTTCTATGGATCGCAGAGATGATCAATCGCTTCACCAAATTGCTCTTTTAAAGAAGTTAAATCATAAGCAATATTTTCTTCATAAAGATTTTTCACTGATAGGATTCGCAAAGCTTTGGAATTGAAAATGTCCGTCTCATTATTGAAGCGTGCCATCATTTTGTGCTTTCCATTATGGATAAAGAATTCATAGGGGGCGCGGCTTGCATTAAAGCGGGCGGCAACGACATAAGGCCATCTCTCTTCCTTAAAAATCGACTGGCCTTGTAGAACCTGCCCAAAAAGATCTTCTCCTAGAATGTAGTGTAAGACTGTTGGAAAAATGTCCATATGCGAGGTTAATTCGCAAGGCGCTTTTTTTCGTTTATAGTCATTACTGCCGAAGCGGTAATAGAGGGGAACATGCGTTTGCTCACGGGTCAAGCTTGATGCATGGAACAAATGGCCGTGCTCATAAAATTCTTCACCATGGTCTCCTGTGATAACGACAACAGCCTCTTTACCTCCAGGATATTCACTCAAGCCTTCAAAAAACCTTCCCATCAACGAATCGACAAAATAGAGCGAGTTGCGGTAGCGGTTCTTGATCCCATCCAAGCCCTGGTTGCTAAGGGCAGCTTTAAAATAGTTGATCTTCTTATTAAAAGGATGAAAGTGGCTAAATGACTCTTTTGGCCAGCTATAGTCGAGATGGGTTGCATCTAAAAATACAAGGAAGACTCTTCCTGAAGAGGCATCGGGGTCCTTCATCTTTTCAATTAGCTTGTCGACTGCAACCTGGTCCCTTTGATAGGGCTCTTCAAATTCCCCCTCATCGGGTATGAACAGCGTGTCGGCAAGGTATTTGGCTTCCCCAAGGATTAGATGATCCATCTGATAATATCCCAATCTTGCAGAAGAAAAGGCGTGGATTTTATAGCCCATTTTTTTGAGGATTTTGAGAGGAATGCTGCCCCCTTTCCAATTTTCAGGATTGATCTTTCCCCAATACAAAGGAAATTTCGAGAAAAAAATCGAAAACCAAGAAATCTGCGTTGCATTGGCATTCGATAGAGCAAGAGGAAAATGGACGTTGTTGTTCTGAAACGTATGGAGGTTAGGCGCATGGGCCTCAGTGATGAAGTCATCTCGTAGACTTTCTACAATGAAGAGATAGATATCAGGACGGCGAGCAAGAGAAAATGCTCGCGAATCTAATGACCGGAGGGCATCTAGCTCTTCTTCGGGTAGCTTCAACGTATATTCCAAACAAAACTGCTCTTTTTGCGTGGGAGTAAATGTCGTTTTCCAAGGAAGCGATTTTTGATAGATTTCAATCTGCGTTGGGCTGACTAAATGGCCGACCGATGCTTCCCAATTCAACATGAACAAGGTCATCGTACATATGATAGCAGTTAAAAAAGGATATGTCGTGGAAATAGGATGGCGGTCTGTCCACTTTTCAGTCAATCGAAAAATCCATACGCCGCTGAAAATAACCCCTAGAGCTGAAAGCCCTGTAGCGCCCCATACAAAAAGAGAGATATTGCTGGCATAGAGAAGCTCTATAAAATTTTTGTAGCTCTCTTGCAAGACAAAATGCAGCGCAAACCAAAACGACATGTCCATGAGCCTGACCAGAGGAAAATCAATCACATGCCCCAAAAACAAGATAAAGATCAAAGCGGCATACAGCAGGTAAAAGAACAGCGGGAAAAGCCGTCGAAAAATCGCCGCAATCAGAGCAAGAATGCATGTTTCAAGGGCGCATTGCATTACAGCATACCCCGCAAAGAAGAATCTGGAAAAAGTTGGCTGCGGCTCAACAAGAAAAGCATGCAAAACATGGATGGCTGCTGCAACAAAAAAGTAGGAGCCAAAGAATAAGTAGTTAAACCGGATCTGGTGCAACGGCACAGGCTGCAAAAAGGGAGTTTCTTCTTTAACTTCCATGATACTCCAACCAAAATGAACAGAGCTCTTTTTCCATGGGGCTTTGCACATTTGTCATTCTATGACATACAAAGTTAAGGGCAGCCCTCCATTTTCGCTTTATCGTTCACATGGAAATATCTTTCAATTACTAATTTTAATTAGTCGTTTTTGAAAAACAATCGTTTCGATCCCTTCATTTTAACTTTGTGAATTATTCTATAATAAATAGCGAATAAGCCCCTCCCAATCTTTTTTTTGGATAAAATAGGTGACTTTATCGGGATGCGCATTGACTTGTTTAGCAAAACCGGGGACGTGGATCAGCAGATTGTTTTTTCCGCCCTCTTCCTTCATTTTTTTGCCAAAACCATCTATAAAGGCATCCCATTTGAAAGAACTTTTTCTTATTTTTCTCATGCACGATTTTAGCTCCGGATCAGAAAAGATGTATCCAACGAAGCGCAAGGGATGGACATGGTCGATCTGCTTACCTTTCTCTTCCATTTTCCCTTTGATGAACGCTAGTTCAAAAATGTTTTTTCTCCCCATGTTAGTAATAATGTAATGAATCTTGTCCATTTCCGAAACGGTAAGTCGGAGTAGTTGAAAGTAATCGATCTCTGTTTCTTGAGGAATAGTCTTTTTTTGAGGAGCTGAGTCCTTGACCATCAAAATCGCCGGTTCGTGGGCCAGTGCAATGGGGCTAAGATCCCATTCTGGATGCCTTGAGAATTTAGCGTTGCTATTTTTTAGGAGCATGATGTCATCATCTTCATAATATGCATCCGATTCAAACTCTGCCAATCTGGAAACCCTATCCACCATTTCTTCAATCTCTGAAGATGTAAGAAGAGGGAAGCGGTGGTTTTCAGGATAGCGAACGTGAATGAATCGGTTTGCATCTTGCAGCAATTTTTGGACATAGGGATTGACTTCGCTAAAGGATATGGAGGAGACCAGTTCCTCTGAAACTTGCAGGAATGTTTTATAAGACAGCGAGTCAGCTCCTGATCGGATCCGATCGGCATAGTAGGAGGCCATTTTCGAGCTGTCTGCGTTGGAAAAATTGCGTGTGAGATAGCTAAGCTGGTAACCGATTCGATCGTGTATTGCTAGGAACTCATTTTCATTAAATCCATCCATCTTGATCTGTTCAATTTCCCATAGCAGAAAAGATAGGATGTTGGGGCTTGTATCTTCAGAGGCCAGAGCAAATCCATGGACTGGAAACATGAAACGAGGGTAAGGGTGGACCCAATTTTCTCTTAACGCTCGCGTTAAGCGCTCCAACCTCTGTTGCAAAAGGTCTTGTGCAAAAATTTGCAACCAACTTTCTTTCAGATCGCCAACAGTCTCTATAACATTCGATAAAATCGGATAGTCAATGTGTAAAGAGACTCCTCTAGGAAGAGGTGAGAGACCAATTTGAATTGGCACACGAGAGTGTGTTCTAACTTGGCTTAACTTAACGGAGCCAAAATAGCTTTCAATCATCGCCTGCATGGAACTTCGGCTAAAATCTCCAATGGCAATCACAGCCAAGCTCTCAGAACATCTTTGGGCTGGAATGCCGGACCCCAAGCTTAGATTCCCTTCATTTGAGAAGGATCCTTGAGAATTGTCTCTGCAACTGCGCAAGAACTGTTCGATCTCATCTATATTGTCAATAGATGTATCCAAAGAATATAGGACATCTTCATGGAAAAGCGATCGGATGACAACGCGTATAGCAGCCCCATGAGCTGGGAACGGATTTTCCTGGATGAGGGTGGTTACTCCATTGGCAAGCTTGTGGGCAAGGGTCTTTTCTTCTTTGGGCAAAAGCTGCAATAAATCGATAGCGCTTGCTTTTAATGCGGGGACAAGCGCGCAAACGCCTGCAGTAATTAGAAAGGGAAATGCTAGCATTCTTATCCTCCTTAAAGTTAGTAAAGATTTTCATTGCTACAACAGGGCGTACGTATAATGAAAAAGTTTTATTACGATCAATCTTTTTTCGGAATCTCTTAAAGGCTAAATAGATTTAAATATTTGATTTTTAGCAGTTTGTATTTATTCTTTTGCTTCAAATATAAAAATTAAATTAATTTTTTTACAAATAATTTAAAAAATATTTGCTATTTGATATAGAGAGTTAAAAAAGGCCGTATATGAAAAACGAACGCTCTAAGCAAGCTGTCTTCTTATTTGGGGAAGCTGAGAAGGGGAACTTTTGCACTCCTTTGCTTCTTAAGAGTTTGCCGCAACTTGCCGAGATGTGCGGAAATCCTCCTCCAGAAAGTTTAGGGATCCAATACGCTGTCCAAGCCCTCCTCTATGAAAGAGAGTTGATCTATTTTCGCGTTAAAGAAGAAGGGTTCAGCGTCTCTGACTACATGCGCGGCCTAAAATTGCTTGAAAACCCCAGCCTCTTCTACAACCTTGCGGCAATCTGCATGCCTGGTGTTGGCGACGAAGAGCTCATCGATGCCTCATGCGCTTTGTGCACACTCCACAAGAGCTTTTTGATCACAAGCGAAAAAGACCTTTATGACTTTCTCACTCATCATCGGTAGGAGATTTCACCTCTCTTTGGGAAGATAAACTGAATATGGAGATCGTTTTTTCTCAAAAAATTTCTTCAGGAACCCCTATCTCCGTAACATGTGTTATCTGAAGATTAGGTTTGATTAAAGGCCCTGGTTGAATTAATTGAAGTAGTTGACAAGGCCTTCTTGCGTTGGTTTCATTGACTTCGCGCCAAGCTTCCAGTTCGCAGGGCACACTTCTCCATTTTTCTCAAAAAAACTCAGGGCGTCGACAAGGCGCAAAACCTCTTCAACAGATCTTCCCAGTGGGAGATCATTAACCAGCTGATGACGGACGATTCCCTGCTTGTCTATGAGGAAAAGACCTCGGTAAGCAATTCCTTCGTCTTCTTTGAGGACTTGGTAATTCCGGGAGATATTCTTATTGAGATCAGAAACGATCGGATATTCAACGCCTTCGATTCCACCCTTGTTTTTTGGGGTGTTTAACCAAGCGCAGTGGGTAAACCAACTATCAATCGAGCAAGCAACAACTTTAGTATTGCGGCTTTCAAAGTCTGCTAATTTTTCCTGAAAAGCATGAAGCTCTGTCGGACATACAAACGTAAAATCGAGGGGATAAAAGAAGAAAATGACGTACATGCCAAGAAAATCACGGAGCGAAAATTCCTCAACAATCTTTCCTTTGACGACAGCTTTTGCTGTAAAATGGGGTGCAGTTTTCCCAATCAATAAATAGTTCATATATCCTCCCTAGTTGAACCTGTCTTTTGCGTTTGTTATCCAGCTTTCGTTCCCTATCGTTGTTGGATCCCCATGACCAGGGTAAACCTGCGTCTCTTTGGGTAGAGCGGCAAGCCGCTTTAATGAATCCCACATCCGTTCTGGCCGAGCTGTTGGAAAACTCAAATTGCCGATTGTACCCTGAAACAGGGTATCTCCGGAAAATAAAATTTTTTGCTCCTGTAGGTAAAAACAAACGCCGCCAGGGGTGTGTCCAGGGGTATGGATCACCTGGATATTAAATTCTCCAACGCTAAAGGTCTGCCGATCTTCTAGAAACCCGTTCGGTTTGATCGCTTTAATCGGAAAAAAAAGGGGAAGGCGATCGCTGCCGGGATTTTCCAGGTTTCCAGCATCTTCTTTGTGGACATAGAGTGGAATATTTAATTTTTCTTTTAATTCAGAGGCGTCCGCGAAATGATCCCAGTGAGAGTGAGTTAAAAGGATCATTCCAATAGTAATTTTGAGGTCACAGATGCGGTCTAAAAGAGTTTCTGCGCTATTTGGAGGGACATCAACGATAACCCCTTGATTTGTTTTGGAGCATGCGAATAAATAAGAATTAGTATCCGCAGGACCTGAAGTAAAGACCTCTAAAATCATAAAGAAACAAAACAATCGCACCGGAGAGGATTCGAACCTCTGACCTCACGGTTCGTAGCCGTGTGCTCTATCCAGCTGAGCTACCAGTGCATTTTAGGATATATATAGGGCAGTCATCATCTCAAACCCCCTCTTTTTCAGCAATATCTTTCCCATTTTGGCAACTCTAAATTATAAATTCCAGTTTTTAGTTTCGGAAGAAGTCTAGCGAAAAAAAGGGGGTTACTAAACGGCTTGGAGAACACTGTCTAAGAGACTGTCCACAAACCTAAAAATTTAGTAGACTGCTTGGCTCATACTTTAGAT
>CAZOKX010000058.1:0-8953 GCA_964580785.1 uncultured bacterium
CGCAGATTGGTAAGCTCCGTGGGATCGAAGGTTGTCAGCTGGTTTCCACTTAGATTGAGGTTGGTCAGATTGGTAAGCTTCCTGGGATCGAAGGTTGTCAGCTGGTTTCCACTTAGATTGAGGAAGGTCAGGTCAAGTAGCTGCAAGATTGGAGGGAGCGTACGTAAAAAAAAATTTCTTAAATATAAACTTTTTGTGCTCTTATAAAAAGCGTTACGAATTTTCCGAGCAGCCTCTTCAGCACGACCACCCTCCTGTGTCACCCAAGCATCCAGTGCAACCTCTAGAGATCTGCCATCGATAATGGAAATGCCCGAGGAATCAAAACGTACGGCAAATTGGTCATATCCGATGGCGCGCAGGCGATTTGTCAAATGTTCACTCTTTTTAGCTGCTGTTCGAGCATCCGTCGCTCCCTGGAAAAGAAGGCGCAGGACGTTTCCTTCCGATGCTTCGAATTGTCCCAATTCTCTGAGAAGATTATTTGGAATTTCTGAAATATTAATATTCTTATTATTAAGTCTCATAAACCACCACATGTTTGATTCAATAAAAAAAATTCACGCCGCAAAAAATATGGACCTCTCCAAAATTAGTTCTTAGCGATTGCTCAGGCGAACCTTGGAGCGTTGCAATTCGCTCCTTTTGTTCAGCAATGATATAACGAAGTCCCGAACTTTCTGAGAAAAATACTAATATTTTTTCAATTTGTAGAAAATATCAGAATTTAATGTAGTAATTATTAAAAAATAATTATAGCAAATCGAGCTAGATTTGATCAATGATTAACTCCTTATCAACCTCACTAATGAGATCATTTTCCATTACAATTACAATGGATGTGAAACGCTTTCCTATTCAAGAGCGATGCTGCTCTCACTGATAGGATCTCCTGTTTATGGTCTAATCTTTCTCGGGTTAAAGAGATTCGGGATCATAGATAGTATCGACAGCTTATCAGGCGCTTTGATTTGCATTTACATCCTTTTAGTCTTTGTGTCTTTAAACTTTTTATATGTTAAATATTGTAAGCTAAAAAGCATGCAGTTAAAAAATAAGCAAAATTGAAAAATTTCACAAATTTCTCTCTCTCCGCTTTGATTTCTGATTTTGCAAGCTCTAAAAAGTATTATTTTGTATAAAGTACTCTATGTAGATAAGGAGTCGATATGAGGATAAGATTCGAGCAATTTTTTAAAAAACGCCTGGGACTGGCTATCGGTATCTTGCTTTTTGCTGCATTGACGCTTATTTTTGTAGTGCCGAATATTTACTTCTCCTTCGATACAAGTAACAAGAAATCGTTCTGGGGTATGTTCTTATTGACCTTTGGAATCATTATGTTTGTATTTTTTGGCCGAAAATCTAAAAAAGAGACTCCTCCTCAAGCAAAAGTTGTAGAGCCGTCTTCAGCTCCACGATCTTATCAGAAGCTTTTAGATGAAGTTGAGCGCTGTTCGCAGGAATTGAAAAAACATCGAATGTGGGCTTACGGCTGCCTTATGATGGGTTGGATCGTTCTATTGATAGGAAGATGGAGCGAACATCCTCCCTATAATCATCCCATAATCGCGATTCCTGTTTTTGCCTTAGCACTTCTAGGAGCTACAAGATCTATAGAAGAGGAAAACGAGTTGGATGCAAGTATTGCCAAGTGCACAGCCGAAGGAATAGAGATGGAGAAAAAACGGCCAGGGCTGAAGTCAAGCCACTTTCATGATCTTGCAGCCAGCTATGAAGGGAGTGGCATGTGGGCATTCGCTTTTATACGAGTTTCCCCGCCTATGATGATTATCTTTTCCCTTCTCAATAACGGTCCTCTTTCTCTTATTGTCAACCACTTATCTCTTCCTTGGTGGACTGCCAGCTGTTTTTCTGGTCTCATTCTTGGATTCTCTTTTCTCTTTTTGGCAAGGATTGCCTGCCGTCATTATTACTGGCTGCTCGAGAAAATGAAGACTATCCCAGCGTGAAAACTCTTTATTTGGTAGCCTGCACGCTCTCTTGTCCGTATTCAGTTTCACCATGTGGGTGAACATCAGGTTCTTCAGGCGAGCAAGATGTTAAGAGAGATGCAACTAGAAAAGATGTCATAACCAATAGAAGACGCATTAAAACCTCGCTTTTTCTTTCTATTACTGACTTCTTCTTTTTTGTACTATACTAATTCTACAAGAATGGCAAGAGGAATTGATTAAGAAAGGCTTGGATTAGCATTATTCTATAGAAACCTACGCACAGGAGAGGAGCAAAAATAATTAGAAATAAAAACCTTGCTGATGTTAGGATGCCCGATAAATCAATCGTTTAGCCATTTGGGAAGTCTCTGAGAGGACTTTAGACCAAAAAGACGTCTTTATTGCTTCATGGGATTGATTTATTAAAATAGGAGGATCCCTTGCTGCGATATTCCAAGCTTTTTGTAAACTCAGTTCTCCTTCTCACAATGCCTTCTGTTGCTCTTTACCCTCAAAGCCATACTCCACAAATTACGTTCCAAGTGCAAAAAGTCAACCTAGAGGAAAAGCAGATAGCAAAAGACTACATCCCGTCCTATGATGAAATCCTTCGCCTGCTTGATGAAATCGAATCTGGTGAATTGGAAAAGAAATGCACTTCTGAACAGCAAATAGAGAACCTCACCCATTTCGTTGCCTTATTGGCAAAAGAAGGGGTTCTTCCGGACAATTCACCTGAAAGTCTATCTTTAGATGATGATATCGAAGAGCTTTTGAATGGAGAAGATAACCTTTACGAAGATGCCCTTTCTTTTGTAACCCCTGGCGAATATCGATATATGATTATTCCCGCTGTTTTATATGGAAACGGCGAAGTCGTTCTTTGCAAAAGCTGGGTACAAAAACAGTGGAAGCATGTCAAGAAGTTCGCTAAAAAGCATAAGAAAGCGCTCATTATCGGAGCGGCAGTGGTCGTCGCAGCTGCCGTTGTAGTTGTTGCAGTAGCAGCCGCCTCTTCTGCAGCAGCGGCAGGTGCCGCTGGAGCAGCTACGGGAGGAGCAACAGGAGGCGGAGGAGCAGCAGCTGGGGCTGCAGGAGCCACAGCCGCAGGTGTAGCGGCAGCGGCAGCCGCTTCTGACAATGAGTCCGATAAAAAGAATCAAAAAGGGGATTCTTCCTCAACCTCTTCAATCCCCACTGACATCCCCCCTGGGATGGCAGCTACTCAAACAGCGCCCACTTTGAGATCGGCTCTTAATGATCAAGCCTATTCATTCAAAGAAAATATCGTACAAAATCAGTTCTTCCAGCCTACAAACCCAGCAATCGGGCATCAAGGGTTATCGTGGGAAGAAAATGGAAGAGCCTTAGGCTCTATTTTTGCTCATGATAGCTATAATAACCTTCAGAATCAGATTCCTTATCATCCAAGCCTTGCCCGAGAGGTTGAAGATATCAACTCGAAGTATACTTTCCCGATTCCAGGCGGGTATCAGGGAGCTTCAATTGCACACCCTGAGATCGATCGAAAATTCTCGACCGATTATACCTCTCTTTATTCAAATCCAGGCCAAGAAGCCGATTTTAATACCCTTTCCCATCAAGTACGTGGAGAAAGAGCCCTGGCATTTGGTTATTACAACCAGGCGGTCCAGGATTTAGGAAAAGCAATCGAGACAAATCCAACGAATCCAGTTCCATATCTTGAGAGGGGAATCGCTCACTTTGGGTTAGGTCAATATGATCGTTCTCTAGAAGATTATAAGCAGTTTACTGCGCAAGCCCAAGCACACAAACCAGACCCGCTATCTATTTCTGAATTCAGCCTTGGTGTTGCAAAAGGACTACCAAAGGGAGTTTGTGAATCTGGAAAAGGCTTTTTTCTATTTATGACCGACTTTGTGAAGCATCCTATTCAGACATCAAGGCAAATCGTCGACTCTGTCACTACATTAGCCCACTTAGTTCACAACGATGAATGGGGAGTTATTGCTGAGGTATTATCTCCAGAGATGCATCAACTAGTAACTCAGTGGGGTACCCTTTCATCAGAAAAAAGAGGAGAGCTGGCTGGATATACTGTAGGAAAACATGGAGCAGATATCCTAGTTCCAGGAGCTCTCGCTAAAGTTGCAAGTAAGAGTGTAAAAAGCGCACAAGAGCTAGCCGCTGTATGTAAAAACCTTCAAATCGCTCAAGAGACTCTTATTCTTGAGACAGCGGCGGAAATCGGCAGTAGCGTCAAAATTGCAGAAGTTGTTCGAAATGGTCAAACAATGGCATTTCTTGGAGAAGAACTCGGCTTTACTGCACGTGAAGTAGGGCAATTAAAACAAGCTGGAAAATTGGAAGCAGCTATTGATGGTGCTTGTGAGAGTTGGCTTGCAAAATCACCAAGCGAAGCGTATATAGCAGCAAAAAATGGAGGAAGGCACGCTGATCTCATACCAAAATTCAGCGAAAAGCCTCTTAAAGAAATTGAAAAAAGTATCCGTAGTTATGAGAAGTTAATTGTTGAACATAAGGACAAAATCGCAAATCCCTCAAAATATTGTCAGGATTGGGATAATTTCCATCCCAACAGGAAAAAAGCTCTAGTTGAGAAAGTATGGCCAGCTGAGATACAATGTTACACAGAACAAAAAGATATTTTAAAAACAATTTTAGATCAAAGACAGTAATTTTTATTTATGGATGAAAAAAGTTTGAAACATTATATAAGAGAAATCAATTGCTTACTTAAAGATTATGCCAGACAAGCAAAAGTAGATGCTGACAATCCGAAGGAAGGTGATTCTGCTGACTTTAACGCCGGATTTCTTATGGCTTACCATCAGGTGATTGCTACTATGAAAAACCAAGCTCCTTTTTTTGATCTTACACATGAAGAACTCAATTTAGCTGATATAGAGCCTGAGCGAGATCTCGTCTAATGCGCATTTTAGATGATAAATCTGATAAAAAGTTAGACACCGTTACTCTCTTCTTAACTCAGGAAGAGGCTCGACAGCTCAGAAGCGATTTAGATCAGTTACTAGCTAAGCCTAAACTCCACCATACGCATCTATCGAGCGAAAATTATCAGAAAGAGATCACTGTCTGTGTGTATGATGAAAAAAATCTGCAGGGATTTCATCCTAGAGCAATAAAGCTCATCAAAGAAGACATCTAGCTCTTTAGGGAAAATGGCAAAATGCTTGATAAATTCGAAATGGCTAACAATAAAGAGTCAGGATCTATCAATCCTTCGGAAAAAGAATTGAGGGATCCGGATTTTTGCATTGGAGGCTTTGAGTTATGGGTTTATGGGCGGCAATTTCCTGAATCAGATGATTATTGGGATGGTAATTGGCTAGATGTTATAGCACGCTGTACTGCAGCTTCTTCGGTAGTAGAAGCTGCTGGATGTATTCTTCATCTTGCCGAGCTGCATGGGCTAATGGCTGAATGTAAACAAATATATGATACTTTAGCTGGGGAAGCAAAGCTGGAGTGCCTAGAACCCAATATTGGCCTAAAAATAAAGATGAAAAATGGAGGCCATTGTGAATTAACCGTTTCTATTACTCCTGATCATCTTTATCAAGAGCACTCCTTTATCTTTGATCTAGATCAGTCCTATCTTCCGCCGCTTATAAAAAGTCTGGAACTGATACTACATTCCTATCCTGTAAAGGGGCTGGACCACTACTCTCCCGTACGTACTTCTCATGACGTCAATAATAATAAAGGTGTCATGAAAAGGTTTGTTAAAAATGTCCATTTTTGGATAAAAAAGAGTATTTCCTGGCTTCTTGGGGAACGATTTCTATAAACCTGCTGCTGTAGCCTCTTTAAGCCTTTTAGCTTCCTCTCTTCTAGCTTTGTCTCTTTCCATTTTTAGCTTAAGCTTTTGCTGCTTCAGCTTGATCTTTGCAATCAATTTCTCAGACAATCCAAGATCTTCGAGGGCAACACGCCCTCCGGTCGCTTTCACAATTTTGAGAGCGACATTAGAGCGAGGAACTCCTCCCTTGATATAGCTATAGAGCGACTCCTTGCAAAGGTTATGGTTCTTGGCGAATCTATTGACTGTCAGATAATTAGCCGTTAGCCAATCGTTTAACTTCATTGTTCTTGCCTTGAGAATTTAAGAGGAACCATTAGAGGTCAGTTGAAGATTGTTAGCCGCGTCCACTTGGTCTTGCGCAGCCCTTTTGGCTTTATCTCGCTCTTTTCTTTCTCGCATCTTCTGCTGCTTGAGACGTATTTTATCGATAGTGGTTTGTTCTAAGCCCAAATCTTCTAAAGTGACTTCTCCGCCAGTTGCTTTCACGATTTTTATAGCGATATTTGAACGTGGGACGCCACCTTTAATGTATGTATAAACAGATTCCTCACAAAAGTCATTGTACTTGCAAAACTTGGGAACTGAAATACACTTAAAAATCAGCCAATCCTTTAACTTCATGTCTATCCTAAAAAATTTAAACCGTATTGTAGAGTTCCTACTAATTTAGGAACAAGCTTTTACTGGGCAATAGAGCGCTCTTCTTCTACGAGTTTTTTGTAGGTTTCCCAAAGACCTACATCGACTTCTTTCGCACGGATCATATCGAGCATAAGCTTCTGGACTTGTCCAATAGTTTGGTGAGGAGACAACATTGCGATCAAATCTTCAGAGCCCTCGATTTTGGAAATTTTCAACGCATTGAGAAGCTGATTGATCATTGACTTTTTGATCGTAAGATCTACAGTTCTTTTCATCTTTAGACCAGGCTTTGGAGCAGAAGAGAGAGGCTCGGGATTTTCCTTGTCCAAGATATACTCCCGAATCATCTGTTGTAATTCCTCTGGACTAGTTTTCTTAAGTTTTACAAAAGCAAAATGATGGAGATAGCCTTTTTTTCCAGGTATGTACCGACTGAGATCTGTTTCCTTCTGAACGCCTACTTTTTTCATCGCATCGGCAATGCACTCGTTGAGCTCTTCGACGGGATTTCTCTCTAGCAGTGTACTTGTGACCATTCAACACCTTTCCTTTTGGTTGTTAACTTTTTACACGGTGCTCAAATCGCCTAAATTTGTCAATATACTTAAAGAAAAAATTTTCAGAAAGAGAAGCTTTGCATGAAAAGAGCATTGTGTACAGGCTCTCAAACTTTTAACCGTTTTGGCCATTGTGTGTTTGGTACAATTCTGATATGGTCAAGTTAAAGCTAAAATTTTAAGAATAAGAGGTCGTGATGAAAGTTGATCCTCCTATGGAAAATATCCCTCCAGAACTTGTAAGACCTCACTACAAGTTTCTCAAGAAGATGCACATGTCGTACGAAAAAATGCAGCTTCAGCAAGGATTTTCCTATCTCAAATATGCTGGATTTTTTGTAGCAGCTTCTTTTGTATTGATGGCTACAGCAAATAGGGGAGTCTTTCCCAACTATCTTGTTGGCATCACTTTCATTGGTTTTGGTGTGCTAGCTGTTTCGGTCTTGCGCATGCTAGCCACTACTAATGTCGACTTTGAGCTTGCTTGCTATACAGGCGAGGGTAAAAAGGTTGAAGAAAAATATGAGCCATTTATCAAATCGCACTATTTTCAAGCCGTGGATTTCATGAAAGTCTCGCGTTACCGATTAGTCGCGGCCTTACGACTGATTCCATTTGTTTTTGTTGGCATTTCAACCACCTGTGCTGGAATAGCTTTAGCCATGAAAACCAGCACAAATATGGCAATGTTAGTGGGATTTATTTCGACGGCTATATTGGGCGTTTCCATAGTTTTTCTGCTAAGGCTGACCAAGAAGTGCTTGTTACTTTCGGAACAAGGAGAATAATCTATGAACTCTCAAGATGCTTTAAGCTTAAAATTTGCTATGGAGGAGCCCTGGTACAAAGAGTATGGCACATTTTTAATGGTCCCTGCTCTCTCCACCCTTGCCTGCTGTTTTATTCCTATTTTTCATTGTGAGCAAGGATTGTCGTCTATGGCGATGGTTCCTCTTACAGGAGCTTTTTCGTATGGGCATACTCTTTCCCCGAGAAAGCCCTACTATGAAAGATGGCAAAAAGTTATGGATTATCCTACTTTTGTTCTGGCGAGTGTAAAGAAGAACCTATCTTTTGCTATTCCTGCTGGAGTTGCGGCTTGGATAACCTCCTTGTTTCTGAGCGGGTACCCTAAAGAATTGGCACTGTTTTTTGAAACCGCTGTTTGGGGACTCTCATCAGGAATCTGTCTCTGTGCGCTCATGACATATGCAGGAGAAACTTTCAAGATACGAAAGACAAACGAAGAAGGATACAGATCCAAGCTTGCTACCCTATGGAAATGGATCGTGCCCCCTACTGTAGCTTTTTCCTTGCTGGTAGTCGCCAAAAGCTATTTGCTTTTGGATATTGTTAGAGGTAGACCTTAGATAAAGCTTAAAACTTTCTATGGAAGAATTCGGGTATAAGGAATATGGTGCCTTCTTAATATGAACAAGAATGAAAAAAGTGTGGTTATACCCGCAGTTATTGGAGGAGCCGTTGAATTCTATGAAGTCTACACGAATTTCTATTGGTATCCAATATTAACAACGGCATTTTATACTTTCACCTCTCATTTTCTTGAATTCTTTACTCTAGGCATAATGCTCATCTTAACCCTCATTTCACGACCTTTAGGTGGGTTATTTTTTGGATACTTTGGAGATCGAGGAGGAAGGAAACAACAGTTAAAGTATTCGGTTCTTATTATCATTATATTAAATTCCTTAGTGCCTTTCTTTAGTATATCTTCTTCATGGGGCCTTTCTCTCGTTGTTTTCATAGGAATAGCAAAAGCTATTCAAGGGTTTTCTGTAGGCGGCGAAATGCCAGCAGTTTTTTGTCTACTTGCAGAAGCAGGAGATCGTCGGAGAAGAAGATTTTTATGCAGCTTTGCCCTTTTGGGTCCTCAGATAGGCCAGATTATTAGTAACCTCAATAATGGGTTTAGTGGATTGAGGTTGAGCATGATAAAGTAAAATTTT
>CAZOKX010000059.1:0-8406 GCA_964580785.1 uncultured bacterium
TAACTGCAATTTCTGAAATATTAACATTTTTATTATTAAGTTTCATAAACCATCAAATGTTTGATTTAATAAAAACAATTGTATTAAATACGACTAGATTTAATCAATAATTATCCGCTTTAATTAATCGATTAAAAAATGAGGGCGTTACATCCGGGACATCTATAAAGTCGCATATGCGCCTTTTCGGAGTTATCTTGAATAATGAAATTTATAATTTAAATCAATATATGTTCCGAGCTGCGTGCAATAAGGCTTTTTTCTGATTGAATCCTAAAAAATCAGAATTGATATAAATTAATTTAATTTGTAAACTGAGGTTTAGGGAGAGTGGACTTTTGCCAATGCATTAATGGCGGGTTCCAAGCTTAGCTTTAGGAGCTTTTTTTCTCTCCTTGAGATTCTTAGAAGCAACTCCTCAAAAGGGAAGGAATAATATGAGTGGAAACAAATTGAAAGAAGGGGTCTCCGTTAAGGAAATCGAATCCTTTACAAAGAAGCACCGCTTTGAGGTCTTCTTCTGCCTAATCTTCATTCTTGCTTGCTTCTTCAGCTTTGTGATGTGGGGGCCCTGGTGGACAATCATCGCTGCCACCACTGGGGGTGTTCTAGGCGTGCTTATGCCAGAAAAAATTGACAGGTTATGTCGAAAGATATTTCAGTTTGTCTTCAAGCAAGAACAAACCATTCAGTTAGTCCTTGGAATCACCGGTCTGATCTTGGCTATTTTTATTCCGCCTCTGATTTTCGTATTGCTAGGCCTTCATGGGGGAAAGGACTTGCACAAAATTGCAATGGATTTTGAGTCCCAAAGCAAACCCTAAACCCAGAACAAGCTGAGACCACAGTTGGCATTTTGGGACATCTTTGCTGATGAACTTTAAAGAAGACCATTCATTAGTTTTTAGCCAGCTCTGCTTTGCGCTTGATGACATAATCATATAAAGAAAGGTTTCCATCTTGAAATGTCTTCTGGATGACAGAATATACGTCTGGATCAAACATCTTCGAGGAAGCGGTTGCCGAAGTCCAACCTGCGTTTGCAAGGAGCTCATTCCAAGCTGCCAATTCTCCACCAGAAGAGCCAACCTCTTTTTCTAAAGCTGCGATCCGGATCAAATTATAAGCATAAAGTAATCCGCCAGAACGGATCATCTTGTCTCGGCTCGCCCAAAATCCCTTGTCTTCTACCATATTAGACTTTAATCCTCGCGCAGCCAAAAGGGCTTCTTCAAGTCTTCCTTGGGAAACTAAGAGAGAAGTCTTGGAAAATTCCGCATAATAGGGAGAAAGGAGGTTGCCGGTCCTTTTCCACGATTGCTTGGCAAATGCTTCAGCGTTTTTTGGATCGTTGATCGTCAAGAAATGCTGGGCGACAAGAGCTCCGAATTTTGCTTGAAGCTCAGGGCTTTTTTTCAAAGGTTTTTCCAGCTTTTTAAACAGCTCGTCATTGCTGATTTTTGCAGTAACCCAGGCGGAATAAGCTGATTGGGCCTCAATGAAGTCAGATTGACGGCTTACAGAAAATTTTCCTGTCAGTTGAAAAAGAATAAATAACAAGATCAATAAGGAAGCCAATGAGATAAGAACGGTCCTACTATGATCTGAAATCCAATCAATCCATACAGATTTGGCAAAAGCAACCCGGCCAATCGGCAACTTATCTTCAAGCATAGATACCCCCTCCCTTTGAAGATAAAGGTAATCGTTCAAGTTTCTCAATAATAAGCTGGAATTAAATATTCCTAAAGAGGAAATTGCGAATTTTTGGGATAGACCTGGGCGTAGACTTCTTCCATCTGGTCCAATGTTTTTTTCAATGTGAATTTTTCGATTACATGTGCTTTGCCGGATTGTCCATATGCGCGGCGAAGCGCAGGATCTGATCCTAGTATTCGTACAGCTTCTGCAATTTTTTCTGGAGAGAATGGAGGAACAACGATTCCTGTTTTTTCATGCAAGCATACCTCAGGGAGGCCGCCAACCGTTGTGGTAATTAGCGGCCTCTCAAGATAAGAGGCTTGCAAGGTGGCCTGGGATATACCTTCATTTGCGGTGCTCAATAGCATAAAAATGTCCATAGAGGCAATTGCTGCATAAGGAGGATCAAGATGGCCTGTAAACGTCACTTGGCCATCAAGCCCAAGCTCATAGAGCTTAGGGAGATAGTCTTGAATATGGCCTCCACCAACGACCGCCCATTTGATCTTCTTGTTTCCTCTTAACAGCTCTGCCGCCTTAAGCAAATCTTCGATTCCTTTCCAAGATCGGACGACGCACACAGTTCCAACGAGAAGATCTCCTTCATTCAAACCTAAAGAGTTTCGAAACCGGATTACATCTTCTTGAAAAAATTTGAGTCGGGCAGGATCGATTCCGGTAGGAATACAGCGGACCCTCGATGGTGGTAAATAGGCTTGTTTTTGGATTACAGGAACGATGGCGGAAGATGTCGTTACAACACTATCTGCAAGAGCTTTATAAAGTAAAAAGCTGTTAGCTCCTTTACGGATCGACGTCGAGAGGTGTCGGGTTCGGATTACTTTCTTCCCAGCAAAACGCCCAGCAATTCCCCCTAGCCAGGCATCCCATGAAGAATGGGTATTGACCAGCTCGATCCGGTGCTTCTTGATGATCGATAAGAGTTGGAAAAACCCTGGGATAGCTTTAGATTTTTTTAAAGGGACCTCATAAACAACAAACCCCGATTCTCGGGCATGGGAGGCTAAAGATCCCCCTTGAGTCACCGCGAGAAATACCTCATGCCCTCGTCTTCTCATCCCTTCAGCCTCGTGTAAAATGCGCATCTCTTGCCCGCCCCATCCGTTTGAGCTTTCAGTGTGTAATATGCGCATGCCGTCTCTTCAGTGAATTGATGATTTTTCTATGTCCAGAAGAAAAGGGGATTTGATCGAGATCCGATATCTTTATCCATTCATAACCGTCCACTTCAGTTCTCTCTGATACTTCCCAAGCCGAAGGATAAAGGGTTGCCCGATATCGCGTAAAGCTATGCTCGACCGATGTCAGTTCTTCAATAAACGATGCAATGAGCTTAAATGTGTCTTCTAAAAGGCTGCGTAAAAGCAACCGATCCTCCCCTTCTAAGTAAGGGAATTCATAGAGATCGGCCATAAGATTACCTTTTTCGACCTTGCGCAACAAATAAAACTCTCCGCTTTTAACGACAGCTACTTGCCGCTTGAGTTTTGTAATTGGCATTCTTTTATTTTTCACCGGTAATAGATCGGTGACCCCCTTTTCCAATGCTAAACAATGCGGCGCAAGAGGGCATAGGAAGCACTTGGGCTGACTGGTGCAAACCGTTGCGCCAAGCTCAATGATCCCTTCTACGACTAGCCACGGCTCTTCATCGGGGAGGATGCTCTGGGCATAATCCCAAATCCATTTTTTGGCTTTTGAAGAGGTGACATCTTCCTCTCTTGCAGTAAATCGACTCAGCACGCGGATCGCATTCCCATCAACGGCAGCAGCTTTTTGATGAAAAGCAAAACTCAATATAGCTCCAACTGTATAAGGGCCAAGGCCCGGGACCTTTTCGAGCTCTCTTGGCGTTGAAGGGAGGTGACCCCCATGGTGTTGAAGCAAATAGCGGGCCCCATGATGCAACCTCCTAGCCCGGGAATAGTACCCGAGCCCTTCCCACAGCTTAACCACTTCCTCAAGAGAAGCTTGAGCAAGATCTGCCAATGTTGGAAATCGCTGCATCCACCGCTCAAAATAGGCGATGACAACCGCCACTTGGGTCTGCTGAAGCATCACTTCTGAGACCCAAACCGCGTAAGGAGTTGGATTTCTCCTCCAAGGAAGGTCCCTTTTTGAGCTCTCAAACCAACCTTTGAGCAAGGAGATCGGTAATTTTTGCATATGGCTCCGGGATAAAACTGCCGGAATATTTTTCCAAAAGTAAAGATAGCCTAATGGCCAAATAACTTCAATCTGCTTTAAATCAATACTTTAAGAATCTGGCACGCCTTTTGCATCTCTTAGCCCTGTTACCTCGACTATTCATACATGAACTCAACAAAGGGTAAGGATTATGGCGTTACCGGAACAATCTGACCGCTGGGAGCAACTCCACGATGAGCTGAAAAAGAATATGCAAAAAGAGATCTCCCTCATGCGTGAACTTTTAGCTAATTTACATCAAGAAGAACTATCCCTTATGCTCCAAGACCAGGGAACTCACCAGCTGTTGGTAAGTCAGACATCGGACATGTTTGAGAAGCTGGGGTATTTGCGTGTTTTTCGCACGAACATGACGCAACAAATCTTTGAGATTCTAGGAAAAAAAGCGACAAGCTCTGAGCTTGAGCAAATTTTGCCAGATACAGAAGGGATCAGCTGTGAAATACTCAATTTGCGGGAACAACTGATGGCCCTTACGGACAAAATGAACCGGCAGCAATCTAGAAACCAGCATCTCATGGAGCACCCTGAATATTTACTATCGCTCCACCACCAGGAAAAAGCGCGACAGGAGCAAATCAGGGCAAAGCGGAAACCGATTGTTGCCACATACCATATAAAAAAGTAACCTGTGTAGTACTGAAGGGAATCATTTGGAAAATCCAGAAGCTAAACTAACAGCCGGACTCCTTTACGGACCGGAAAGCCACCATCTCGATCATCTTGGACCGTTGTGCGGAATCCTCGGAATCCCTTTGATCGTTACAGAAGAGGCGATCGCGTTAGCCGCCAGGAAGTGCTATCCTCATCTCGATATCATTTTTTCTGATTATTTGACTGTTGCCCAGCATCTGGTCACTCATTATCAGATTATCTTCTACTCGATACCCAGAGTTCTTTTTGACGAAATCTTCTTTTTTGCTCAAAAACTGGCCCAGAAAAAAATCCATACAGTTTGGTGCCCCCACGGCAACTCTGATAAAGGAAGCAATATTCCCTATATGGAAGCTTTGCATCAAGAGGAAGCCGCTTTGGTGTACGGACAGCAAATGGTCGACGTTTTACAAAGGAAAAAGGTCTTTAAGCAGTTGAAAAGCCATGTTGTTACAGGAAACTTTCGCAATGCCTACTACCAGAAAAACAAACGATTCTTTGATAATCTGGCCGAAAAGGAGGTTTTCCGCCGCCTTCCACCTTCTGAAAAGATCATCCTTTATGCACCAACGTGGAAAGACTATGAAAAGACCTCCTCTTTTTTCGAAGCGGCAGTTCCTTTAATTGAGAATTTGCCAGATGACTGGAGCCTGATCATTAAGCCCCATCCAAATCTCCTTTTCCAAGAAGAGTTTCGGATCGATTCTTTTATTCACAAATATGAAAGCCATTCCGACATCTTATTTTTAACAGATTTCCCTCCTATTTACCCTCTGCTTAACCGGATTGACATCTACATCGGAGATATGTCCTCAATAGGCTATGATTTTCTCACCTTTGATCGCCCACTATTTTTTTTAAATCAAAATGCCCGCGATCCGGATAACGACCTCGGCCTTTATCTATTTCGCTCAGGCGTCGAGATCCTTCCTGAAAAATATAATCAAATCTA
Source organism: uncultured bacterium (assembly GCA_964580785.1). Classification (GTDB taxonomy): domain Bacteria; phylum Chlamydiota; class Chlamydiia; order Chlamydiales; family Rhabdochlamydiaceae; genus Acherontichlamydia. The sequence continues at coordinate 5,537 of CAZOKX010000059.1, forward strand.
TCCAATCATTCAGAATTTTTTGCAATTTGAGCTTCGAGACTTTTCGAAAATTCGGAAGGAAGTTTATGATTACGCCTTCGGTCCTAAGAAACCTCTAGATGTACTCCATGATGAAATTACCGCCTCTTACGCCTCTTTTTCTGATTCAGATCTTAACTTCTACTAGGCCAACAATCTAAAAATTAATTTTTACATTTTTCATTTTCTTTTGAGCCACTTTTTGATTTAAATTACGGGGGCGATATGCTGTCTGTCGATATACCCCCGTAATTTAAATCAAAAAGAGACAAAAATTAATTTGAAAGCCTCCCCTAGATGCGCAGCTATTTTGACCGGTCCTTCAACCCATCTTGATCATCTCGGTATACTCAGCGCCATTTTAAAAATACCCCTTATAGTCGCTGAAGAAAAGACATTTCAACTGGCTAAACACTACTATCCTCAAATTGATCTTTTTCTTATGAGTATGGCCGACCTTTCGATGGATTTTCTATGCAATCATTTCGATGTGATCTTTGAGTCTGGAAAGTTTTGGTCCCTAGAGCTCAAACCTTTTATGAAGCTGCTCTATCAGAAAAAAATGCGTTTTGTATTCTGCCCCCACGGAAATTCTGATAAAGGTCATTCCTTGAAAGATCATCCCGAGCAAGATATCTCCCTTGTTTACGGGAACCACCTCCACGATCATTTGCAAAAAATAGGAGCCTTAAACAAAATCCAATCGATCATTGCAACGGGCAACTACCGGCACCTCTTTTATCAAAAGTATAAAATATTTTACGACAGAGTTGCTGAAGGGGAAATTTTTTCCCGATTTAAGCAGCAGAGAAAAACGATCCTATACGCCCCCACATGGCAGGATCGGGAAAACCCGACTTCGTTCTTTGAAGCAACGGAAGAGCTGATCATGCAGTTGAGCCCTACTTACAACCTTCTCATCAAACTGCACCCTTTTCTCATTGAAGACCACTTGGCAAATGTATTAAGCATTCAAGATCGGTATGAAGGCCATCCAGGAGTTTATTTCGTCGATGACTTTCCTCCTATTTATCCCTTGTTGAACCGAGTTGATATCTATCTGGGAGATTATTCATCCATCGGCTATGACTTTCTTGCTTTTGACCGCCCCCTTTATTTTTTTAATCCTATTGAGGGACCAGCAATCGAATCGAGCCCTGCCCGCTATACAGGCCTAGCAAATTGCGGAATAGAAATACCCCATTCTCAAAAAAACAGATTGAATCAGTTTTTCCAGAAAACCGTTGACCTTTCCCAATCCGATCTAAGCCCGATGAGAAAAAAAATGTACAATTATACATTTGGAAAAGAAAAAAGCCTAGAAACGTTGCGAAAGGAAATTGTTAAGGCAATTGAATGAAGCTAGATTCCTTGAATAACGCGGGATGATTTAACTAAAATTTTTAGGCGACGCCTCGTCGCAGATTTGTTACCCAGGTTTGAACCAGGCCTATTTTTCAAACCCTATAGGAGGAAGGACGAAAACATGGGTGAGTTCATCGAGATTTCCAGCTGTTGAAACGGCTTCGATCTCATAAGAAGATGAGCCTTCTTTTAACTGCTCGACTTTAGAAACAATAGCAACGCGTAGTCCAGCAGGAAAAACCCCATCGAAACCTGTGGTGACAAGCAGATCTCCTGGATTCAATATAGCAACAGGTTCTGCGAAATTACTTTGGGAAAGACCATATGCAATCCCCGTTCTCAGGTCCCGAGAAGGGCCTTCGTGATCCGAAAAGTCGTAATTGAACCCAACACCCCTAAGCAGCTGGCTACGAGATCTCCAAAGCGGACTGCTGCTACCAAAAAGCTCCCCTTTCGCAAGGTAACTATCACCAGATTGGTGGTTTAAAATGGCCCTTAAATGGTTCATTTGATGGGCAATGCCTTTTATTTCATCATGGGCCGAAATGAGATCCTTCCTTACCTCAAATGCAAACAATAATGCTTCTACATGTTCGATTAAGTAGCGATTCTGCTCCCTTCCCCTTGCCACCCGAACTGATGGCCTTAGGCGAGAATCGGTCACTAGACGGACTCGGCTTTGCTTTTTTCCTACATACTCCACGATCCCAACAATTGAAGTTCCCATCAAAACGGGACTATTTTTGCAGATAACAGGTTTTCCCAAATGGAGATTGTCCTGCTCTCCTACGTTAAGCCAAACCGAGCTGCTCCAAGAAGAAGGCTCTCGAAAGATCACCTGAGCGGGAACAGAAACCACCTGCAACTCAAGCAAGCTAGACAATTCTTGGCTCCTCCGTATAAAAAAATCTTTCCATTGCGATTCCTGCATACATGCCGTTTCTAAAAGCTTTAATCTCTCTAACTGCTCTTGAAGCCTGTCTTCATTGAGAAGCCACTCCCTCACACTTTCGATTTGAGTTCGGAGGATCTGATTTTCTTGCTTCAATCGCTCAAGCTCTAGCCCATATTTAGAGTCGGAAGGATTCGCCGGCCAAAAAGGCATCGACAGCAAAAAGAGAGTTTTACCTTTGACAACATTCATCCCCTTCCAACAGGGATAAATGCTACAGACAACAGCCGATCGGATCGACTCTGTTGCCTGCTCTGGAAAGCTCATGATAGAAAAGAGGAGAAGGGCAAGCAGGACGTAAGGTCGATACGCAATTTTATACATTTAAAAAATATTTTTAAAACCTAAGATCAAGGGCCGCGATAGACATGTCGGACAGCGGACCTTCCGCAACCACCAATCTTTAAACCCAAGGCTATAAGCTTTTCCTGATATATCCAAGTAAATTCAAAAATTGGTCGCGGGGGTTCCAGTTACTCTGTATTTACCCCTCATATGACTTTATTTTTTATGAATGGGATTAATCTAAAATCTC
>CAZOKX010000060.1:0-8139 GCA_964580785.1 uncultured bacterium
ATCGCAGGAATTTACAATTTGGAGTTGGCAAAATGAGTTTCGAAAGAAGTCTAATCTTTCAACCGGCAAGCGATAACGAGTCCGTCAAAAGATTGGGCAAGGTCGACGGCACAGAAAAATACTCTGAATAATTTTCTTGTTTTTTGAATAATTCGCGGTAAGATGTGATTATGAAAACAATTGACAACTCACATTTGACCTTCATCGCCATTCAAGCAGCGCTTTCATCTGGAGAGCTTTTGCGTAAAGGATTTGGCACCTCTTTTCAGATCGAATCCAAACCTGGGAAGCAGAATTTTGTGACCGAATACGATAAGGCCTCTGAAAAATGCATCCTCTCCTTAATTGGAAAAGAGTTTCCCGAACACCGATTCCTTGCCGAAGAAAGCGGGAGCTCCCCCCATTCGGAAAGTTCTGTCGTCTGGGTCATCGATCCTTTAGACGGCACCCTCAACTTTGCCCACGGCATCCCTGTTTTTACGATTTCGATTGCAGCAGTAATCGATCATGAAATCGTCTCTGGTGTAGTCTACCAACCGATCTCGCAAGAGCTTTTTGTCGCAGAAAAAGGCAAAGGAGCCTATTTGAACGGCAAGAGGATCTCTGTCTCGCAGACAAGAAACATCGATGATGCCATGATGGCAACCGGATTTCCCTACAATGTCGACCAAAACCCAATGCATTGCATCGAGCGATTTGCCAATATGACTCAACTTGGGGTGCCTATCCGTAGGCTAGGCTCAGCAGCTTTGGACCTGGCGTATATCGCAGCAGGACGTTTCGACGCTTATTGGGAAGTTACCTTGCATCCGTGGGACATGGCAGCAGGGAAACTCCTCGTTGAAGAAGCTGAAGGCCAGGTGACCCACTGGGATGGATCTGCCCACCAAATTTTTTGCCATGAAAGCATCCTTGCTACAAATCAGAAGCTCCATAGCTCGATGATCGCGCACCTCAATCAGTCCAAAGAATGGAAATCAACACCATGATCATTGACGGAGCAGCTATTGCAAAAGAGATCGAAGCTGAGATCCGTACAGCAATCGGCCATCTTAAACACCGCCGCCCTGGCCTCGCATTCATTTTGATCGGTGAAAATCCCGCTTCGCGCAGCTATATCCGAATGAAAAAGAAAAAATGCTCTGAAGTGGGCATTGCCTCGTTTGATCTTGAGTTTCCTGCAGAAATCTCGGAACAACAGCTTTTGGCTGAAATCGAACTGCTTAACAACAGCCCTGAAGTCGATGGGATCTTAGTTCAACTCCCCTTGCCGGAACATCTGAACACGACCTCTGTGCTGACAGCAATCGATCCTGATAAAGATGTCGACGGATTCCATCCGATCAATGTAGGTAAAATGCTGCTCGGGGAGCACGGAGGATTCCTCCCCTGCACTCCCCTTGGGATCCAGATCCTTCTCACTCATTCTCAAATTCCCGTTCTTGGAAAACACGTTGTCATCGTTGGCAGAAGCAACATTGTCGGCAAACCCCTAGCTGCAATCCTGATGCAAAAAGAGCCCCACTGTAATGCCACAGTCACGATCGCACACAGCTTATCGGAGCATTTGCCAGAGATCTGCCGAAGCGCAGACATCCTTGTTGCTGCCATTGGAAGGCCCCGATTCATTAAGGCCCGGATGGTCAAAAAAGGGGCAGTCGTCATCGATGTAGGAATCAATAGGATTCCCGGTTCGATTAAACTCGTCGGAGATGTTGATTTTGAAGAGGTAGCGCCTGTCGCTTCTGCGATCACCCCTGTTCCTAAAGGGGTTGGACCGATGACTATTGTCGCCCTCCTCTCAAATACTCTTCTCAGCTACCAACGACGTATCCATTAATCGTGAAAAGCCTTATGATCTGGTAATAACTATGAAAAAAACAGTCTTTTTCGACCTAGGCAATGTCATCTTATTTTTTGACCATCAAAAAATGTTCCACCAAATAGCGGAGTTCTGCCAAATCGGACTCAAAACGATTACCGATTCCGTAGCCACATATTTCGACCCTTTTGAACGTGGTGAAATTAGCAGCCACACGATCCACCATCTCCTTTGCGAAGCCACTGGCAAAAAACTCGATTATAAAGGGCTTCAGCTGGCTATATCGGACATCTTTGAACCCAATGAACCGATAGTCTCCTTGATTAAAAAATTAAAGAAAAACAACGTCCCCCTGTTCCTATTATCCAATACCTGCGATGCCCATTTTGACTATGCCTATACGCATTACCCGGTGCTCCACCTCTTTGATGGCTATATTCTTTCCTATGAGGTGGGTGCAAGAAAACCCGAGAAAAAAATTTTTGAAAAAGCACTTGCAATAGCAGCCTGTCGTCCGGAAAATAGCTTCTATACTGATGATGTACCTGAATACATCGAGGCTGCGAAGCAATTGAACATCGATGCGGAAGTTTTCACGCATCACAACCGATTAACCGAGCACTTAATCGCTCGAGGTCTTATTGAATGAAGAAAAAGAAACCTGCCGCTCCACCTAAAAAAACCGCCCAGCTCAAGATCGAACAGAATTTATCTAAGGTAATCCTCCAGTTCATGAACGGCAAACGGTATAAACCACTTACCCAACAAGAACTGTTCGAACGGCTTAACATCCCCGATTCCCTTCTTGCCCATTTTAAAAGAATCATCACTGACCTAATCAAAGAAAAACAGGTCGAAGTCCATAAAAAAAAGCTCTGCCTTCCGGGCCCTCAAGAAGAAGTGATCGCAGGCATTCTCCGAATGCATCCCAAAGGATTCGGATTTGTTATTCCCGACAACCAAGCTCAATGCCCTCAGGACGTCTTCATTCCCAAACATCTGACTGACAACGCAATCGATGGGGATCATGTTGAAATTGTGATCAACCCTCGTTCGACATCGGAAAAAGGTCCTGAAGGAAAAATTTTATCCGTTTTGAGTCGTGCCCGCAAGCACCTGGCGGGAACCATTCGGCAAATCAACTCCAATGGCTCGATGATCGCTTATGTTCCCATCCTTGGAATTACCAAACCCATTATCATAGAGCCAACTTCGGATATCTCTGTGAAAATTGGCGACCGGGTCATCATGAAAGTGCTTGAATGGGGCACCGATCGAGATCAGACCGTTTGCGAGATCAGCCACATCTTAGGACATATTCTCGATCCTTCCTGCGACGTGTTAGCGGCAATCGAAGAGTACGATGTCCGTCACGCGTTCCCTAAACAGGCTGTCGAGCAAGCCAAAGGTTTTGGAAAAAAAGTTCCTGCTAAAGACCTCAAAAAAAGGGTCGACTTAACCAAGCTTGAATGCTTCACCATCGATCCTGATACAGCCAAAGATTTTGACGATGCCTTAACACTGACCAAAGACCGCAAGGGAAACTTCCATCTCGGTGTGCATATCGCCGATGTCGCCCACTATGTCGAACCAGGCACCCCACTAGACAAAGAAGCGCAGCTCCGTTGCAATTCGACCTACTTTCCCGGCACTTGCGTTCCGATGCTTCCCGAAGAACTTTCTAATGAGCTTTGCTCATTGAAACCCGAAGTAATCCGCTTGACAGTTTCTGTTATGATGGACTTTGACAAAACAGGCACTCTCATCAAACATGAAGTCATCCGCTCCTACATCCATAGCGCAAAACGGTTCACCTATTTTGAAGCAAAAGATGTGTTGGATGGAAAAAAGAAGAGCCGGCATGCAAAAACGCTTAAATTGATGGTCGACCTATGCCATCTCTTAAAGAAAAAACGGTACGAAAGAGGCAGCATCGACTTTGCTCTTCCCGAAATGGTCATCCTCGTCGATGAAAAAGGATATCCCTCAGGCCTTAAAAAAATCGAGTACGACATCACCCACCAACTCGTCGAAGAATTCATGTTGAAGGCCAACGAAACGGTTGCCAAAACGCTATGCAGCCGTGGTAAAGCTCTGATGTACCGCGTGCATGAAGAACCGGCGGAAGAAAATTTCGAAGACTTCTTCCAATTTGCCCGCAGCTTGGGCTTTCACCTTCCCGGAAAGCCCACAAGTTCCGACTTGCAAAAACTATTTAATGAAGCCAAACAAAGCCCCTATAACCAGCAACTCTCTATTGCCTTCATTCGCAGCATGAAGCTTGCACAATACTCTTCCAATAACGTCGGCCATTTTGGCCTCGCATTAGAACACTACTGCCATTTTACAAGCCCTATCCGCCGTTATAGTGATCTCGTCATCCAACGCCTCCTCTTTAATGAAGAGCCTAAAGAGATGAATTTGAACGAGGTTGCCCTTAAATGCTCCGAACAAGAGCGAGTCAGCTTTCGCGCAGAGAACAGCGTTAAAACGTTGAAAAAACTTCGCTTGCTCAGACACTATCTCAATGAAAACCCCTATCAGGAACATACGGCCGTCGTCACCCGGATCAAGCCCTTTGGGATCCATTTCGAACTGGAAAATCTGAGCTTAGAAGGTTTTTTGCATATTTCTGAGCTGGAAAATGATTATTTCCATCATGATCTCGTCCGCAATGTCCTCATTGGCAAAACAACAGGAAAGACCCATTCCCTTGGAGAGAAAATCAAAGTGCTGATCACCCAGGTTGACCTGATCCTCCAAGAGAGTCAATGGATGCTTGCAACAGCGACTCCAAGAAAATCTTCCTCATTCTCTTCTTCAATGAAACGAAAACGACGTAGAAAGTAAATGGAGCGCATAATATGAAAAAGCATTTTATTACAGGACTTGTCATCCTCCTACCCCTTGTAGTCACCATTGCTGTTCTGATCTTCTTAATTAACTTTCTGACACAACCCTTTATCGGTCTCGTCTCTTCAATTTTAGAAGATTTTCATATCATCAATAGAGGGTTCCTATTTCTTACTCCAGAACAGCTGATCCGCTACGGGAGCAAATTGATCATTTTAGCCTTCCTCTTTTTGATTACTGTAGGGCTTGGAATAGTCACTCGCTGGTTCATCCTACGCGCCCTTTTTCGTTTGGGCGATAAGATCCTCCACCGCATTCCAATCGTTAACACGGTTTATAAAACAACACAAGATATTATTAAGACCCTGTTTGTCTCCGATAAAAACTCATTCAAACAAGTCGTCATGGTCCCCTTTCCACGCCCTGACGTCTATGTTATCGGCTTAATTGCCAGAGAATCCCCCGAAGTTTGCTCTAACGCCGTTAATGAAAACCTAATCTCCGTTCTTGTTCCAACAACCCCGAATCCTACAACAGGCTTTTTAATGATGTTTCGAAAAGAGGATCTTATCTACGTGGATATCAAACCAGAAGATGCAATTAAGCACATTGTCTCATGCGGCGTTATCGTCCCAGGAGGAGCGCCAGCAGAACCGACTTCTCATCCATGAAAAAATATTTTTTTACAGGCTTCATCACCCTTCTCCCCATCGCGCTAACGTTAATCATTGCAGTTTGGCTCTTCGACCTCTTCACGACACCTTTAGTTGGTATCATGGAAGCTTTGATTCGCGCTTATGAAAAAAAGTGGAGCTTAAGCTTGGAGAACCATGCAAGCCTCGTTGTATTTTTAAGCCGAGTTCTTGCTTTTATCCTTCTTCTCATCCTCATCTTTCTATTAGGAGTTCTGGGAAGAAAATTCCTAATCGACTTCTTTTTGCGCCTCACCGACAGGCTCTTCTCTCATATCCCATTAGTCAGGACCATCTACCGCTTGAGCAATGAGATTACCAAAGCTGTTTTTTCTGAAAATAAAAAGACATTTAAAGAAACTGTTTTAGTCCCATTCCCTCATAACCAAGCGCATGCGATCGGCTTCTTAACAGGAGAGTCGCCCAGCGTGTTCAAAGAGAAAACCCAAACTGATTTTGCCATTTTTGTACCGACCGCTCCTCATCCAATGTCAGGGTTCGTCCTTCTTACTCCTAAAAAAATCGTAATTCCTGTTGATGTTTCTGTAGAAGATGCATTCAAATTTATTATTTCATGCGGGGTGATCCATCCCGGAGAGCAGCCTGGAGCTTCAGATACCCCTCCCACCATTTCGAAAACTGATTAGAAAGTTTCTAGAATCCAAGATTTGGACTTGCAACTTTTAAAGACCTCTCTCTATAATAGTTGCAACTTGTCATTTTAATTTCAGGAGTTTTTTCTCATGGTCCGTCTGAGCAAACAAACAAAAGACCGTAGCGTGTCTCCACGTCGTCCGCGCGCTCCAGCGCCAAAAACAGGTCCTAAAAAGGATAAACTAGCCGCCGGTTATAAAGCCCATCCCAACGCAGCCGAAGGCGATTTGGCAGGAACGCTTTTCATTCCTAAAATTTCATAAATTCAAAGGATTTTTTACCATGTCAAGACACCCCAGCTATGGCAAATCAAGCAAAAGTGCAAAAAAGCGGAACGTATTAAAGCGTTTTGAGCGAGTCGATGTTCTGCGGAAACTTGGCAAATGGAAAGACGGTGAGAATAAAAAAGTAACCGCTCTTCCTAAGACACCCATCCTTCCCTAATTGACTGTTTCAAATCAGCTGTGGCAATAACGCTCTTTAATCAGCAACGAGACCTCCCAATTTCAACGGAATCTGTTGAACGGGTGGTCTCTTTTTTGTTGGAGATCCTGAAAATTAATTGCGATGAAATTCTCCTATATTTCGTAACCAAACGCAAGATCAGCCAAACACATAAAATCTACTTTAATGACCCCTCTCCAACGGACTGCATCTCTTTTCCATTGGACCAGCCTAAATCCAAGCGCAGCGGTTACACAATCTTAGGTGAAATTTTTATCTGCCCAAAGATAGCTATCGAATATGGCAAAAACCATGATCTCAATGCCTATGAAGAGGTCACCCGCTATTTGGTCCATGGACTCCTCCATTTAGTCGGCTTTGACGACATTATCCCGGAAGAACGCTCAAAAATGCAAAGAAAGGAAAACCGCTGCATGAAGCTTCTAATAAGCAAAGGGATCCTCATTCATAAGTAGTCCAGCCCTGTACTAATGAACCCTGATTTCCAAAAAGAATGGTACAATGCTTCCGCTCGGAATTCCCAATATGGTTGATAGAAGCCGATAGAGAATATTTCTTAGTAAGAGAGCGAAAGCAAGTCAGTTAAAAAATTGGATAACTCCAAGATCTTCAGCTAATAGTGACTTTTTGGAAAATAGGTTTTTCTTTTCCACGGATCATCTCTTCCCAAAACTCCTGATCTAAGATGGATTGCTGATCCTTATGCTGAGGACTCAAAGCAACAAAGTCGTGATGCTTTTGATGATGTTGCTGCTCTCTATGAATGCTCCGAATCTTCCGACAAGCTAAGAAATGTTCTTTTAATCGCCAATTAATCACTCGAGTTGAATCGAGATCTGTTGCTTCTTCGAAATGGATGTATGGGGTTTTTTGATTAACGCAGCACTGTGTTTGGAAAGCGGAACGGTTAATTTGCGAAGAGTTTTCTGCTCGGCTTCCACTCAGATCGATTTTTTTGTTTCTTGCGCTATCCAATTTTTGCTTTTGGGTTGTTTGTTTCCACATTTGAAACCCGTATAAAGGGAGCAGTTCAACTTGGGAAGGGATCTTGGGAATTTTAACGAGGTCACATTTATGGACAATGGTGAGATCGCTGCAAGAAAGCTTACTTATTAGCTGAGGAAAAAGCTGCTCTTTATCCCGACCTAACCAATATTGGATCCGCTCTGCTGCTAAAAGGCAGTGGTTGGAATAGGAACCATTACGCTTCACAATTCACCTCCATTCGAAGTCGACTTAGACTATCAGGCTTATCCAGTCATTCAGCGACCCTTTATTTTTTGCACCGGGATTTAATCAAATCTTTAAATTGCTAGCAATGTATTTTTTAGCTGTTCATGGGCGCATTTCCATTTTCTGGGTAGCCCCTGCAGACTTAAAAAAAAATCTTTTTAAAAAAGCACCTAAAGCACTGATACTTTCTGATTGCAAACCCAAGGAGTAATACTAATTGAAATAAATAAAATTATAATAATGAATTTATTAGTGAACGTGAACAGGTTAGCTCACTGACCTCAAAAGCGTAGGCAAGATTAGACTTCTTTCGAAACTCATTTTGCCAACTCCAAATTATAAATTCCTGCGATCAGGCTGAATCGAAGGAGCGAGCATCCCGACCGGGTAGGCAAAAGCCCCCGAGAGCTCATGACGGGG
>CAZOKX010000061.1:0-7840 GCA_964580785.1 uncultured bacterium
AATCTGGGCTAGCTTCTTTTGGAATTCCTCTCTTTGATTCTCGTCTCGTTCCTTATTTTAGAGCAAGGCGGGACTTTTTCAAAATTTTAAATTTTTGCAAAGCTCCGACGAAGTCGGAGCTTTGCAACTGCCTCTATTAACTAAAAATTTTTCCGGAGATAGGTTTAAAAAAAAGTAAAACTATGCTTTACTGGAAAAGTATTCATCGAGCTTACCATCGAAGATGCGGAATCCTTGATCCTCGAACGAGAAAATTTTTGTTGCGGAACTCGTAATCAGATCGCGGTCATGGCTAGCAACAAGCACGGTTCCTTTAAAGTCTTGCAGGGCCCAAGAAAGGGCTGATACAGCTTCCAGGTCAAGATGATTGTTAGGCTCATCGAGGATGAGAACGTTATAATTGCACAGCATCATGCCGCCGATGATCAAGCGAGCTGCTTCGCCTCCAGAGAGGGCGGAAAGGGGTTTAAAAGCGTCGTCTCCCGAAAAGAGCATTTTGCCGAGGATGCTTCGGATATCTTGATCATACACCCCCTCTCGTCTTTTTTTTAGCCAGTCGAAAACAGTCATCGAGCTTTTCTTATCGAGGAGCTCATTGTGATTCTGAGGAAAATAGCCGATTTGCACTTGATGCCCAAGCTCAATTTTCCCCGCATCGCAGGTTAAAACACCTGCAAGCATCTTAAGCAGTGTTGTCTTTCCTTTTCCGTTATTGCCGATGATCCCAATCTTATCCCCTTTAGCCACTTCGCAAGAAAATCTGGAGATGACAGGCTTTCCGTCATAGGCTTTGAAGATTTCATTGACTTTCAGCACAATTTGCCCAGAAGGCTTCTCCGGTGGATAAAAACGGATGTAAGGGCGTTGGATATTCGATTTTTTTAGCTCTTGCGGCTCGAGCCGTTCTATCTCGCGGAGGCGAGATTGAACCTGGCTTGCGCGGGTTCCTGCACCAAAACGTGATACGAACTCGCGGAGTTGGGCGATCTTTTTATCTTTAGACTTGTTCTCCGACTCAGCTCGTTCGCGCACAGAAGTTTTGTTAACGAGCATGTCATCATAGCTGCCGGGATAGATGATCACGGTTTCATAATCAATGTCAGCAATATTAGTGGTGATGGCGTTAAGAAAGTGACGGTCGTGGCTGACAACGATGAGGGCGCCATTGTAGTTATGCAGGAATTGCTCGAGCCAGCCAATCGATTCGAGGTCGAGATGGTTGGTCGGCTCGTCGAGGATCAATGCTTCTGGGGTGCCGAAAAGTGCTTGGCAGAGAAGGACTCGAAACTGACGGTCAGTGGGGATCGTGTGCATATGCGCTTGATGCATTTCGGTGGGAATCCCCATTCCCTCAAGGAGAATTTCTGCATCTGATTCGGCGCTGTAGCCCTCTTCATCGCAGATCACTTCTTCAAGCTCGCCTAAGCGGATGCCGATTTCATCGGTCATTTCTTCGTGATAGAGGGATTCCCGTTCAGCTATTGCTTCCCAAAGACGCTTGTTCCCCATGATTACGACATCGACTACTTTAAAGTTGCGGAAGTCTTCAATATTCTGTCTTAAAAATCCTACTTTGCGAGGTAAAGAAACCGATCCGCTCGTAGGAGCTTCAATCCCCATGATAATTTTAAGAAGAGTAGATTTTCCAGCTCCGTTAGGGCCGGTAAGGCCATAGCGACAACCTGTATTGAATGTCATCGAGACGTTATCAAAAAGGAGCCGTGGCCCGACTTTTTTTGAGATTTCTTTTAATGTGATCATACAAGCATTATTCAATAATTGGAGCCTTATTCTAGCATGGGAATGAGCAGATGTCCATCAATTCTTAACCGGTGACTCGCATGAAATACACGGAAGCAGCTTCTCAGTTTTTGCATTACTTGCACAATGTCAAGAACGCATCGGAGCATACGGTCCGCAATTATGGGATGGATCTGGAAGTTTTTAAAAATTATTTTGAAAACAACCTTCTACTGCCCACGACATCAAAAAAAGAGCTAACGGTATCGCAGGTGGATAAGCGGGCTATTCGCAGCTACCTAGCCGCTCTCTCTGCCAACTCCAATGCCAAACGAACTCTGCTTCGACGCCTCTCATCGCTCCGCTCTTTTTTCAAATACTTATCGAAAGAGAAGATCATTTCCCATAATCCTTTGGACGAAATCGAAAGCCCGAAGCTCGATAAAACGATCCCTATATTTATGACCTATGATCAGGTCATGCATCTGTTCGATCAGCCTGACACGAGTACATATCTTGGGTTTCGAGACAGGTGTATCATGGAGCTTTTTTATAGCTCTGGGTTGCGTATCAGCGAACTTATAGGCTTAAGCCGCTCCGATTTCGATATAAAAAACCTCCGGCTTAAGGTGATGGGCAAAGGAAAAAAGCAGCGCGTTGTTCCCATTACAAAAACAGCCTCAGAGTGGTTAAACCGGTATTTGGATCATCCTGAGCGGCAATACGATGGCAATGAGCATTTTGCACAAAAAGATCCCGATGCGATCTTTTTGAATAAGTGGGGCACGCGGATAACAGCCCGGTCGGTTGATCGGAAGTTTGAAGAGTATTTGATGATGAGCGGGTTAGCAGGGAAGATCACTCCCCATACGATCCGTCACACTATCGCTACCCACTGGCTCGAAAAGGGGATGGACCTCAAGACGATCCAGGTCCTTTTGGGCCACAGCTCCCTTGCAACTACCACCATTTATACACAAGTTTCCTCCCGCTTAAAACGTGAAGCGTACAACAAGGCCCATCCTCGAGCAAAACAGTATTTGTAACAACATAGAGAAAGCTGTCGGTGTCCAGCAGAGAAAAAACAAAGCTAATTTGTCAAAAAGATTCGGGAAAGCGTTAAGCCGGATTCTGTCGTGAGCAATCATTCCTCTAGGGACCTTGTTGCCAAGGTCCTCAAGCGACGTTTAAGACAAGCCCTGCGGAGAACAGGATCTGCCCATCTTTTGTCTTGCTTCAGATAGGGTTTATAGCACCTCACATCTCTGCAAGTGTGGCAGTCTCTATTAAGCCTGCATTTTCAGCCTCTTCAGAATTGCTATAGCCGAAGCTGAAGTAACTCTGGCGGTATGTTTTCTGTTACACTTTCCGTAGCCTTTCGGCCCCCAGTCTTTCACTGGTATCTTCTCCTGCGAAGTCCAGACTTTCCTCCCCCCTCCTGATCCTCTTCTCAAGGAAGGAAGGCGGCGATTGCTTACTTTCCCGAATGAACATTGACTTAAGCGTTGGCCATGCGGCGACGGCGACGTTTTGGTGCCGCTGTGTTGCCTTCAAAAGCTTCGCTTTCCTGCCAGTAGTGGATCCTAGAGCAGTGCTCGCAGAAGACCAGGTTGCCTCCCTTGCGCACTAAGTTCTCATGTTGCGCGGTAAGAACGATGTGACAACCACTGCAGGTCCGGTTTTCAATAGGCACAATGACGCGGTCTTTCTTATTCCGCAAAAGGCGTTCATAGATTTGAAGGGTGTCGATGTTCGCTGAAGTAGCCAGAGCATCGCGCTGCTCCTTAAGGCCAGATCCCTCTTCATTGATCAACTTAATACTCGATTTAATCTCACGCTCTAATGCTAGGCTGCTTTCTTCTGAGGACTTTAGACTCTCTTTGATCTTTTCGAGCAACTCTTCTTCGGCAACTTTTTTATCGACCAGATCGGACACTTTTTGTTCGACAGAAATCCGCTCTCTTTCAGCTTGGGTCATCTCTTGCGTCAAAGCATTAAACTCGTCGGCTTTTCTAATATTGCTTTGCTGACCTTCTAAACGCTTAATTTTGGCATTGGTCTCTTGGATTTTTTGCTCGAAAGTAGTGATGTTCTTCCCAAGGTCCGTGATTTCGGCCTCTTTCTCTGTGAGCTGAAGATGAAGTTCCTTGCGCAGGTCTTCAATCTGCTGGATCTCTTTTCGACGCTCTTTTTTGATCCGCATGAGACGAATCATTTTCATGTCGAGCTCTTGAATGTCTAAAATGTCCTTTAACCCTTCTTGCATGGCATGCTCACGTTGTAATGATGGAAAAACGCAGATAATCTAGGCACGGAAGCTTATCCGCTTGCGCAATTATCCCTCAAGCAAAATTTCAACTCTTAAGAAAGCTTGATATTATTTTTAAAAAAATTTTATCCAAAGCAGCGACAGCCAGACTCTCAACTTGACGGGATCTTTCTAATTCTGTTACAACGGGGGGCGAGCTTCACTAAAGACCTCGTTTACAAGAGGTTCAAAAAAATCTTGCGTAAAAGATTTTTTATCCTTGGGAGCCTTACCGTTGAAAACGAATGCGCGAATTCAGGCGCAAGGAAGTGCGCAATGTCTTATCTAGAAAAATATTTTAACAAAGTCGCTCCAGGCCAAAGGGAGAGCAGTGTGATCGCCTATATGGCCTCTTTAGACCATATCGGATCGGCATATCCGCTAATCGCGGACCGGATCGTTCAAGAGTTAAAAGACCAGAGAAACCATCTAAAACTAATCGCATCAGAGAATTTTTGCTCCCTGGCAGTACAGCTGGCAATGGGCAACCTTCTAACGGATAAATATTCGGAGGGTTTCCCCTTTCACAGGTTCTATGCTGGGTGCGATAATGTTGATGTAATAGAAGAAGCGGCTGTTAAAGAACTTAAACAAGTTTTTAATTGCGACCATGCTTATGTGCAACCCCACTCTGGGGCCGATGCCAACCTCGTTGCTTTCTGGGCGATTTTAGTCTCCCGCATCCAAAATAAAGAGATCGAGCGTCTTGGAAAGAAAAGCATTGATGAGCTAACACCAGAGGAATATGAGAAAGTGCGCCAGTTGCTCGTGAATCAAAAGGTTATGGGGATGTCCCTCAATTCTGGAGGTCATTTGACTCATGGCTATCGGCATAACATCTCAGCTAAGATCATGAAGTCGGTTTCCTATGAAACCGACCGAGAAACGGGGCTTTTGGACTACAGCATCCTCGAAGAGCAGGTAAAGAGGGAAAAACCTGCAATCCTGATCGGGGGATATTCTGCTTATTCCCGGCTTATTAATTTTGCTAAAATGCGCGAGATTGCAGATAGTGTAGGCGCAACGTTTATGGTCGACATGGCCCACTTTGCAGGCCTTGTTGCAGGAAAGGTCATGAAAGGGGATTTTGATCCTGTTCCCCATGCTCACATCGTGACTTCTACGAGCCACAAAACCCTTCGAGGCCCTCGTGGAGGGCTTGTCCTATGTAAAAATGAATTAAAAGAAGTAGTCGACAAAGGATGTCCTATTGTCCTTGGCGGACCGCTGCCACATGTCATGGCGGCTAAAGCAATCGCGTTTAAAGAAGCGAATACAGTCGGCTTCCAGCATTACGCACACCAAATTGTCGCGAATTCACGAGCTTTAGCGGAGCAACTCTCTTGCAAAGGCGTGAAAATCAACACGGGCGGGACCGATAACCATCTCATTGTCTTTGATGTAGCCTCAACTTTTGGAATCACAGGTAGACAAGCAGAACTTGCCTTGCGCGAAGCGCATTTTACCGTCAACCGCAACAGCATCCCCTATGACAAGAATGGCCCATGGTACACATCAGGGATCCGCATTGGAACTGCTGCTGCAACAACGCTTGGAATGAAAGAGGTCGAGATGCGGCTAATTGGCGATCTGATTGTTGAGCTGCTGGAAGCAACCAAACCCGCTCCATCGGATAAGGGGCAAGGGGCAAGTCGCGCAAAAGTTGAAATCGAACATAACACGCTTGGATCAGTGAAGAGAAGAGTGGAAGAGCTACTTCGTGCATTCCCCCTCTATCCAGAACTCACCATCGACTGAACTCTTTGAAGCGTCGGCTTCAAAATGGACGTTGAATTTGATGAAGATCCTGTGATATAAGCTCGATTATAGCGAATAATTACTTATTGAGGAGAAAAAATGGAAACCTTCAACCAACAAGAACCGGCTTCTAAAAAAACAGGGATCCATTTATTGGACGATAAGATCGATGAGGCCCTTTTAAAGTCGAGAAGGATCTTCCTATGTGAAGCAGTCGATAGCGATAGCGCTAAAGATATCATACGCAAGCTGTGGTTTCTAGAATTAACAGATTCAGGTAAGCCCATTTTACTAGTGATTAATTCTCCTGGAGGATCAGTCGATTCGGGATTTGCCATATGGGACCAAGTGAAAATGATCACTTCTCCAGTCACAACGCTGATTACCGGATTGGCAGCATCAATGGGTTCTATCTTAAGTCTGTGCGCAGCTCCTGGGCGACGCTATGCAACTCCCCACGCTCGAATCATGATCCACCAACCGTCGGTAAATGCCGTTATCAGGGGACAAGCTACCGATCTGGAGATCCATGCAAAAGAGATCCTGAAAACACGAAAAGCTCTTGTTTCTGTCTATGTAGATGCAACAGGTAAAGATGCGGCAAGTATTGAAAAGTCGATCGATCGCGATACATGGATGAGTTCTAAAGAAGCCATGGACTTCGGTCTTTTAGATAAGATTGTTGCTTCCAACAAAGACCTTGGCTTTTAGAGAGTAGATTTCCTAGGGCGGTATTATGAGGATTCCCTTTGTTAAATACCACGGAGCAGGGAATGATTTTATCCTAATCGACGACCGCCAGCTTTCCTTCCCCGCTTTCCAGCATCAACTGATTGCAGCCCTCTGCCTCCCCTCTCTAGGGATAGGATCAGACGGCCTAATCTTGTTGCAGCCCTCGTCCCGGGCTGATTTTCGAATGCGCATTTTTAATTCTGACGGCAGCGAGCCTGCGATGTGCGGCAACGGAATTCGCTGCCTTGTTGCATTCATCCAAAAGCTTACCCGAGAGAGTTCCACATGCGCGATTGAAACCGGGGCTGGGGTTCTTCAATGTCGCATTAAAAATAGTGCAATAGGCATCTATTTGGGCCATCCCCGCGTGCTCTTTAAAGAACACTTCTTAGAAGTTGGCGGCAATAGCTTTAGCATCGATGTCGTCGACACAGGCGTTCCCCACGGAGTCGTTTTTGTCAAAGACCTCCATGCAGTCCATTTTGCAGACGTTGCCCGCTCAATCCGTTTCCATCCTCAATTTTCTCCTGAAGGGATCAATGTGAACTTTGCCCAGCTTCTTCCAGACAAATCGGTTGCTGTGCGCACTTATGAGCGCGGAGCCGAAAGGGAGACTCTATCTTGCGGAACAGGAGCCGCAGCTGTCGGCTGGCTGGCTACTCAGAAATCAGCTTCAAGTCAACCAATCCACATCCGCAGCAAAGAGGGAACCCTTATTCTAGAAGTGCGCTCTTGTGAAGCCACAGGTATTGAGCTTTGGGGAGAGGCTGTCTGTGTTTTTGAAGGGTTCATTCAAACAGATAGATTTTTAGGCATGGCTCAAAAAGGAGCGTTCTTGGGTAACAGTTGTGAGCGTTAAACTCGAACCAGGTGTATGCAGATCGGGTCGTCCTATTTGGATCTGCTACGCTTCTTTCTAAATCATCGCAGGTTTATAAGGAGCGAGCATCCCCACCGGGTAGGCAAAAGCCCCCGAGAGCTCATGACGGGGGAATCGCATCAACATTGGCTGGATCTGCTGGGGCTTCCACCCCATAGGCTTGCGGCATAGCCGTTGCTTCCTTTCTCTTTCGAATCAAAAAATGTCAGCCACACTGCGCATCGGTCCCTCTATGCTAAATGTTACCCAAAAAGGCTACTTTTTGAACCATGCCAATTTTTTTTAAAGTCTTCTTGGGCTTCAGGATCAGATTTCGGATGCTTAGAGCGCGCCGAAATCCATGAAAGTCCGCATCGTTCAAGCACGTAATAGAGTTCTTCTGAAACCTAAATTTTAATTATCATTTAAGTTATTATATCTCC
>CAZOKX010000062.1:0-7509 GCA_964580785.1 uncultured bacterium
AGATTTAAAAAATTCCTGTATTTTTCGCAGCTCCCGCATTTCGCGGGAGCTGCTGATCACGACAATTCGCAGTAGCACGAAAAACTGGCTTTCCGCTATGATTTCGGGGAGTTAGCTGCTGGGAAGTAGCGTGGGTGCTGCGGACTCATAATCCGCTGGCCACAGGTTCAAGTCCTGCTTGCCCCACATTTCTTTTTGGGTTTATCGCACTCTCGACTTTGCAACTTTTAGTTGCCTAGCTCACGCGGCCTGAAGTACCTGCCTCACTATGGCCTCGGCCCATTCCGTCATTTCGAGCGTGATATTTTCCCAGGAAGGGCTGATTTTTGCCTTCCCTGAAATTAAATTTCCCCGCCAGATCGTCATGCGCACCGCCCTCAACATGTCAGAGAAGGTTGCATGTTCTTTTTGGTACCACGCTGTTTGGTCCACCTTGAGCAGTTCCCCCTGGCCCAGTCGACTCCCCATCAGCAACACCAGGCTATAAAGTCCCATCAGTATGGGAGTACATCTGGCGATTGCTTTGTCTGACCACTGTCGTTGGGTTTCCACGCCAAGGTGTTCTCGCGTCTCCTCAAACATCACTTCGATGCCCCATCGGTCGATATACAGCTGGATCATCTGCTTTGGAGCCATAAGAAGATCGGTGCTCATAAGTGGCATCGGGTCCACTTTCCCAGTCGGATCAACTTCAATCTGGATATGAGAGTGACTCCGTAGCGGATGCAATCCAATCCAAGCTGCCCTACTGCAAACTCTCGATCTCCCACAAGGATAAATGGCGTCCCTCTGCCAAGCCATCTCCGCACTTGACGCACCATCTGGGAGGCCCAATCAACTGTAGTCTTGCGGCGCCGGTTGCATTGCTCGTCGCATTTTTTGGAGTATTCCAAAATACTCAGAAATGGGAGGGCGAACGCCCTTGGTATAAAGGGCAGTCTGACTGACAAGGTCATATTCAGCCACTTGAGTCCCAATGCTTTGACAAGTTGAGATTTCGAAGAGCGGACTGCATCGCGGTAATAGCCTTTGGCCCTGATTTTTTTCCCTCTTCGACGCTCCAGCGTCTCATCGATGAAGAACACAATTGGCAGACCTCCTTGGATTAGAGGTAGGAGCATGGACAATAATACCATTCCAATAAAATAAATTCATAAATTAGTCCAAGATCTGGAACATAGATTTTGGCCTGGTTCAAAGGTGGGCAACAAATCTGCGACGAAGTGTTGCCTAAAAATTTAAAGACATATGAAGGCCTCTTCAGCATACTTTTCGGTTGCACAATGAAAACGTATGAAAAAAAAGGCCTCCCTATGTCGATTTCCAATTTTGCCAATAATAACAATACTTCGAAAGCCTCAAATGCAGCGTCAGCGATTCCTCCGCAAGAGCGTAAGCGATTAGCCATCGAAGCGATGGCTCGAACTTCGACTATAGTGCGATCGCGCGATAGCCCTGTCCGATGACATCGCCCTCCTTCTCCAGTGGTTGCAACATGATGTCTTAGCGCTGGTCGGTCCCGATCTGTGTGCAAGAAAGTAGTTATTCGAATTCGTTGTTGCCGAGCTAAAAGCCCGCGAAGATCAAGCCATTCACCGCATCGGACCGGTTCGCAGAAAGCTGGAAAACCAAAAGGATGACCTGCTTCGGTTTGCTGGGCTGATCGATCAAAGATTGATGACGATCGCCCATGAACATGAACTATTTTTTCCTTCGAAAGCAGATCGGGTCGTCCTATTTGGATCTGCTACGCTTCTTTCTAAATCATCGCAGGTTTATAAGGAGCGAGCATCCCCACCGGGTAGGCAAAAGCCCCCGAGAGCTCATGACGGGGGAATCGCATCAACATTGGCTGGATCTGCTGGGGCTTCCACCCCATAGGCTTGCGGCATAGCCGTTGCTTCCTTTCTCTTTCGAATCAAAAAATGTCAGCCACACTGCGCATCGGTCCCGCTATGCTAAATGTTACCAAAAAAGGCTACTTTTTGAACCATGCCCATTTTTGCTTAACTTTTAACTCTTAATTTCTATAATCGGGCTATTTTAATGATTGAGGTCTTGATGAAAAGGTTTTTGTATTTTTCCATTGCAGCGTTGCTAACAACAAGCGCTTGTCAAAACTCCAGCTCATCTTCTAAAAGACCCACGAGGCAAGAACTCCGCTTGAACATCCATAGCGAACCTCCTACACTAGACCTTAGAAAGGCCACCGATACGACATCGATTGCTATCCTTAGAATGTGCTTTGAGGGGCTTGTCCGCCTCGATGAGAATAACACACCGATCCCAGGGATTGCTGAACGGTTTGAGCAGTCGGACGATTATAAAACGTTCACATTCTATCTGCGGGATGCTCATTGGTCGGACGGCCATCCAATTACAGCCTACGACTTTGAAACGACGTGGAAGACCATACTCTCTCCAGCTTTTCCCTGCGAATTTGCCAATGACTTGTTCATTCTTAAGAATGGACAGGCTGCCAAGCTCAACCGCTGCTCTCTGGATGCAATTGGGGTCAAAGCTATCGATGCACACACTCTAATCGTCCAACTCGACCATAGCGTTCCTTACTTTCTGCAGTTGGCTGCAACCCATTCTTTTTTTGCAGTCCCCGAGCATATCACCTCTCTTCACCCAGACTGGGCAGACAATAGCGGTGAGAAATTCGTCTGCAACGGGCCATTTCAAATGAAAGAATGGCGCCACTACAATTTCATCGAAGTTCAAAAAAATGCCCAATACTGGGATAAAGAAAAAGTCCGGCTAGAAAAGATCTCCTTGGTGCTGATCGAAGATGAAAATACCGAACTGACGATGTTTGAAAATGGGGAGCTCGACTGGGCGGGAAGTCCGATGTCGACCTTACCGATTGACGCCCTCTCAACGCTTAAGAAAACCGGAAATGTCACAACGTATCCGATGTTGGGCGTCTACTATTACATTTTCAATACGAAAGAGTTTCCCTTTAATAACGTCCATATCCGACGAGCCTTTGCCCTCAGCATTAATCGAAAGACAATCATCGACAACATCACCCAGTCGGATCAAGTCCCTGCTATGGCCATGATCCCACCGACGATGTGGAAAGAAGACCGCAGCTATTTTCAAGATCATGACCTCAAAGAAGCTAGAAGAGAATTTGATTTAGGGCTAAAAGAACTCAACATCAACTTATCGCAATTCCCACCAATCACTTTAAGCTTTAACTCTACCAGCGCCCACCATAAAATTGCCCAAGCGATCCAAGAGCAGTGGCAACGTACGTTCGGCATTCGGGTCCGACTAGAAAACAAAGAGTGGAAGGTGTTTTTGGACGAACTGCGCCACAATAAATTCCAAGTCGCCCGAATGGGAGGCATCGCCAACTTCCGCGACCCGATCTCCTTTTTAGAACTTTACAAGTATCGCTCCAGCAGCAACAACTACTCTCAATGGAACAATTCCCACTTCACACAGCTTCTAGAAAAAGCCGACCTGACTGTGGATCAGGCAGAAAGAACAGCCTTCCTTATGGAAGCTGAAAAGCTATTGATCGAAGAAATGCCCATTGCGCCAATCTATTTCTATACGGGTTCTTACATGAAAAAACCCTATGTGAAAAATGTCCAACTCTCTGATTTGGCCGATATCGACTTTAAAACGGCCTATCTGGAGATCAAATGATAGGGTACCTGATAAAAAAAGCGGCTGTCCTATTAACTTCTCTTTTCGTCGTCTCTACTCTGACTTTTTTTCTAATGCACGCGATCCCAGGGGACCCTTTTGTCCAAGAAAAAGCGATCCCCGAAGAGATTTTAAAAGCCTTGCATAAACATTACGGCCTCGATCAGCCTCTTTACGTCCAGTACATCAAGTACATGAAAGGGCTCTTAACCTGGGAGCTCGGCCCCTCTTTTAAATACCAGGGAAGGACTGTCAACCAGATCATTTCAGAGGGATTTCCTGTTTCGTTTGTCTTAGGTATCGAAGCCCTTTTCCTTGCGGTTTGCGGAGGCATCACGCTGGGAGCAATCGCTTCGCTCAACCACCAACGCTGGCAAGACCAAATGACGATGGGCATCGCGGTAATCGGCATCTCCGTGCCCAGCTTTATCATGGCCTCTTTTATGCAGTACCTACTTGCGATGAAGCTCGATCTCCTCCCCGTTGCTCGTTGGGGCTCTTTTTCCCAAACAATCATGCCCGCAATTTCCCTTGCTGCCCTTCCGATGGCATTCATCGCTCGGTTAACCCGCTCAAATATGGTCGAAGTGCTCCAGCAAGACTATATTCAGACAGCCAAGGCTAAAGGACTTAATTCCTTTGCGATCTTGATCAAGCACGTGATGCAGAATTCTCTTTTTCCCGTTTTGACCTACCTTGGGCCCTTGACAGCTGCCGTATTAACAGGCAGCTTTGCGATCGAAAAGATTTTCGGGATTCCAGGCCTTGGACAATGGTTCGTGATGAGCATCACCAACCGCGATTATACCGTCATTATGGGAACAACCATTTTTTATAGCGGGATCCTCCTGCTCTGCATTTTCATCGTTGATCTGTTGTACTGCTTTATTGACCCGCGTATTAAAGGTCATGGGAGGGAAGCATCCTAATGGAGGACCAAGCTCTGTTTCAACCTCTTGACCAGGCAGCCCAACTCTCTGTTAAAGAGAAAGAGGTTCTAGCCCCTATTTCCTATTGGAAAGATGCTTGGCTAAGATTAAGGGCAAACCGCTCGGCGATGTTCGGATTGGTCACTTTAATCATTCTGCTTATTCTTGCGGTCTTTGCCCCCCTATTTTCCCACTATACCTATTATGAAACGCAGCTCCACCTCAAAAATGAGGGAGCAAGTGTCAGATTTTGGTTCGGCACAGACGAACTGGGACGGGATCTGTTCACCCGCTGTTGGTGGGGGGCCCGCATCTCCCTTTTTGTCGGGATCACCGCATCTGTGATTGATCTAGTGATCGGCGTGATGTTCGGCGCTTTTGCCGGCTTTGCTGGTGGGAAAACAGAAGAATGGATGATGCGCATTGCCGATATCCTCTACGCTATCCCCTATCTTCTGGTCGTGATTCTCCTCATGGTCATCATCGGTCCTGGAATATTTACGATCATCCTAGCCTTAACACTGACCGGATGGATCAATATGGCTAGGATCGTGCGGAGCCAGATTCTCCAGCTCAAGCAACTCGAATATGTGAAAGCTGCAATTGCTTTAGGCGCTTCCCGCAAACGGATCCTCCTCTGTCATCTTATCCCTAATGCGATGGGCCCAATCATTGTAACCGTCACATTGACGATCCCTTCAGCAATCTTTGCAGAAGCTTTTTTAAGCTTCCTTGGCCTTGGCGTCCAAGCGCCGATTGCTAGCTGGGGAACGATGGCCAATGATGGGCTCTCTGCCCTCCGCTACTACCCTTGGCGCCTATTTTTCCCTGCAGCATTGATTAGCCTGACCATGCTCAGCTTCAATCTGCTCGGCGATGGACTCCGCGATGCCTTTGACCCGAGGCTCCTCCGATGAACGCGCCTCTTCTTAAAATCAAAAACCTTAATGTCTCCTTCTTAACCCGACGACAAAAGCTCCACGCCGTCCGCAATATTGAATTTGAGCTCCGTCCTGGAGAAACTCTGGGAATCGTTGGCGAATCGGGATGCGGCAAAAGCGCAACAGCCAAAGCGCTCGTCAAGCTCATTCCAAAACAATATGCTGATTTGACTGGGGAAATCTGGTACGGAAAGCACAACTTAGCCTCCTTCTCAGAAAAACAGATGCAGAAAGTACGAGGTAAAGAAATCGGAATGATCTTCCAAGATCCGATGACCTCCCTCAATCCGACGATGAAGATAGGCAAACAGATTGTCGAAGGGTATCTGCGCCACTTCCCAGAAGTCTCTTGGAAATCAGCATGGAAGTATGGAACTGAAGTGCTCCACTTAGTTGGGATCCCCAATCCTGAAGAGAGAATGGACGAATATCCGCATACCTTAAGCGGCGGAATGCGCCAGCGGGTAATGATCGCTATTGCCCTTGCCTGCAAGCCTAAACTCATCCTTGCTGATGAACCAACAACAGCTTTGGACGTAACGATCCAAGCCCAAATCCTTGATCTCATGAAAGAGATCCAACAAAAAACTCAGACTAGCATTATCCTCATCACCCACGACTTGAGCGTTGTCGCCAGATGCTGCGACCGGATCCTGGTGATGTACGCAGGAAAAATCGTCGAATCTGCAACCGTTGATCAGCTCTTTGCAGCACCCCAGCATCCCTATACGCAACGCCTTCTTCAAGCGATTCCCCGCCTTGATAAATGCAAAAAAGAACCGCTGATTCCCATTGAAGGGACGCCGCCAGACCTGAGCTTGCCGCTTCCTGGGTGCGGGTTTTGTGCAAGGTGCCCTTCTGCAATGCGCATCTGCACAGAACAATCGCCTCCCCTGTTCGATTTAGGAAAAGAGCACTACAGCGCCTGTTTTAAACACGACCCAAGAATGAAGCAATGAATAAAAATGCCCCTCTTCTAGAGATCAAAGACTTGAAAAAAACCTACTCTGTTTCCAAACAGCTCCTCACAGCCGTTAACACGGTTTCTTTTCAGATTTTTCCTGGAGAAACACTCGGTCTTGTGGGAGAAAGCGGCTGTGGTAAATCGACGACCGGACATTGCCTGCTGCGCCTTGAAGAGCCCTCCTCTGGCTACGTCCTCTTCGAAGGAAAAAACGTCCTCGGATTCAATGCTCAAGAGCTCTTCCACTTCCGACGCCAAGCGCAGATCATCTTTCAAGACCCTTACGCCTCACTGAATCCTCGAATGACCGTCCAAGAAATCATCGCAGAGCCCCTGAGAATCCATAATATTGCTGATAGACATCAAATTCCAGGCATAGTCGCCCACCTGCTCGACCTTGTGGGCTTGAGCAAAACATCCCTCTTCCGCTTTCCTCATGAGTTCAGCGGCGGGCAACGGCAAAGGATTGGCATTGCGCGCGCACTTGCCATCAAGCCCCGCTTCATCGTCTGCGACGAACCGATCTCAGCGCTGGATGTCTCTGTCCAAGGGCAAATTGTCAACTTGCTAAAAAATCTCCAAAAAGAGCTGGGGTTGGCCTACCTCTTTATTGCACATGATCTGGCGATGGTAAAATACATCTCCGACCGGGTTGCTGTCATGTATCTCGGCCATCTCGTCGAGCTAGCCACCACAGAAGAACTCTACGACCACCCCCAACATCCCTACACCCAAGCACTCCTCTCATCGATCTCCGTTCCTGATCCGGTTATCGAGAGGCAGCGGACCCGCGCCCCGCTTAAAGAAGAAACGCCCACCCCTTTAAAAATTCCCAACGGCTGCCCGTTTGCATCCCGATGTCCTCATACCCAATCTATTTGTCAGGAAGAAAAGCCTTCCTTGCGGCAAATCTCTCCTGGGCACATTACAGCCTGCCACTTTCCCCATCTTTCTAAGTAATACCATTAGTAAAAAATAAAGTCATAAGTTAGCCCAAGATCTGGAACATAGA
>CAZOKX010000063.1:0-6158 GCA_964580785.1 uncultured bacterium
GACAACCTGACTGACCTCAATCTAAGTAGAAACCAGCTGACAACCTTCGATGCCGCGGGGCTTATGAACCTGATCGCGCTCGATCTAGCTAATAATGAGCAGCTCTCAAACCTACCTCTAGCCCTTTGTCAATGCACGAATTTGAGAAGGATAAATAGGTTCGGAACACAAATTCCTGGTCACAATTGCGATACGATCTTAGCACAATGCCGAGCGCTAAGAGATCCTCGCGCTAACCCTGTTTTGCAAACACAACTAAACACATGGATTTCTGCATCAAGAGAAAATTTTAAGCTCGACTTCATCCTTGAAATGACGGGCGAAGAAAAGGGTGTTATCCATGAATGGCTCAAAAGGCTCGAAAGAACAAAGGATTTTACCACCAATTCGCAGCCTGCTCTTGCTAAAGAGGTCTGCAGCATGCTCCGCGATCTAGAATTGCATCCTGTATTTAGGGAGGGCTTTTTTGCTCAGGTGCCTGCAAACAACGAAGCTTGCGAGGATCGCGCGGGAATGGCCTTCAACGAACTTTTCGTCTCATGGAGGCTGGCTACACTTCCTCAGAATGCTACAGAAAAGGAAAAACTCCAACTCTTGGTTCAACCGGCAAAGACATTTGCATTGAGAAAAGCTTTGGCACGCACCATTTCAAGTCATGGAGGCAACGAAGCGGAAAGCGTCGAGATCTATCTCTACTACGAGAAAGAGCTTAAACAACGCCTGCAGCTTCTCACAGCTATCAACAACATGCGCTACACAACGATCGGATGGCGTGATTGGATCAAAGAGGAAGAACTGGTGGCAACGGTCAATAGCACCTACATTGATGAGCTATGCGAATTACCTCAGCTGAAAGAGTTGGCATTAAAAGATCCTGAATTTGCAGAGCAATATCACGCAATGAACGAAGAATTTACGGGTATGCTTGAGAATCTTGGAGGAGGGATCTCGAGTCAAGTCTATCTGGTTGGTTCCGAAGAGGTATCAAGAAAAAGAGCGGAATATGAGAGAGAGCTCCTACGAAAATGGGCCATTCCAAAGCTTGCATCCTAGAGTATTGGACTATCATATTTTTGGCCTGGTTCAAAGCTAGGTAATACCATTTATCAAAAATAGCTTTTAGCTTTTGCCCACTCTCTAGTGCATAGCTGGCGGACGGCACCGGCCGTGGAGGTAAAGGCATTCCAGGCATCACAACAACTGTCCAAAATATGTTCGTACGAATCAAAACAGCGGTTTCCCAGGTATCGATCCCTGAGCACCTGCCATACCTGCTCAGCTGGGTTTAACTCGGGAGATGCCGCCGGCAGAGGCAATAGGGAGATATTCCTTGGTAAACGTAGTTTCTTCGTCGTGTGCCAAGCAGCTCGATCGAATACGATAACGGCATGGTTATCAGGGGCAACTTCCTTGGCAATTTCGTCCAAATGTTTTTGCATACAAACCATCCCGATCGCCGGTAAAACCAATCCCACCGCTCGATCTTTATCTGGACAAACAGCGCCAAAAATATAGGCATATTCGAATTGTTGTTGCCGAATTGCTCGAGGACGAGTACCCCGTTTTGCCCAAAGCCGAGTAACTGTTCCTCGCTGTCCTACTCTCGCCTCGTCCTGGAACCAAATTTCGATATTTTCTAGTGGAACTCCTTCCGGCGTTACCACGGCTACTTTTTCTTCGAATTTTTTTTAAAGTCTTCTTGGGCTTCAGGATCAGATTTCGGATGCTTAGAGCGCGCCGAAATCCATGAAAGTCCGCATCGTTCAAGCACGTGATAAACGCTTGGCAAGGCATGATCTACGCAGAACTTCTCCTTGAGAAGAACTTGTACGTCTTGTCCTCGGATTCTGCCCCCTCCTCGATCCCGTTGCAACTCTTCTACCTGCCGTCTAAAATTCTCTTCCTGCGCAGCAGGAAGTTTCCTTTTCCGTCCTCGCCCCTGTTGTAGCTTTAAGCCGTCTATGCCTCCTGCGATAAATCGCAGTATCCATGTGCGTAAAGTAGGAAAGGTGATTCGAAACATACCGACGACATCAGTTTTTGTTTTTCCTGATTGGAGATGTCCTAACGCAAGAAGTCGAGTTCTCATCCTGGGATGAGGTTCTCGTTTTGCGAGTTGGAAAAAATCTGTGCCAGCCAGTTGATCTATTTCTTTTTGAAATCCATCCATTTTAAACTCCGATCGCATCGAAAGACCAGAGCATTATCCACTAAAAGTTATTTTTGACAAATGGTATAAGTTTGAAAAGAGGACATATTTTTTTTCTTTCTATTTTTTTCTTGAACTTGTAAGTTCAGGACTTATTATGCTTACCTATCTGTCAGGATTTGAGATCATCCGCCCTAAGTTTGAACTTGACCAAGAAAAGAGCTTGGAGTGGATTTCTAAGGCCCACGCTGAGGCAGAAGCTGCTCATACGGGCAACTTTGACCCCTCTTTTTGCCAGACGATCAAAAATGGAATCTCTAAAGCCGGCCTTGGCAAAAAAAAGATTCAAAAAAGAGGAATTCAGATCGAAGACTTCTTTTTAGATGATTGGTCTAAAATGAAGATCTACCCGCTCGATTCATCCCCCTTAGGCGTGGGATTCAAGGAACGCTCTCTGGCATTTGATCAAGAAGTTTCTCAAATTTTTAGCGCCTTCTACCCTGAAGAAGCACCCTTTCCAGATCATTTAATCCACGTGACATGCACTGGATATGTCGCCCCAAGTCCAGCCCAACGGATCGTCTCCGAAAGAAAGCAAGGCAAAAAGACTGTGGTTACTCATGCGTACCACATGGGATGTTACGCATCGATACCAGCAATAAGAATTGGCTCCGGCTATCTTCACCTCCCCTCCCCTACCCCACCTTACCAGATCGACATCGTCCATACCGAGATCTGCAGCTTGCACATGCATCCTCTCAAACATTCAATTGAGCATTTGATCGTCCAAAGCTTATTCGCGGACGGCTTTATCAAATACAGCCTTTCAACCGATCAAAGGGTTAAGACTGGACCAAAGTTTGCAGTCCATGCTCTTCATGAGGAAACGATCCCGGATACTCTAGCAAGCATGACTTGGTCTTGCGAGAACAATGGACTGGCTATGACTCTAGCTAAAGAGGTCCCTTCGCAGATTTCATCCGCATTAGAAGGTTTTATCGAAAGGATCTGGAAAAAAGCTGATTTGCAAGAACAAGGAAACACCCTCTTTGCCGTTCATCCTGGAGGGCCTAAAATCCTAATGCAAGTACAACAGTTGTTAAGACTAAATATTGAACAACTGCGCCATTCGCAACAGATTCTAAAAGCATGCGGAAACATGTCTTCTGCGACCCTTCCTCACATTTGGGAGTTTATATTATCAGACGACAGGGTGCCTGAAGGGACTCAGATCATCAGTTTAGCTTTTGGCCCAGGGTTAAGCATTTCTGGAGCCTTATTTGAAAAACGGGGGAACTAGCCAATGTATGTTCTTTTGACAATTTCTTTTTTGATTCAAGGGATTGCTATCACGCTCGATGAGTATATTTTTCATCGAAAGCGAGGCCTGCCACGATGGGAGCGGATCGGCCATCCTCTAGACACTCTGACTGTATTGATCTGCCTACTCTTCATCTTGCTTGTCCCTTTCACAGCAACCACGTTTAGAGTCTATGTGGTCCTTGGCCTATTTTCCTGCTTATTTGTAACTAAAGATGAATTTATTCATAAAGAATGCTGCCCAGCATCGGAGCAATGGCTCCATTCTGTGCTCTTTATTAATCACCCTGTTCTATTAGCTTCCGCTTGCTTAATGTGGCCTTTTTTACATTCCAATGAACCACCCTACTGGCTTCTAAGATGGTTTAATGAGCCAGCGTTCTTCAAGGCCTTCTTGCAAGTTCAAACAATTTTCGTAGCGGTTTTCATGTTTTATCAAGCGATTTACTGGAATTTTATCTGGAAAAATACAAGCAAGTGAAATCCATTTTATGATTAACAACGCATTCTATGACGAATTGAACGATGCCTGGTATGAAGGAGAATGCCACCCAATTGCCCTCCTTCGGGCAGAAAACGCAGTGCGCAATCCTTGGATCCTTAAAACCCTTAGAGATTATGGAAAAAATGAATGCCGGATCTTAGATATTGGCTGCGGCGGTGGACTACTTGCTAATGAACTTGCTCGAGCAAGCCATGTCGTCACAGGGATCGATCTATCTCAATCTAGTCTAGATCAGGCCAAAAAACGGGACGTAAGCCAATGTGTTGAGTACATTTATTGCAATGCAGAAAAGATCCCTTTTGGAGATGAAACATTCGACGTCATTTGCGCAATGGACTTTTTAGAACATGTAGAAAACCCGAAAATAATCATTCAGGAGGTCGGGCGCCTCCTTAAGCCCGAAGGCCTCTTTTTCTTCCATACTTTCAACCGAAACCTATTAAGCTACCTGCTGGTGATCAAATGCGTGGAATGGCTTGTTCCCAATGTTCCATACAATATGCACGTCTATAACTTATTTATCCGTCCTGATGAACTGAAGAATATGTGCCTGAAGTCCGGTCTTAAGATGAAATCAATTCAAGGGCTAATGCCAGATATCAAGAGCGCGGGATTTTGGAAAAGCTTTATTCAAAGAAAAATTTGCTCCGACTTTCGTTTTGTTTTCACCCCCTCTACTAAAGTAGGATTCATCGGATTTGCTTCTAAAACGTAACTGATCCATCCAGGTCTAGTAAGTCTAGAACGATTGAGACCTCTGCATAACCAATGCTTTTACCTCCATCATGGCCGGTGCCGTGCGCCAGTTCAACCAACAGCCAAAGAGAGTTAATCTAAAATCTCCAACGCAAAGCAGCATTGATTTCATTGACCTTAGTCCCTTCTCCAAACTCCCCTTGATATCCAACAGAAAAGTCAAGTTTCCCTTCCCGAGAAGCTAAGAATTGAGCTCCTACAAGGATTTGATCAATCGTTTCATGAAAACTTTCAACATGAAAATCTGGCTCGCATATTTTGAGACCCTTGAATCGAGCAGTATAATGCCCACCGCTAATAGGAGTAGTTCTTAGCCAGCCTAAATTAAGACTAGGAATCAAACAGAAGTTAGAAACATGCCATTCTTTGACAAATTTAGCGTTGAGAAGGGAGCGCAAAAAGGAAGCATATTTGCTTTTAACAGTAAGATCGATCGAGTGAGCCCCTTTCTCATGAAACCTACCTTGAAAGCTATTCAATTGGTCTAACATGAGTTCAGGCTGAAAGAAAAGCTGATCCACATTACGAAAAGGCTTAATCCTTCCTCCTACCAAGAGGATCTCCGAGAGGTTCCAAGTCGTAGGATCGCTGGAGGCAGTTCGGGAAAGTCCTGGAAACTTGATTTTTCGATCAACGTTATAAAAATTGCCAGCTCCTAGAAGAAGAAAATCAAAGTAGATGTGTTTAGAGTCATATTTGACATAAGGCCCTAAATACCCAGAATTCACATTAGATTTTCCTTCTTGGTTGTCCCAATGGAGATGGGAGTGGGAGTATCCAGCACCTAAGCCAACGGTCCAGTGGCTAGCGATTAAACGATCTACACCTGTAGCCACCCCATATGTGTGGTTATCAAAGCCTGAGGCTTGCTGACGCCCCTTTTGTGAATACATAAAACCTAGAGGATTTATCCAAATGCTCATGGGGTTTTTTTCGCCAACATAACAGTGGGATCTTTGGCCGGCTCCTGCTACGAAAAAGGTATTCCCTAGATTGAAGTTATTTTCCAACTCAGCCAATGGAAAAGCTCCGAATTGAGCAGGAGTTAATCGATTCAAGGCTTTTACATAGGCATCAGGCTCCAAAGCAAAAAGAGCTTCTACCACCGCTAACAAGTCTGCATTATCAGTTGGAAACGATCGACAAATAAAATAGTCTGAAACTTTTCCAGCATTTCCAGGCGGATTAAAGATTGGGGGTATTAATGTAGTCTGCAAAGTAACTAATTGTACCATGTTCGGCGAGTAGTTCGTTATAAATAGAAGCGCAGGGTGGTTATCAAATACGGAGCTGAATGCACCAGAGGCTCCTCCACCAGCAGTCAGGATTGTGTAGGTGGTCCCAGCTGCATAAGCTCCTGGAGCAACAACGATACTCAAAGCCCCATCTAGAGCAGCCGTTCCCGACACATTTAAGAGATCTGCATTT
>CAZOKX010000064.1:0-5315 GCA_964580785.1 uncultured bacterium
CGTTACTTTTTTAGAGATTTGCAGATGATTAAAAATTTAAATTCAAACCACTATAGATGCTCTGAATCGAATGACAGAACTTGGAATGCCAAAAAGCTATAAAAAAATGGTATTCTGAATTAGGCAGCGGTCAGGCAGCTATCCTGCTTGGGGGAATTGCGCAACAAAGCCGTCTTGAATGGGTAGGCGCCATTTTTTGGCTTTTTACGTTGTTGGTTCTCTAATTTCCCATATAAACAGTATTAATGTTGGTGAAAAGGAAATTAAATAAATATTTTTTATCTAAAGATAAATAAATTGTTTGGTTGAAAAATAGGAGTCTAATAATTTATACTTCCTCTGAAAACCGCCTAACTTTAAAGAAAAAATATGGCTATCGAAGCAGTTCGCAATCGTTTTGAAAGCACCGACATGGCGCTTGGTTCTGCTTTTACTTCCGCGTCTTCGATAATCGGTTCGATTCCTGGCGCTGTTAAACGTCGGCTTAGAGACTGCTGCTCAACCGATTCCAAGGTGCATGGTCTTGTCGTTTTAGGCCGTATGCTCCAGGTAGCAGCTGTTTTGGGTATTGGTGCAAGCATAGTTGGTTCTGTAATGGCGGGGCCAATGGTCCTGGTTGGCATTATTCCTGCTATTGCTATCGCCTTCTTAGGGACGTATATGGAAGCCTATTCTATTGATGTCCATGACGCTATTTTTCCTTTGCCTTCCTATGCTCCCGGCCAGCCCATTGGTCTCATCAATTCTGGAAATAATTGCTGGGCAAATGCCAGTATGCAGCTTCTGTTAAACTCTCCAAATCTTTTGGCTAGTCCTGCAGCTCAACGGATCCCTGAGGTGCAGCAGATCGCGCGAGCTTATGCAGTCGCTCGAGGTGCCCAGGAGCGTGTGGTCCGAGGTGTTAATGGTCAGCTCATTAGAAATGCTCTTCAAACGGTCGGTCGAGCTCCTTTAGGCAGTGTTCAAGAGGATGCTGCAAAGGTATTTGAATATTTATTTGAAGATCCCCATTCTTTGTACCAATTACAGATGACGATTGCAGGAGCTCCAGCCCACCGGCCAAGAGCTGAGCATATGCTCTGTTTTGAATTGGGCCAAAATAGCAGACAGCCTTTCAATATCTTGATGTTTAATTATTTTAATTATCAAGATGATTTAGGAAGGGTGATCAACCTTCAATTTCCAACAGCTCCGAACGACCTGCTCATTCAATTTAAAAGATTTTATCAGCATCGAAATGCTACTGCAAACCAAACCATCTTTCGAAAGAACGGGGACCGGATTCCTGCACCCTCTAACTTCGCGCTAGGAGAGTGGTATAGCCAAGATGCACAAGGTGCTAACTACGAATGCGACGGCTTTATTATTCACATTGGCGCTAGTCTTAGTTTAGGTCACTATGTTGCCTTTATCAAAGATCCAGACGATACTTGGTGGATTTGCAATGACCGGTATGTGCGTCCAATCACCCTGGAATATGCTCAGATGAGGATGAGCGAAGGGTACATCTATCACTACAGAAAAGTTCTTGCTAATGCTTAGACCTTTTCTGTAGGGCAAAGAAAGAAGAGAACAGGCGCAGGCTAGAAAAGCTGCTAAATTACAAGAGAACCGTTCTGATGATGATCTTCAGCTCGGTTCAAGTGATCTGGGATCTTAAGAACCGTTCGCAGCATATCCTACGTTTCCAAATTTTTCTTCATCCAGAAAGCTCATTTTCAGTATTATCGGTCGTTTCAAAGTCACAAAGAACTTCTTTGGAAGGTTCGGGAGGTCAAAGGTGGTGCGCTATTTCATTGCTCTGATTTGTTATTTTTTAACAACTTCGAATGGGGAAGAAGAACCACAACAGGATCTTTTTCTATTGCCATCTTCGAGACAGCTATAAAGGGTGGCAGTTTTATCCTCAAATCAAAATAATAGAAATTGATTTCTCTTCATAAAAAATCAATCAAATAAAGACAAAATCGCCTCGAAAAAAGAGAATTATTGCGAAAAACATCAATTTCTCATAAAATCTCGAAAATAAATAATTTCAAAGAGAAGATACCGTCTTAACGACATTGTTAAGTGAGCTCATGCTTAGTTTTAGGGCCTCTGACTTTTCAGCGGGAAAAAATAAAGATTATTGCAAATAAAATAAGAATCAGTTAAATCAAATAATCAAAATTACAAATACTGAGATTTTTTAAGCTTCCCTGAAACATCAAAATGAGCGTGTTATCAGAAACTTCTCAGGAACTGGAAACGAAGATTGATTAAACTGGATATCGAAGAACAACAATTAAAAAATAAACTATAATTCGTTGATAAAGCTTTTGCTGTTCGAAGAGACTCGTTTTTAAAAAGAACAAAGTCCTGTTAGACGGAAAGGGTTTAGCCTCGAGTATAACCAAAAGGAAACAGATATGAACTCACGTGAAGATGCCGTAGAACCAAAAGCAAAAAATCTTCGGGAAATTGAAGATGTGATCACGAAAGCGATCAAAAAAGTAAATGGCAGAAAGGAAAACGACCTCTGCAAATACCTCCCTATGGCATCTGGAGGCTACATGCACCACTTTACGCTAAGGAAAATGAAAAACCGCGCTCCTAGCGAGCTCAGCTCTTTAATTGAAAAATTCATCATTAGCGTTGATAGACCGTCTTCAGTTGCTCCAAAGCAACGCGCTGCTCGAGGATCCCGTAAGCGCCGCGACCAAGTTACATTCACACGAACGCAGCTTGAAAGAATGCTCAACATCGCTAGACTTGCAGGCGACAAAGAAATGGTCTCCATCCTTGCACCAAAAAAATCCTTGGCATCGTGCAAGCGGGAGCTGATCGCTTCGATCCGCCATGGGAAAATTGAGCCCGAGCTTTGGAATGCCTATGTTGAGTCTTGTAACGCAATCCAACAACAAGCTTTAGGAATGAACAACTTAAGCGAAATTATTGCAGCAGCAGCGGCGGCGGCTCAGCGGTAGTTTCTTTGAAATCTAATAAACACCTCGACGACGTCAATGCCGAGGTGTTTTTATGATAAGTTTGGGGTTGGAGCGCCTTAGAGATGGATCTTTTATCAACCCCCTTCCTTCTAATGCTCAATTTTTTTTAACAATAGCCGTTAAGATCAGTTCTTTGGGCTTGTCAATTTCTCGCCTAAAATGGTATGGTATTGGACTGTAAACTATTTTCAATTAACTCATTGAATTGCTTAAATTCATAAGGATTCTATATGTCAACAAAATCAAGCGAGTCTAACGAAATAACCTTCAAGGGACTACGTGGTATATTTTGGCCTATTCATCGGTTCGAACTAAAGAAGTTCCTTCCGATGGGCATCATGATGATGTGTATTTTATTTAATTATACTATTTTAAGAGACACAAAAGACACATTGATGGTCAACGCACCAGGCGGCGGAGCAGAGTGCCTATCATTCTTAAAACTGTACGGCGTCACCCCTGCTGCGATTCTCTTCATGGTCCTCTTCATTAAATTGGCAAACGTCTTCACAAGAGAACGCCTCTTCTATGCCATTATTACACCATTCTTGCTCTTCTTTGGAGTGTTTGCTTTCTTTATTTACCCGAACAAAGAAGCTCTCCATATGAGCATGAACTCTATTCAGGCTGCACAAGCCTCTCTTCCTAACTTCCACTGGCTCATCCCTGTCGTAGGTAACTGGAGCTTTAGCATTTTCTATATCCTTTCCGAGCTCTGGGGAAGCGTCGTTCTGTCGATGCTGTTCTGGCAGTTTGCAAACGAGATTACCAAAATCACAGAAGCTAAGCGCTTCTACGGTCTTTTTGGCATGATTGGAAACGTGGGGCTTTTGGTTTCCGGCCCGATCATTATCTTCACCGCCAAGTATGCAAAATCCCTCCCTAAAGATATCGATTCTTTTGGAGTAAACTTAAAGTTATTGATGGGATCTGTCATTTTAGCTGGATCTATCGCAATTTTCACCTATTGGTGGATGAATAGAAATGTCTTAACTGATCCAAACCTCTATCAGCCAGGCCAAGGCAAGAAAAAAGAAAAAGCAAAGCTTTCGGTTGTTGAAAGCTTCCGCTATATCTTAAAAAACCCTTACCTCGGACTCATTGCAATCCTCGTCCTATCCTACGGTATTACCATTAACCTCGTTGAAGGGGTATGGAAAGGACAGATCAAAATTGCCTTTCCAGATATGAATGACTACAACATGTTCATGGGACAATTTTCTACCTGGACAGGAATAATCACGATCCTTCTGATGGTCGTTGGTAACAACATTTTAAGAAAACTGAGCTGGACAAAAGCTGCGATCTTGACTCCAATCATGGTCCTCGTCACTTCGTCCATCTTCTTCTTCGTTGTCTGGAACGGCACAAAGAGTACGCCTTTCGCTCCTCTCATGGGAGTTACGGTCGTCCTCGTTGCGGTCGTTGTTGGGCAGGTCCAGAATGTTTTGTCCAAAGGCACTAAGTACTCCCTCTTTGACTCAACAAAGCAAATGGCCTACATCCCTCTAGACCAGGAAGCAAAAGTAAAAGGACAAGGAGCTGTAGAGGTTATTGGAGGAAGGGCTGGTAAATCGGGTGGCGCGTTCATCCAATCTACCCTCTTAGCAGTCATTGGCGGAAGTGTCTCGCTAGCAAGCTTAACCTTCATCCTTGGCCCTCTAGTAATCATCATCTGCGCCGTTTGGGCCGTTTCTGTGCTCCGATTAGGCCGTCGATTCACAGAACTGACTGAAGGAAAAGAATCTAACAAAGAAGCAGCCCCTGTTGTAAACCAAGAGGAACCCAGGTCAGAGACCGCTAGCCTGTCAAAAGCAGAAGGCTAAGCTTTTTTTCTAGAATCTAGCAAAAACCCATCGGCAGAATTTGCGCTGATGGGTTTTTTTATGCCCAAAACGGATCTAATACCATTTATTAAAAATAATTTTTAGCTCTTACCCGCTCTCTAGTGCATAGCTGGCGGACGGTACCGGCCGTGCAGGTAAAGGCATTCCAGGCATCACAACAACTGTCCAAAATTCGAAATGTTTTTGCATACAAACCATTCCGATCTCCGGTAAAACCAATCCCACCGCTCGATCTTTATCTGGACAAACAGCGCCAAAAAATATAGGCATATTTGAATTGTTGTTGCCGAATTGCTCGAGGACGAGTACCCCGTTTTGCCCAAAGCCGAGTAACTGTTCCTCGCTGTCCTACTCTCGCCTCGTCCTGGAACCAAATTTCGATATTTTCTGGTGGAACTCCTTCCGGCGTTGCCGCGGCTACTTTTCCTTCGAATTTTTTTTAAAGTCTTCTTGGGCTTCAGGATCAGATTTCGGATGCTTA
>CAZOKX010000065.1:0-5291 GCA_964580785.1 uncultured bacterium
ATAGTTAGGAAAGCAGTTTAGCTCATTGCGAAAATTGATTTAACGGGAATTGCTGAAATTTTTCACTGCAATTGCAAACAATTCCTGTTTTGAAGATGAAGTCATTTTGATAGGGATTGGTGGGGGAAAACAACGGAAAGAGTGGGATTTGAACCCACGGTACCCTTTGAGGGGTACGCGTCCTTAGCAGGGACGTGCCTTCGGCCACTCAGCCATCTTTCCATCGAAAAGAAAGTGCACCAGTCTATCAAGTCTAGATTTTCCCAGCAAGGATCGAGTCGTGTTCCAAAAAATTGTGGATAATTGCTTTTTAAAGAGCGAGGTTTTAGGACGGCTTTTTTAGAGGGGCTTGCCATTCAGGGCGTTCCAATGGCTGGTATGGATTGAGCCGTCTGGATTTTGAACGACGATGCAATGGACGGGCAGGTAGACATCTGAGGTTTTACGGATGCCAAATTCGTTGCCGAAGGCGGCTCGGGTAATTTTTTCAATTTGGGAAAAAGAAAAGGCCTTGGTCACCCGAACTGCATTGCGGTGCGGTTGGGTCACAAGGTTTTCATCAAGTTTTGTGGAGGGGAGGATTTTCAATTTCGGATTTTCAAGATGAAGCCTGTAGAAGTTCCCTGTTTGAACGATCAGCTGCTTGCGGCGGCAGCTATCGATCCAGGCATCTAGAACATCGTTGTCAACATTAAGCGCTTTAGAAAGGCCTTGCCGGTCGCTCGCTCCTCCTTTTTTTGCCAAGGTGTTGATTACACGGAACTCTTGCCGGTTGGTGTTGGCATTGATGCAATCTCCAAAGCCATGGGTCTTTTCCCAATGCTTCGTATCAAGGACCATTTCTCCATCGGTCAAATCCCATAGGATCACCCCTTCTTTGGTCTTGTGATCTGAGATGATGTATTTCACCTCGAGCAGAAGGTAGGGATAAAATTTGAGAGAAGGCTCTAAATATTTGTGGCGATTGTCTTTAAGAAGGTCTTTCCGGTGCACTTCCATGATCTGGTTAGCGGAATAGCGGATTTCAAGGGTATGAAAGGATCCCGTATTGAGGATCTCCTCAACCTTATTCTTGAGATCTGGTCGTGAATCACTCATCCACCAAAGGCTATAACCTGTTAGACCAAGGGCGACGAGTCCTAAAATAATTCTCATGTTTCCTTTGAGTATTCCATTTTTCAGTTTAACGTGACCTTCTTTTTTTTGCTATTGAACGATCTATCGCTGATCTGGTAGATAAATCAGGGCAAAGGTATCATTGTGGCTATGTTGAGAAGTAACCTAGTAGAGCAATGCCTTTTTCTATTTTTGGCCCTCCTTACCAGCTGCCAGCCTCAGCGGGATAAAAATAAAATTTCTCCTATTGCAGTCTATGATCAGCGATTGATTTCTGCTTTTTTTGAGCAGGCAGCAGAAGATGACCGGATGTTTCAAGGGTTTAAACAGCACCCCCTTTTTAATTTGGTTCACGAGAATCTTTCTTACGAAGAAGGACTTGCTTGTCTCAACTTGATTGCAGGGGAGTTCCCTGCTCTTTTTGATCGTTTGGATAGACTTCGGAGCAACGATTTGATCGGATCTCCCTGTGTTTATGCGTATGAAAAAGTTGGAGAATTTTCCCCGACAACGTTGCACTATGTTGCTTTATGCGGAAAGATCGAGGCTAAAATTGGGGAGTTAGATGGTAAAGAAGTTGTGCAGATCGGTGCGGGATATGGCGGGTTGTGTCGAGTTCTGCATGAGCTGCATAACTTTAAAGGCTATACGATCATTGATATTCCTGCTGCGCTTAAGCTTGCAGAACGTTATCTAGAAGAATCTGGGATCGATGGAGTGAGGTTTGTACCGATTAAAGAGCTCAAGCAAGCCATTCATGCCGATCTTGTCATTAGCGACGGAAGTTTTTTTGAAAGCAGCAAAGTTTTTCAGGATTTTTTGATCGCAAAGGTGGTTGCCAACGCCAATTTCGGTTTTTTCCTTGGCAGGTCGTTGCCTAAGCATGTCGGGGTTGTTTCCTATAGCCCGAAAGAAATCAGAAAAAAATTATCTAAGAAAGAGATCGAAGCCACAATTGAATTAGAGGAGAACTTCTCGAGTTTAAGTGTGTTTAATCTTTTCTGGAAAAAAAGTTAGTTTTCTGTAGAAAATGTCCGTCAGCACCCTAGTCGCTAATCCGAGAAGCTGGAGTAGGGAATATGAACAAGTTTTACGTGGAGCCAGTCCTATGCTTTTTAGTGATCGTCATGACGCAGGAAAGCAGCTTGCTTTGGAGCTGAAGAAATACAAGGGCCGAAAAAATGTCCTTGTCTTGGGACTGACCCGCGGCGGTGTGGTAACAGCTTGCGAGATAGCCTCATTTCTAGAACTTCCTATAAATGTCGTTATAGTGAAAAAAATTGGTGCCCCAGGAAATCCAGAACTTGCTCTTGGAGCTATTGCAGAACTTGGAGATGGGGTATTTAATGAGCATCTAATGGGTCTATTAGGTGTATCGCGGGAATATTTGGCTTCGGAGGTGGAGAGGCAAAAGATGGTAGTAAAGCAGCGGCTAGACTTCTACAGGGAGAATATGAAGGCTCCTGAGATGAAAGGCAAAACGGTAATCTTAGTCGATGATGGGATTGCAACCGGGGCTAGCATGCGCGCTGCGATCAAGTCGGTGCGGACAAGCGGGGTAAAAAAAATTGTCCTCGCTGTTCCTGTTGCATCGCCCGACTCGCTTCAAAAAATCGAAAAAGAGGTCGATGAAGTCGTTTGCCTGGACGTCCCAGCTTTTTTTGAAGCAGTGGGAAGTTTCTATCGATTATTCGACCAAATAACGGATGATGAAATTGTTCACCTTCTTTCAAAAACCCATCTGTTTTACCAATCATAGGACCAGGAGAGGTTTCCTTCATTGAACAGTTTGTTTTGGCCATAACGTCCATTGTAAGCAACGCTTAATCGCATAGATCCTTTCGTTATTGAAAGGGTTGCACCTGCTACCAATTGATCAAATGTATTATGGTAGCTCTTGACCGTAAAATTTTCTTTGCAGATGCTGAGTCCCTTGAATCTAGAGGTATAATGCTCTCCTGTTAACGGTATTGTTCTCATCCAACCAATGTTGATTTTGGGCTGGATGCAGAGATCGCTCTTTTTGAATTCCTCCGATAGCTCAAAGTTAATTAGTGTTCTTAACAAAGCAGAGTAGTGCTTGTTAACGGATAAGTCGATAGAATGGGCCCCTTTTTCTGTATAGCTATTAGCAAAAGAGTTAAAACAGTCAACTGATCCAGAGGGCTGGATGCTAAAAGTTCGATGATTGTCTAGAGGCTTCCAAACTCCTCCAATAAGGACTTTTCCTGAAAGATCCCAGCTTTTATGTGAGTTGTGCGCTTTTCTCCGAACATCGGCGTACGATATTTTGCGGTCAACATCGTAGAAATTAACAGCCCCTAAAAGAGTAGATGCAAGATAGATGTTTTTACAATCATAGCGGATAAGAGCTCCTAGATATCCTGCATCATCGGTCGCATGTCCCTGTCCTCGGCTCCAATGAGTGGTTGAGTAGGTATAAGCGGCGGTACCGCCAAGAGAGATGTTATTTGTAAATCGGTGCCCAGCTATGATTGTGCCCCCATAAGAAGCTCCTTGAAATGTAGGCAGTTCTTCACGAACATGATGATACTGAGAGGAAAAACCAAAAGGGACTATCTGCACTGTATTTGTCTTCCCTTTTGAACAGATATCACAACCAATGCTATCGGATAATAGAGTTCCTACTTGATAGTTGTTCTCTAGTTCGTTTAAAGAAAGAGCGCCAAATTGAGCGGGGGTTAATTGGTTTAAAGCTGCGATTGCTTCATTGGAAGGAAGCTGCAATATTGGGTTAATAACGCTAACAAGATCTTGATTATCAAAGGGGAAAGCAGAGCAAAATAAATAAGAAACTACTGAGCTGGCATTTCCTGATAGGACCACAGGAAATGTTGGTGGAATAATGTGGCCACCATTAGTAACCAATTCGACAAAATTGGGAAAAAAATTCACCGTAAAGAGAATTTCTGGATGGCTGTTTATCACATCAGCAAAAGTGCCTGTTACTCCCCCAGCTCCCGTGATAATTGTATAGGTTATTCCATCTTGATAGATTCCTGGAGCTGGTAGAAGACTAAGAGTTCCGTCTAGCGTTGCTGTTCCAGCGACTTGCAACAAGGATGCTGCTCCTGAAGAATTAAGCTCGATGGGTAATACCCCTGTAGAAGACTGTATAAAATTTCCTGTAACAGTGAGTGTTCCGATCGATCCTCCAGGCTGAACTGTCCCATTGTTTTCCAACATGCCAACAGTGCCAATTCCTTTAAGGGTGGCTCCGGGCTGAACAAAAAGATGTCCGCCCAGGGTTCCCGATATATTTGTAAGCCCACCAGTAAGAGTTGTCGTCCCTGTAAATCCACTGGAGTTTCCCTGTATAATCAATGTCCCGGTGTTTTGTTTGATCAAATTTCCCGTGCCCGACATGACTCCTGAGTAAGTCCCCACGATTCCTTGATTGAAAATGACGTTTGCATTGTTGGTGATATTGCCTTGCAGGCTTGTCGTATCCCCTTCCAATGTGCCAGCACTCACCGTTGTTCCTCCGCTATAGGTATTGGCCCCACTGAGAATCAAAATACCAGTATTCTGTTTGGTCATGGTTCCTGTTCCCGACATGGCCCCTGCATAGGTCCCTGTTGAGGACTGATCAAAAACAATACTTGCATTATTTGTGACGTCGCCTTGTAGGCTTGCTGTTGTGCCTTGTAAAATGCCGCCGCTAACTGTTGTTCCTCCGCTATAGGTATTGGCGCCGTTGAGAATCAGGGTACCGGTATTGGCTTTTGTGAGGTCGCCTGTTCCGCTAAAGGCGCCGCTCATTGTTAAGGTATGGGCTCCTGTTACATCAACGATGCCAGCTCCGGCTAGGGAAGCCGAGCGGGCTGAAGTGAAGGTTCCTGTTGATTGAAGGGTTCCTCCATTAAAGATAAGACCGCCGCTTATTGCTCCTAAATTGGCGTCTGCGCTGACCCGGGTGGTGCCCCCGCTCAACGTGGTTCCACCACTGTAGGTATTAGTCCCACTAAGAACCAGGGCTCCGGTGTTCGCTTTTATGAGGCTACCTGTTCCGCTAAAGACGCCGCTCATCGTTAAGTTGTTGGTTCCTGTTACATCAATGGTGCCAGCTCCATCTAG
The DNA here is from genome assembly GCA_964580785.1 of uncultured bacterium. Classification (GTDB taxonomy): domain Bacteria; phylum Chlamydiota; class Chlamydiia; order Chlamydiales; family Rhabdochlamydiaceae; genus Acherontichlamydia. The sequence continues at coordinate 5,215 of CAZOKX010000065.1, forward strand.
GGAAGCTAAGCGGGCTGAGGTAAAGGTTCCTGTTGATTGAAGGGTTCCTCCATTAAAGAGGAGATCGCCACTTGCCG
>CAZOKX010000066.1:0-2322 GCA_964580785.1 uncultured bacterium
TCGGTAGAGCCAGCTCTATACCCCAAAACAAAAGAGGAATTGCAAAAGCAAACTCCCCATTATTGTCTTGGTATAAATAAGGATTATTAAAAAGGTATTGATATAGATTTGAATGATTAGAAGATCCGATTGGATCAGGAGTCAGCCAAAGCCTTAAGGTCGGATCATAATAGCGTTTTCCAAAATAGAGTAGCCCTGTTTTTGGATCGTATCTTTTTCCTGAATAGGCGTAGGGGATCTCTTCCGATAACCCAGCCCCAAAGACATCACAGCCGTTTTGCTTGAAGATTTCTTCAGTATGCCAATTAATTAGAGACCGTACGATCCCTTGTGCGTCAACAATCGGAGCATAAGGCACCTGGTCGATTTCTATAGCAATCGGCACATTTCTTCCTGAAATTTTGAGCTCTTTGGGCTTTCTATGCTCAAACGAGCCTATTTCTTCATCACCGATATAGAGAAAAGTAGTCTCTGCTTTCTGGATTCTTCTACCTAGTGCATCATACGTAAACCTCTCTCCTTCCGCTTCAATCAGCTGGTCGAATTCATCATAAACAAACCCTGGCTTGAGGAGGTTGCCATTTAAATCATATTGAAGGCTTTGGATTTGACCCAATGAATCGATTTTGATCAAATGATCTTTGAGCTGTTTCAAATGATAATGAACATCATAAGCAGCTGTAAATTTGTTAGACTCTGAGGTCATCTGCGATAAAAGATCGTAGGTATAGGCGGTGTTCCCCTTTCGTATAAGGTTTCCTGAAGGATTGTATTCAATACTTTCAGAGTAATAGGGATTTTTCTGGCTGATCCTTCTTCCTCTTTTGTCGTACTCGTAATTCGTCTGAAAAAGCCCTTTTTCTATTCTTGGATTACCTTTGGCATCATAATCATCATAGCTATGAGAGTAGAGCTCGTCCCCTTTAACAGAAAATCTAGAGACCTTTTTAAGAAATGGTCCATAGTACTCATATTCAATTCGGCTATGATCTGGCAACTTTTGCACAAGCGGGCGATCCAGCTCATCATAATCTGTTTCAATCCAAAGGCCATTCGACCATTCTTCTTTCAAAATATTGCCAAAAGGATCAAGAGTTCTAGAAAATCCTGTGCCTCCAATAAGCCTGCCTAACTGGTCGTATCGGAATTCACGAGATCCAATTTTTTCTGGAAGGAGCTGCTCGTTATAACGATATAGAACGGTTGTTCCATCAGGCTTTTCCTTAGATAGCTTTAGGTTACCTGGAGTATAAGTCCAATGGGTGGCACGAACTCCAGCTTCTTGCATCCACTCTTTATTTCCATTTGGAGTGTAGCAGAAACGAATATGGTCTTGTCGCTGCATCCGAGAAAGTGAATCATATTCAAACTCTTCAACTATTTGGTCAGCGACTATTTTTGTTAAAAGCTGATCTTTAGGATTGTAAGTATGAATGGTTTCAATTCCCAGCGGGTCCGTTATTTTCTTAATAAGAAATTTAGGTCCTTTCTCATAAGAGATAATAGTTCTATTTTCCTCCTCATCAACTTTTTCTATGCATCGATTGTGAGAGTCATAGGATAGCCGAGTAATCCCCCCTTGCTGAATAGCAATAACATTTCCACCTCCATCATAGGTCCAAAAAGTATCTAAAACTCCGTCGATGGACTTTGTGAGGACTCTACCTAAAGCGTCGTTTATATATTTAATTCTATACTCGCCTTTCTCCTCTTTGCTTAAAAAGCCTAGAGAATCATACCCATAACGTATTATTCGGCCTTCTCGATTTTCTTCGATTTTTCTATCAGCAAGATCGTATCTATAGGTTGTAATAAAGCCTGCAGGATCGATTGTTCGGCAAAGGTTATATCCATCGTATTCAAAAGTAGTGGTCGACTTTCCTACAGTTTTTTCTTTTGTACGACTAAGGGCATCATATGTGTAGGCGGTAATTAAACCATCAGGATCCGTATGTGATTTGAGAAGACCGTTGGGATAGTAGGTAAAAGACTCTTGGCCTCCTTCTGGATAGGTGATTTGAGCAACATCTCCATAGCTGTTGTACTTTTTTATCGTCTTAGCATCCATTGGATCTATTATGACAACTGGGCGACCAAAAAGATCATAACTCATTTCAGTTACAGAGGATTCTTCTTCTATTCGATCTGGCTTTCCGTGAACGGGGTGGTAGCGATACGTTGTTGTAAAGCCTAGGTAATCGACTTTTTTGATGAGCTCATCGGATGCATTGTAATCAAACCAGGTCTCATGATCATCTTCTTGAAGAAGGGTTAGGCGACCTTTATCATCAAATGTGCGACGAATCACTAATCCATTAGAAA
>CAZOKX010000066.1:2422-4068 GCA_964580785.1 uncultured bacterium
TTTGTGTTGCCCCATTGGTCATAAGTATAATGAGTTTTATGCAGCAATTTACCTTCCCAATCTCGCTTCTCTTCCCATTCAATGCGGTGCAAATGAGGCGCTGCTTGGTATAATGTGCGGCTGAGCCTTGTTTTGCCCTCCTCTTCAATTTGAACAAGATTATTGGCATCATCATAGGAATAGAGTGTTCTACAGAGCTGGACCCCTGATTCCAGTGTTGTCTTGGATGTAACAAGCCTCGTACCACCTAGATAGGTAAATACGTGTTGTAGGCCGTTATCGTATTCTTCAAAGATTATTCGGTTTTTATCAAATTCGCGTTTGATATTAAAAATACCAAAATCACCTTCTGTCTTCTCTAGGATGGCGTTCCCTGCATCGTCGCATTCAAAATGTTTAGCTATAAGGAGATTTTCATCCCTATCTAGAGTCTCAATACTTTTAATGTGTTGTTTGTAATCGTACTTAAAGATCTTCTTGTTGATTAATGTGCCATCAAACCAATTTTCAATCGATTCCAAAAGTAGCAGGTTGCTGAAGCGGTAGATCCTTTGTGCGCCATCAGGGTGGGTGACGGTTGTAGAACCTTCCTTCTTGCCAGCGACTGCTGGATCATATGAAAAAGAAAAAGAGCCTGATGGATTCGAAAAGGTTTGAATGCGGGCTGGTACATTTTCATTTTGGAAATAGGTGCATGAGACGGGATAGTTTTTTGCATCGTAGGAGTTGAGAAGGGTTCTATCGTTATAACCGACCGTATTGACGTAGCTTGGATGAGATCCCCTAACCATTACAGGAAATTGAAAACTTCCTGTTTCTTTAAGCTTTTTCTTTTTCCAGCCGCCCTTGATTTCTCTTCTTTCATAAACCAGATCAACTTCTCTTTCGTCAGAGCTTATATAATGGTTGTTGCCGACTTTGGTGATAGAAGCATAGATCAGCTGACCTGTTGGATCAGAGGACACTATCTTACGAAGCCCCTGGGCATCGTACTGATATCGGATCATTTTTCCATTGGAAAGAATCTCTTTTTCAAGCCGATATGTTCCTGGATAGCTCTGCAAATAATAACGGATGAGTCCATCAGGCCAAGTCACCTTAACCCAATCCCCTTCAACCAGAAACTCAATATTGCGAATATCTGCGGAACTGCTTGGTCTTTCTCCTCTTAAGTTGGAGCAACCATAGGAAGCTGTTTTCAAAATTCCTTTGTTGCCTTGAACTTGAAATTCCAAGACAAATCCTAAGGCGTCACGAACTTGAAAGTATTGAGAATTCCGATTATATCCTGCCCAAAGATGGGGATAAACAACCCAACCCTTCGTTTCCAGCTGACAAAGCTCTTTGCCTAAAGCTAGGCGATCTACTTTATCTTTATCATCATAGCGTCCTAGAATTCGGGGTGCTACATAGGTTCTTTTTAAGACCAAATTCTGCGCACCTTTCACGGCCAAATCGACTTCGGAAATCGAAATCTGGCCGGAAGCGACCGAAACAAATCCATCAACCAATAAGTCTGTAGTTAAAGAGAGGATTTCTTCTGGGCTCGAAGGAGTCACATCATCGAACGAAGCTGCGAAAAGCCTAAAACTAAAGGCAAGAAAAAGCGGCCATCGCATGAAAACCTCAAAGAATAGCTTGGGATC
>CAZOKX010000067.1:0-2294 GCA_964580785.1 uncultured bacterium
CGATTGACGTTACTTTTTTAGAGATTTGCAGATGATTAAAAATTTAAATTCAAACTGCTATAGTACCTCTTTGTTGCGGCCTATTCGAATTTTGATGAAATTTTTGGCCTAACCCCTCTCACCCCCTGTGAACGAGTACTAATTTTAGCGAATAAAGAGGCCGAAATAAGCTATTCGCCTTTCTTTTTTTTCTTTGAAGGGATGATCACAGTTGTTTGATCGGTAAGATCGATCCAGATCGGGGACGCCCAAGCCATATGTCCATTCTTTTGAGTGACTCGAATATAGTAGTAGACAAAGGGAGGCCTCTCATCGGGTGACTTTAGAGCAATTTTAGAAAGGGACTCTGTATCATCGAAGGTGAAGTCAATGTGTGTCGTATCGGGACGGATTGTGTGGAAGGAGACTCCATTGCGGATGATGGTGATCTCTTGAATAGTATCTGTTCCTGCAACGTAGCCGGTGATATGGCGATTGAAGTTAAGCCCAGGCTTTGTCTTGGTGTTAAGCTCGTTCCCCATGAAAATATTGGCAATTGAAAATCCAATGATGATCCTCTCGCCAGTTGTTGCATAGCAGCAGCGATTTTGCAAAGCTTGCCATAGCGCTTCTCGGGTCTGTTCGATAGCCAGGATCGCTGTAAGGCCAGGGCTGTACTGGACCTGTCCGCTTTCGTAAAACTCAGAATAGATGCCTCTATCGTCAAGGCCGCCTGCAACGAAACCAAAACGGTGGTTGTTGTTCAAGGCTTTTTGGATGGAACCTTTTTCCGATTCAAAGACCCCAGTTTTGTCTTGAGAGGTGATCGGACGGAGGTTTCCCTCTTTTTCCAGGCATTCTGAGCTTCCCCAGGCATTATAGATTTCAACGACCCGCTCATACTCAGGAGTGAAATCGGTGAATGTGGTCTCCATCCCTTTTGCCATGGAAAAGGAGGGGATGCCCATTAGATCTTTAGGAGTGTGGCTTTTGTAGATTTTTTTAAGGGTGCTCGACTTGCTATCCTTTCGACGGAGAATTGGCTTGTTGTCTTTAGCGTAGAGGATCTGGCGAAGCCCTTCTTCCGGAGTATCCCCAAACCACTGGAATCCTAGATAGGTGCTGAATCGGTAGTCTTCATTGAACTCAGCAACTTGGGTAGAGGTCATCTTCCAATGCTCGTTTGAAGTTTCTTCTTGTGTCTCAAAAGAGGAGCTGGCATAAAATTGGCTGTTACGATCGTCACGAAAGTGGCGCAAGCAAGACTCAATGTTCTCGGAAGAATCGACCCTTTCCGATTCGCCATGCAGCAGCCCCCAATAAACACTTTTGTCATTATCGCTGAAGCACTTAACGGGAGGTGATAAGAACTTGTCATCTGTTTGGAGATTGCGCAGCTGGATTTTATAGACTCCTGGCTCATTGAAATAGAGGTTGGGAAGGTTGATAAAACCTGTTTCTGGAACAAAGAGCTTCCAGTTCAGGTTTTCGCGCAAGTGTTCGTAGCTTACCTCGATAAGAGTCCCTTCGGGGGCGTTGTTGGTGAGGTTGCCGAAGACATCTTCAAAACGGATGATCACATCAAACCGTTTGTTTTTAGCAACGATCGAGGGAGCAACGATTCGGATATTTTTGAGGATATTTCCTCGAACGTCTAAGGTAAAGATCTCAGGGTCTCTGTAGTCGCCTTTGCCTTTGGGATCAATATAGAGATGGAAGGGTCGGCGCCTCTGGATGTGTGTTTGAGCGCGATTGCCATTTTTTTTCTGCTCTTCTTTGTTACCTTCGGGGCATCCCATGAAGATGGAAAGGGTTTCGCCAGCTTTAATTTCTCTTGGAAGGACGAATTCAAAGGATGGGACCAGTTGCTCTTCATCCTGCAGCTCTTTGGCAGGAAAAGCCCTTCCCTCTGGAGTTTCAGCCCAGATCAAATTTCTCTTCTCTTTCGGATTGACTTGAGGGCATTCCCAATCGATGTCTCTGCCTCTTGAGAAGAGGTCGAACTTAAGCCGCGTTCCCTTTGGCAATAAAGTTGCTGTGGTGTAGGAAAATTTCCAAGTAGCTACATCCCCTGCTAAGGACAAGTTAGGTTCACAGAAACAAATCGATCGTCGCATGAAAATCTCCCGAACACATAAATGTGATATAAGAAGCATTCTGCCTGAAGGCCGAATCTTTTGCAAGAAGAGGAAAAATGGATCAGCATTGAATTAACGGGAATTGCTGAAAATGGTTGGAAGGCGTCGAAGTGGAGAGATCTTGAACCTATCCGAATAAATTTTTGAGCCACGTGTAAATCAACCCCATTACTGCAA